>JANPCL010000067.1:0-3589 GCA_031430915.1 Hyphomicrobiales bacterium
CTTCCCGACGCCGTGGTGGAGATCAAGGACCTCGCCGGTGATGGCAACCACTATTCTGCCACGGTGGTGTCATCGGCGTTCAAGGGTAAATCACGGGTGCAGCAGCACCAGATGGTTTATGCGTCGCTCAAGGGGAATATGGGCGGTGTGCTGCATGCACTGGCTTTGACCACGAGTGTGCCGGAGTGAACGAGGAAAAACTATGGTTTGCAGCTTTACTGCTAGGTGCCTATGCAATTTATGCGTTTTGGGAAGCGTTCTCTGACTGGAAAAAGCCACGCAAAGGCCTGATCGACATGGATGTTGAATCACAGATCGTTTCGAAACAAACAATTACAACGCAACTTGATTATCTAAAAGGACAAGACAAATGACCACCACACACGACCAAATCGACTCCACCGTCAAATCCAACGACGTTGTCCTGTTCATGAAGGGCAATGCTGATAGCCCCATGTGCGGCTTCTCGGGCCGTTCGGTTCAAATCTTGCAGCACCTTGGTGTGCCGTTCACGGATGTGAATGTGCTGGCTGACGAAGCTTTGCGCAATGGTATCAAGGAATATACCAACTGGCCCACAATTCCCCAGCTTTATGTCAAAGGTGAATTCATTGGCGGTGCTGATATTCTGATGGAGATGTTCCAGTCGGGTGAGCTCAAGCAGTTGATGGCTGACAAGGGTATTTCCGCCTGATGGCCCTCACATTTTTCGGAGCGAAAGGTTCCTGCTCTCTGGCCACGCATATCGCGTTGGAGGAAGCGGGCGCTGACTATGAATTCCGGAAAATTGATACGGCTGCGGGTGAGCAGAAAACGGCTGAGTATCTGAAGATCAACCCGAAGGCGCGGGTGCCTGCCTTGGTCACAGATCACGGCGTTTTGACGGAGAATGTGGCGCTGTTGCTCTACGTGGCGCAGACTTATCCGGCGGCGCAGCTTGCTCCTGCTGATGCTTTTGGTCTGGCCAAAATGAACGCCTTCAACGCCTGGCTGGCATCTACGGTGCACGTGAACCATGCTCACAAGATGCGCGGCGGGCGCTGGTCGGATGATCCGGCGGTGATTGAGAACCTGAAGATCAAGGTGCCGCAGACCATGACGGATTGTGCGGTTTTGGTGGAGACCGAATATCTCACCGGGCCATGGGTGATGGGAGCGCAATATACGGTGGCGGATGGCTATCTCTATACTATTGAGAATTGGTTTGAAGGGGATGGCGTGGACATGGCGCGGTTCCCGAAAATCATGGCGCATCGGGCGGCGATGAATGAGCGGGCGGCGGTGCAACGGGTGTTGGCGATGTTGGGGTGACGGAAAGGGATCTCTTATTTATACAATCCCATCGTCAGTCCACGGACCAGATGTTTCTGCACCAGCATCACAAAGATAAATGCGGGTATGAGTGCTGTGACTGTCAGTGATGAAATCAGGCCCCACATGTTCATGACCAGAATGCCCGCCTGCACAGGCATGGTGCGCAAATTTTGCGTGAGGAACAATGACAACAAGAACTCGGTCCACGAGAAGATGAACACCAGTATTGCCGTTGCCGCCACGCCGCCTTTCACCATTGGCAGCACCACTTTTGTAAAACTTTCCCAACGGGTTGCCCCGTCGAGTTTTGCGGCTTCGGAAATTTCGGGGGGCACGTCGTCGAAGAAAGATTTCAGCAGCAGGATGGCAAAGGGGAGATTCATGCCAGAGTGTGCGAGTGCCACGCCGAGGCGGGTGTCGAGCAGGCCTGCGCTGTGATAGATCATCACCAATGGAAATATGATGGCGATGGGGGGCATGAAGCGTTGCAGCAGCACCAGATTGAGCCAGCGGGCTTTTAGCTTGAAGGTGAATGACGACAAGGCGTAGGCCATGGGCAGGGCGGCGGTGAGGACGATGGCGGTTGATAGCAATGCGATGACGACGGAATCGAGCAGGCTTTGGCGGGAGTCGAATATGGTGCCGCCAGCACCCAGCATGGTGAGGGCGAAGTTGGACAGCGTTGGCGTAAAGTCAAATGTGAGGACGCGTGTGAGGTCCAGCAGCGCATCGGACGGCGTGAAGGCTGACAGACCCCACCACACAATCGGCAGCACATAGATTGCCACCACGAGAATGGCTGTGGCATCGCGTAAAGAGGAGCTGAAAGTCCGGTTCATTGCGGCCTGTTTTAAGGCTCCGCCGCTGCCCTGCAAGAGATTTGACATCGCCACACGCTTCGACTAGGGAACTGGCAGCGCGGAGCCCGAAAGGCTCCGTGTTTGCTTACCTGTGGTCGCTGTTGCAGCGGTCTGTCGGCTGGGAAACCAGCGTCGAGGAAGGTGGGCTCCAATGCAATGGCATCCAGGAGAGCCGTAAAGATGACGAAACGCGCAACCGCGAAGTATAAAATTGACCGCCGCATGGGCGAAAATATCTGGGGTCGTCCAAAGTCTCCAGTTAACAAGCGTGAATATGGCCCCGGCCAGCACGGACAGCGCCGCAAGGGCAAGATGTCCAACTTCGGCACCCAGCTGAAGGCCAAGCAGAAGCTGAAGGGCTATTACGGCAACATTTCCGAGCGCCAATTCCGAGCGCTTTACGCCGAGGCTGTGCGCCTGAAGGGCGACTCTTCGGAAAACCTGATCGGTCTGCTCGAACGCCGCCTCGCGACTGTGGTGTACCGCTCGAAGCTGGTTGCCACCGTATTCGCCGCCCGCCAGTTCGTGTCGCATGGCCACGTCAAGGTCAACGGCCAGCGCGTGACCATTCCTTCAATCCGTTTGAAGGCTGGCGATGTGGTTGAACTCACAGACCGCGCCAAGGAATTGGTTGCCGTCCAGGAAGCACAAGCCTCAGCCGAACGCGATACGCCAGACTATCTGGAAATCGGCGGTGGCGTGGTGAAGTTCCTGCGCATTCCGTCGCTGGGCGAAGTGCCTTACCCCGTGCAGATGGAACCAAACCTGGTGGTAGAATTCTATTCACGCTAATTGGTTCAGCAGAGATTTCGAAAAAGGCGGGACTGGTTCCCGCCTTTTTTGTTGAGTGAAGTGCAGAAAGCTATCGATTTGTTGAAATGGTTGCCGACTTGATCTCAACATACAGTCTGCGTACAGCACTCTCAGAATTGAAGTTCCATTCGTGTTGAACAAGACTCAGTGCCGATTTCATCCTAGCCGCAGCTTGGGGCGATTTGCATGATATCTTAACCAGACTCAATTTCTTGAATCTGCCGTTGCTCACCCCAAATCTTTTTACCATCTGTTTCATATCGCCATCACAAGCAACCAGAATGGCTTGATTTTCCTCCGCTGCAACACACACAAGATCATCGGGCTACCCAGTCGCGATGCAGTCACGCAAGAATATGACGATGTGCCCGGCTTCAATGAGCACTCGGCCAACTGCGTCCGGGACACCTTCATCAAGAAAGAACTTCAGGAGATTCCCCTCTAACTTAAGCAGCTTTTGAATGCCTTATAGCGGCTTTAATATCTGTGGCAGTTAGTGTCGGATACTCGAGAAGAATTTTTTATGGTACAAGAGCTAATTAAGCAGCTCAAAAGACCACTTGCCGAAATCATTGATATGATTTATTCTTATAAAAACTATA
>JANPCL010000068.1:0-6956 GCA_031430915.1 Hyphomicrobiales bacterium
AAAGACCCCCCTTTTTCAAGGCGACGGTCGCCAAACCGCCCCAGCGTAACAATCTCCATCACAATCCCTCCAAATCACGGACATAAGTGAATCAGAAATCAGGACAACCTGCAAATGCGAGATGTGTGAATGCGGTAGCCACAAGGGGGAGGGAGAAGAAGTGCGAGTACAAAGGCGTTTATTACTGCACGGGTACCGCCGGAGCTACAGGCGTTGCCGGTGGAGTCTGACCCAGATTTGGCAACACTGGTTCGCTTGCCGGGGCCGGGGCGGTTTGTCCGTTTGCAGCGGGAGCATCAAACACCGACTTGCTGGTGCCCGTGCGGGTGGCCAGAATGGTCAGCGCTATTGACGTTGCGAAAAAGCACACGGCAAGAATGGCTGTAAGGCGCGTCAAGCCGTTGCCCACACCACGGGCTGAAAACAGGCTGCCGCCACCGCCACCTGATCCGCCAATGCCAAGCGCACCACCTTCCGAGCGTTGCAGCAGGATGGCTCCGATCAAAACGACAGCGACGATGAGGTGAATGACGAGCAGTATGTTTTCCATGTGCGTTTCCAATACAATGAGGCGTCGAGTCTGCCAGATGGGGCGATTTTCGCCGAATAACAAGTCTTACATATAGGCTTTGATGATTCCGATGAAATCCGAGGCTTTCAGGCTGGCGCCACCAACAAGTGCGCCGTTGACATTGGCTGCTCCCATCAACTCCACAGCATTTGAAGGCTTCACTGAACCACCGTACAGAATGCGGGTCTTGCCACCCTCGTCGCCCATGATTTTGGCGATATCTTCGCGAATGTGAGTGTGGGCTTCGGCCACTTCTGCGGTTGAGGCTGTCAAGCCCGTGCCAATGGCCCATACAGGCTCATAGGCGACGACGGTATTGGCGGCGTTGGAGCCTTCGGGAATGGAGCCTTTGAGCTGTTCCGAAATCACGGCCAGCGTCTGGCCGCCTTTACGTTGATCCAGGGTTTCGCCAATGCAAATAATGGCGACGAGGCCAGCCCGGTGTGCGGCCTTCGCCTTGGCGGCCACCGTTGTGTCAGTTTCCTTGTGATTGGTGCGGCGCTCGGAGTGCCCCACGATCACGTAGGATGCGCCCGCATCAACCAGCATTTCGGCAGAAATATCACCGGTGTGGGCACCAGCGGCTGCGGCATGGCAATCCTGCCCACCGACCTTGATTTTTGATCCCTTGAGCACACCCCGGATACGGCGGGTTAAAATGGCGGGTGGGCAAACCAGAATATCACACTTGGTTTTCACATCCCGCATCATGGCGGCGAGCAGGCGTGGCTCCTTCAGCATGGCGGTATTGCCGTTCATTTTCCAGTTTCCGGCAACCAGTGGCTTGATCGATTGTGGCATGTGTCAGTCCCAAATGCGTGTTTCGGCCCTCACATAGCCGCACCACCGCCGTGACGAAAGCAGAAAATGACAGCTATCCTTGACTTGCAGGCGGGGCCTGCGCTCCCTATTATGATAAGTCGCTGTGAAGCGCCGGGACCCGATTCCGCGGCGCTGTTTTTTGAGATGAAGGATATCAGACCATGATGGAGGCCCTGCGCAACGGTGCCAAGACCTGGGTAGCCAAGGTTTTGCTCGGACTGGTAATGGCAACCTTTGCTGTGCTCGGCGTGTCATCAATGGACGTGTCGGCAACCATCCGCGGGCTGTTCAAGCAAGATCTGGCCAGTGTGGGTGGCAAGGCCATTCCAAGCGAGCAGTTCCGTGTGGAGTTGAACCGCACCCTGCAGCAGATCAAAAATCAATCTGGCAACACTGTCACAATCGATGAAGCCAAGAAACTCGGCATCGACAAGCAGGTGCTGGATCGCCTGATCGCACAGGCGTCGATTGATGCTCAAGCCAATCGGCTGGGGATAGCTGTTGGCGACAAAGCCGTGGCCGCCGCAATCCAGAACCAGAAAATGTTCCAGGACAGCAAGGGGCAGTTTGACGTGAACCGTTTCCGCGGCCTGTTGCAGCAAAATGGCCTGACGGAACAAGGTTACATTGCGCAGGAGAAGCTCAATACCCTTCGGCAAACCATGACTGGCCTTGCAGGTGAAAACCTCACTCTGCCCCGCACCATGTTGGATGCGCTGACGCGTTATCGGGATGAAGTGCGTGATGCGCGCTATTTCACCTTCACCGTGTCCAAAGCAGATGTTCCCGCAGCAACCCCTGCTGATTTGCAGAAGCAGTATGAGCTTGCGCCCGCTGCCTATACAGCGCCGGAATATAGATCGATTGCCGTGCTCAAGGTCGAACCCAAGGACATGGCGTCCAAAATCCAGATCAATGATCAAGAGCTGACCGACGGATATGCCACATTCAAGCTGGATTATTTCGAACCTGGAAAACGCGACATCATTCAAGTGTCCTTTGCTGATACTGCGGCTGCGGAAAAAGCCCGGGCCCGAATTGCGGCGGGTGAAGACATTGTAAAGCTGGCAGGCGAGCTAGGCCAAAAGCCCGGTGACATCACGTTCAACGGACAAATGAAAACCGATCTTCTGGATGAGAAAATTGCGGAAGCCGCATTTTCCCTCGCAGAAGGCAGCGTGAGTGCGCCTGTTGTCGGGTCGCTCAACACGGCCCTACTTAAAGTGGTAAAAGTGAAGCCGGAGCATCAACAGACCCTGGAAGAGGTAAAGGCTGTTTTGACCGAGCGTCTGCAACTCAAAAAAGCCCAAGACGAGATACAGTCAGTTTACGATGCGGTTGAGGATGCACGGGCCCAGTCTACGTCATTTGAAGATATTGCCAGCAAGGTTGGCATTCCCATTCTGGTAGTGCCTGCTGTAAGTGCAGCTGGTGTCGACAAGGACGGAAAGCCTGTCGTGCTTCCGGCTCAGGATGAAGTTTTGAAAGCTGCCTTCGCCAGCGATGTGGGCCTCGATACGGACGCCTTGCAGGCGAATGATGGATATCTCTGGTATCAGGTGCGGGAGGTTATTCCGTCAGCCTTGAAACCGCTGGAGCAGGTTAAAGCGCAAGTCGAGTCCGATTGGGCTGCAAGCCAGCTGCGTGACCTTGCTTCGAAGAAGGCGAAGGACGTCATCGCCAAAGCCGGTGACACCACCAAGCTCGAAACCCTCGCCACCGAACTCAACGGCAGCATCAAGTCGGCGGCAGGTTTGAAGCGCAATGCAACCAGCGAAGAATTTGATGGCGTGGCAACCCTCGCGCTGTTCAGTGCCCCTGAAAAAACCCTCACATGGTCGCTTGAAGGTGATGGTGTAACTGCGCGCATCATCGAGGTGTCGAAAGTCACCGCCCCTGCAGCCGGCGCTACCGCCGGTGCGAAGGAAGTCGCTGATCTTGCCCGCAACGGCTTGGGGGGTGATCTTCTCGATGGCTATGTCAAATCAGCCCGTGCCCATGCCGATGTGACTTTGAACGAAGAGCTTTGGCGACAGATTGATGGCACCACCCCGTCGCAATAACTTTTCGCTTTTCTCCCATGGATCAGTCTCATGAGTGCGTTTCCTGAATATGAAAACTTCGCCGCTACCTATGAGCGCGGAGAGGCACAAATCCTGGGGCATCGCCTGGTTGCCGATCTCGAAACACCCGTGTCAGCAATGCTCAAGCTGTCACGCAATGCCCGCTACTCGTTTCTGCTTGAATCGGTTGAGGGTGGCGCGGTGCGCGGGCGCTATTCGATCATTGGCCTGAACCCGGATGTAATTTGGAAAGTTGAAGGCAACAGGGCGCAGATTAATCGCAAAGCCTTGGCTGACCCAAGCGGCCCCTTCGAAAGCCTGGCCGCGGAGCCGCTGACAACTCTGCGTGACCTGCTGGCTGCAAGTGCGATAAAACTGCCGGAACAAGCGCCGCCCATGGCTGCGGGCGTGTTTGGCTATCTGGGATATGATGCTGTTCGCTGGATGGAAGATTTGCCTGCGCCCAATCCGGATGTGCTGGGCCTGCCCGACGGCATGATGATCCGCCCCACTGTCATGGCGATTTTCGACAGTGTGAAAGATGAAGTGACGATTACTGCTCCTGTTTACGTCGACAATGCAGTTTCGGCAAAAGCCGCTTTTGCCCGCGCCAACGAGCGCATATCCGAAGTGGTGGATGCGCTGGATCGCCCGCTTGATATGTCACTGCGGGAGAGCGACACACCACCCATCAAGCCTCAAACCTCAAACACCTCGGCTGACGCGTACAAAGCCATGGTGCTCAAGGCCAAGGACTACATCGCAGCCGGTGATATTTTTCAGGTGGTGCTGTCCCAACGGTTTGAAACTGATTTCACTCTGCCGCCGTTTTCGTTGTATCGTTCGTTGCGGCGGGTGAACCCCTCGCCGTTTTTATACTATCTCAATTTCGACAGTTTTGCCGTTGTGGGTTCCAGCCCTGAGATTTTGGTGCGTGTGCGCGATGGCAAAGTGTCCATTCGCCCGATTGCGGGAACGCGTCCCCGCGGTGCCACGCCGACGCAAGACAAGGCGCTCGCGGATGAGTTGCTGGCGGACCCGAAGGAATTGGCTGAACATCTCATGTTGCTCGATCTTGGCCGCAACGATGTGGGCCGGGTTGCTGAAATTGGCAGCATCAAAGTCACCGACAAATTCATTCTCGAATACTATAGCCAAGTCATGCACATCGTCTCCAACGTTGAGGGACGATTGGCGAAGAAGTATGATGTGATCGACGCACTCGTGGCGGGCTTCCCGGCGGGTACTGTATCAGGCGCTCCCAAGGTGCGGGCCATCCAGATCATTGATGAACTGGAGACACACAAACGCGGCGTCTATGCTGGCTGCGTTGGCTATTTCTCGGCTGATGGCGAAATGGACACCTGCATCGTGTTGCGCACCGCCATTGTGAAAAACGGCAAGATGTACGTGCAGGCGGGGGCCGGGGTGGTGGCGGACTCCGTTCCGGAAAATGAACACACGGAATGTATCAACAAAGCCAAGGCGCTGTTTCGTGCGGCCGAGGAAGCCGTGCGCTTTGCGGGCCGCGCCGGGAGGGGACAATGATCATCCTCATCGACAATTACGACAGCTTCACCTGGAATCTGTTTCACTATCTGGGCGACCTTGGTGCGGAAACAGTCGTGCATCGCAATGACAAGATATCTGTGGGCCAGGTGATGTCATCACGTCCTGAAGCCATTGTCATTTCGCCAGGTCCTGGCACGCCATCGCAAGCGGGCATCATTATCGATCTTGTGAAGGAAGCTGCGGGCAAGATTCCGGTGTTTGGGGTTTGCCTTGGCCTGCAAGCCATCGGTGAAGCCTTTGGTGGTGACGTGGTACTTGCACCCGTGCAAATGCACGGCAAGGTCTCGCGCGTTCAGCACACTAACAATGGCGTATTCAGGGACATCGACCAGAATTTCAAAGCTACACGCTATCATTCTCTGGTTGTTGACAGAGCCACCCTGCCCGGCGATCTTGAAGTGACCGCAGAAGCTGATGGATTGATTATGGGCCTACAGCACAAGACCAAGAATGTTCACGGTGTGCAATTTCACCCTGAAAGCATTGCCTCTGAAAATGGCCACGCAATTTTGAAGAACTTTCTGGATATTGCGGGAGTGAAGCGGTGAGCGAACTCAAACCTCTCATTGCAAGGATTGCCGACGGCAAGTCGCTGACGCGCGACGAGTCCCATGCGGCCTTCTCAATACTCATGTCGGGGGATGCGACGCCATCGCAGATCGGTGCGCTGCTGATGGGGCTTCGGGTGCGCGGTGAAACTGTTGATGAAATTTCGGGCGCTGTGTCTGCCATGCGGGACAAGATGCTGCGGGTTGACGCGCCTGCTGATGCCATTGATATTGTGGGCACGGGTGGGGATGCGTCGGGGTCTTATAACATCTCAACCTGTGCTGCCTTTGTAGCGGCGGGTGCAGGTTTGAAAATCGCAAAGCACGGCAACCGCGCGCTGTCCTCCAATTCTGGTTCTGCAGATGTATTGACGGCACTCGGAGTGAAGCTCGATGTGGCACCAGAAGTAATCTCAGCCTGTATCAGTGAGGTGGGCGTGGGCTTCATGTTTGCACCGCAACATCATTCCTCCATGAAGCACGTTGGCCCCTCGCGGGTGGAACTTGGCACACGGACAATCTTCAATCTGCTGGGTCCCCTGTCCAATCCAGCAGGTGTGAAGCGTCAGGTTACAGGTGTCTATTCAAAGGCTTGGGTGGAGCCTCTCGCCCATGTTCTGAAGTCTCTCGGGAGCGAAGCCTGCTGGATTTGCCATGGCGAAGGCGGCATGGACGAAATCGTGCCCACAGGCACCACATGGATATCGGAATTGAAAAATGGCGATATCCACAGTTTTGAAATGACCCCTGAGCAAGCCGGTATCAGCCGTTCAAACGCGGCTGATCTCAAAGGTGGCGACGCGGCCGAAAATGCTGAAGCCTTGCGGGCTGTGCTGAATGGCACCCCGTCTGCCTTCACCGATGCCGCACTTTTAACGGCAGCGGCTGCACTGGTTGTGGCGGGCAAAACCGCCAGTTTGAAAGACGGCGTTACGCTGGCCCGTGACGCAATTAATTCCGGTCGCGCGGCAAAAACTTTGGCTTCCCTCGTTGAGGTTTCGAATTCCTGATGGCGACAATCCTCAACCAGATCGCAGCCTACAAGAAAGAGGAAGTGCTCAAGGCCAAACAGGCTATGGCTTTCTCGTCGCTTGACCTGCATGCCCGCGCTCAACCCAAGCCGCGCGGTTTTGCAAAGGCGCTCGCTCGCAAACGTGCAGCGGGCGAATGGGCGTTGATTGCGGAGATCAAGAAAGCTTCGCCCTCCAAAGGTTTGATCCGGGCGGATTTCGATCCCCCTGCGCTGGCCAAGGCATATGAACAAGGTGGCGCGGCGTGTTTGTCAGTCTTGACTGATACGCCCAGCTTCCAGGGTGCGCCGCAGTTTCTGACCGAAGCCCGCAAGGCCTGTGCGTTGCCAGCACTGCGCAAGGACTTCAT
>JANPCL010000069.1:0-12892 GCA_031430915.1 Hyphomicrobiales bacterium
CCAGCGCACCCGCCCGGAAATCAAGCGCGACTTTGATTATCTGATGCGCCTCTGGGAATCGGTGCGTGACCTCACCTTGAAGTCAGAAGCACCATGCCTCGTCTATGAAGAAGGCAGCCTGATCAAGCGCTCCATCCGCGACCTTTACACCAAGGACGTCGATGAAGTGATTGTCGAGGGCGACGAAGCCTATCGTGAAGCCAAAGACTTCATGAAAATGCTGATGCCGTCCCACGCCAAGAACGTGAAGCTTTATTCTGACAACAAACCGCTGTTCACCCGTCACGGTGTTGAAAGCCATCTCGATGCGCTGTTCTCACCAACGGTCACTTTGCCGTCAGGCGGCTACATCGTCATCAACCAGACCGAAGCTCTGGTGTCGATCGACATCAACTCCGGCAAGGCCACCCGCGAACACAACATCGAAGACACGGCCTCCAAAACCAACCTGGAAGCCTGCGATGAAATCGCGAGACAACTCCGCCTGCGCGATTTGGCGGGCCTGGTGGTCATCGACTTCATCGACATGGAGGAGAACCGCAATAATCGCAACGTTGAGCGTCGCATCAAGGAAGCCCTGAAGAACGACCGCGCCCGCATTCAGGTCGGTCGCATCTCGCATTTCGGTCTCTTGGAAATGTCGCGCCAGCGCCTGCGTCCGGGTCTCATCGAAGGCACCTTCCACACCTGCCCCCATTGCGAAGGCCGCGGCATGATCCGCGCTGTCTCGTCCTGCGGTCTGGGTGTATTGCGCCAGATCGAGGACCAACTCCTCAAGAAAGCTGAAAACCTCACGGTCACCTGTGCCCGTGAAGTGGCCAACTACCTGCTCAACGAAAAGCGCGACAGCCTGCTGGTTCTCGAACAAACCTACGGCGTCACCATTTTCGTGCTGGCGTCCCTGCATGAAATGAAGGGCACGCAAGCCACCATCGAGCGCGCCCATGACCGTGAACACGTGCAGCGTCGTATTCCGACAGCAGCACCCGTGCGCATGGAGTCAGCCCTCACCGACGAGCCCGAAGAAGAAGAGATCGTCGAAGAGGTCGATGAAGAAGAAGTGACCGAAGCCAAGACGGAAGCCGAAGGCGAGGGCGAGCAAAATGGCGATGCCCGTGGCCGTCGTCGTCGCCGTGGCCGCCGTGGCGGTCGCCGCAACGATCGTCCGGAAGGCGAAGCCGAACAACAGGACACCTCCGGCAACGACGCCGAGGCAGATCCACAGGGTGGCGACGACCGTCCCTTCGACGGTGAAGCCAAAGCCACGGAGCCCGCCGAAGGCGAAGCCCCCGCAGAAAATGCCGAGGGCGAAACCCGCCCCCGCCGTGGCCGCAGGGATCGTTTCGGCCGCAACCGTGGCCGCCGTGGTGAAAAACCCGAACGCAGTGACAACACCGTCGAAACCATCGGCGGCGAAGACACAGGCGAACCCGTTGAATCCACCTCCGAAGAACCAAGTGAACGTCCACCCCGCGAAGAAAGGGCCCCTCGCCCACCGCGCGAAGGTCGCAGGGACCGCGGCCCCCGCCGCGATAGCGGCAACAGGGAGGGTCGCGATAGCGGTAATAAGGAGGGCCGTGAGGGCGGCAACCGTGAACGCGGCGAACGCGGTGATCGACCACCACGCGAACAACCCGTCTTCGTGGCCCCGCCACCCCAGGTGAAAATCGAGATTCCGGACTTCATCCCGGAACCCGAAGCCCGAAAGTGGACCCCTCCAGCACCCACAATCCAAACCGAAGCCGCTCCCAAAAAAGGCGGCTGGTGGAACAAGCCGAAAAGCTGAGACAGCGGAGCCCGCGACCCCTCATCCGCCCTGTCGGGCACCTTCTCCCGCTGGAAGAAGCGGGAGAAGGCAAGTCGCTCTGCCTTCTCCCGCCCCTCTTGGCGGGTGAAGGTCCCCGCAGGGGGGATGAGGGGCAACACGCTCAACCTTCAGAAGCCTCAAACTCGCCGCATTTCCCATGAAAACCCGCGACGTGCCCTCTTTTAAAACATTGCTCGCCGCCGCCCTCGCCGTCTCCCTCGCGACATCGCCCAGCCTTGCCAAATCCCGCAAGGACCCGCCCCCACAACGATCCGGCCCCAACCTCATCCGCGACGCCGAAATCGAAGGCCTGCTCCGGCAATATTCCCGCCCGATTTTCAAAGCCGCCCGCATCAACCCGGACTCGGTTCGCGTCTATGTCATCGCCGACGATACCATCAATGCCTTCGTCGCAGGTGGTCAGCGCATTTTCATTAATACGGGACTCTTCACCAAAACCAAATCCTACAAGGAAGTCATCGGCGTCATCGCCCATGAGTCCGGTCACATCGCCGGCGGACACTTGGCGAAAATGCAAAGCGAAATCGACAGCGCCTCAACCGAGCGCATCATCGGCATGCTGTTGGGTGCCGCCGCTGCCGTAGGTGGCTCCGCCGCAGGTGTGCAGGGTGCGGGGCAAATGGGCCAGGGCATCATCATAGGCACGCAAGGTGTTGCCCAGCGCCGCTTCCTCTCCTACCAGCGCGCCATGGAAGCAACCGCTGACCAATCGGGCTTGCGCTATCTCGCCGCCACCGGCAACGACCCCTCCGGCATGCTCAACCTGTTCCAGCGCATGGGCAATGAATCCCTCGCCATGGTGGCGGACGCCGACCCCTATCTTTTCTCCCACCCCATGCCACTTGACCGCATCCGCAATCTGGAACTCGAGGCGAAAAAGTCTCCCAAGTTCAATTCCGCCGAAGACCCTGGCCAAAAACTGCGCTACGAACTCGTGAAGGCCAAGATCATCGGCTACATGCAAGGCCCCCAGCGCGTATTCCAGCGTTATCCCAAATCCAATACATCCCTACCCGCGCGCTACGCCCGCGCCGTCGCCATGTACCGGCGGGGCGACTTGCAAAACGCCTTCCCCGTCATCGATAGCATGACGGCCGAATTGCCTGCGAACCCCTATTTCTGGGAACTGAAAGCCCAGGCCGCCCAGGAAGCAGGCCAGCCCGCCATTGGCCTTCCCGCTATCAGGAAAGCCCGCGCCCTGCTTCCCAACAACGGCCTGATGCAAATTCTGCACGCGCAATTGCTGCTCGATTCAGGCGGCAAGGACAATGCTGATCAGGCGCTGAAATTGTTGATCCTCGCCAAGAAAACCGAAGACAATTCCCCTGTGATCTATAAATTGCAGGCCCAGGCCCATGCCGCGAGGGGCGACGTAGCCCGCGCCGAACTCTCTACCGCTGAATATGCCTTCGCTACCGGAGACCGCGACCTCGCCATTGAAAAGGCCAAGACAGCCCAGGGCCGATTCAAGCGCGGCAGCGCAGAATGGTTGCGCGCCAACGACATCCTCACCTTCGCGGCCAAGAAAAACTGAACGTGTCACGAAAATGACATTTGCAAATTCGACGAGCAGCGGCGAAAACCGCTTCACATCATAAGGACGACGCCATGAAACTCACCCATCTTATGTTAGCCGCAGGCCTTGCCGCGCTTGCAGCCACGGCGCCCGTTCAGGCTGCCGAGTTTTCGGACAAGCAGAAATCCGAAATGGAAACCATCATCCGGAACTACCTCTTGGAAAATCCGTCCCTGCTCCGCGAAATGGCCGACAAGCTGGAAGCCAATGACAAGAAGTCCGAAGAGGATCTGCGCGGCAAGGCCCTGCTCACCTACAAGGATGAGGTATTCAAAAAAGCCAATGACCCCCAGGTCGGCAATGCCAAGGGCAATGTGACCATCGTTGAATTCATGGATTACAATTGCGGCTGGTGCAAAAAATCTGTTGGTGAAATTCAGAGTCTTGTCACTTCAGACAAGGAGATAAAAGTCATATTCAAGGAGTTTCCGATTTTCGGTGAACATTCGGAATATGCGGCCCGCGCAGCCCTTGCCGCCGAAAAGCAGGGCAAATACTGGCAATTGCATCAGGCCATGTTCACCCATGAAGGCCAGGTCACCACGGATGTTGTCAATCAACTCGCCGAAGCCCAGGGCCTCGACATGACAAAACTGCAAACCGATATTGCCTCAAAGGAAATCAGCGAACACATCGCCGCCAACATGCAACTCGGAAAAGATCTCGCCATCAACGGCACCCCCGCCTTTGTCATCGACGACAAGGTCTACGGCGGTTACCTGACCATGGACGCACTGAACACAGCCGTTGCCGATGTGCGCAAGAACGGCTGCAAGATGTGCTGAACGAGGGCCCTCCCCGGCGCGTTCCGCGCCTCCCCTCCCGTAAGCGGGAGAGGTGAAGAACCTTCACTTCTCCCGCTTGCGGGAGAAGGTGGATCGCGAGCGAAGCTCGCGAGACGGATGAGGGCCGGGGCCCTACCCCACCATCCCCCTCACCGCTGCAACAGCTGCCGTCGCCTTCGCGCCATCCGGCCCACCCGCCTGCGCCATGTCAGGCTTGCCGCCACCGCCCTTGCCGCCTACAGCAGCAGCCGCAGCCCGTACCAACGCTACCGCATCAAAGCGCCCTACAAGATCAGCCGAAACGCCAGTCACCACCGAAGCCGTGCCCGCCGCTGCCACAGCAACATTCACAACCACGCCCGATGCAATCGCTTTCAAATCCTGCAATGTGAGCGACTTCAAATCCTGCGCATCCAGGCCATTGATAATCCGCGACGAGAACGCCACCCCGCCAACTGTTTCAACAGCAGGCTTGGAACTCGCAAGCGCCGCAGCTTTCTTCACGTCGTTCAATTCTTTCTCAAGCCGCTTGCGCTCATCCATCAGCGCTTCAACCCGTTCGGCAATCTGCGCTGGCGGCGTTTTCAACAAACTCGCAACCGCCGAAACGCGCCGATCTTGCTCCACAAGATAAGCCCGCGCCGCGGCCCCGGCCAATGCTTCCATGCGGCGCACACCTGCCGCTACGGCACTTTCAGATACAATCTTGATCAATCCAATATCACCCGTGCGCCGCACATGCGTGCCGCCGCACAGTTCGAGGGAATAAATTGGTTTTGCAGCACCCTCAGGGTTCCGCCCCATCGACACAACGCGCACTTCATCGCCATACTTCTCACCGAACAGCGCCATGGCCCCCTCGGCAACTGCATCATCAACGCTCATCAACCGCGTGTTCACAGCATCATTCTGCAGCACAATGTCATTGGCCATGGCTTCAACAAAAGCGATGTCATCATCGGTCATCGGCTTGGTGTGTGAAAAGTCAAAGCGCAAACGATCCGGATCAACCTGCGATCCCTTCTGTGCCACATGGGTCCCCAACTTGGTGCGCAGTGCCTCATGCAACAAATGCGTCGCCGAATGGTGCTGCCGGTTGCCACTGCGCCGCGCGTTGTCAACTGTGAGTGCAACAGCATCACCCGTCTTGATGTCACCTTGCTCAAGCACGCCCATATGCACAAACAAGTCGCCGACGCGCTTCAACGTATCAGTGACACGGAACACCGCACCTTCAGCCGTCTTGATGACACCATGGTCACCCGTCTGGCCGCCTGATTCAGCATAGAATGGAGTCTGATTGACAATGATGGCACCTTGTTCTCCCGTGGCCAGCGCGCCAACAACGGCACCGTCGCGCACCATCGTGAGAACAAGCCCCTCAGCCACTTGCGTGTCGTAACCCAGGAACTCAGTCGCCCCATGCTTTTCGCGCAAATCAAACCAGATCGATTCTGATTTTGCATCCCCCGTGCCCTTCCACGCCTTGCGCGCATCCTGCCGTTGCTGTTCCATCGAAGCATTGAAGGCTTCGGTATCGACGGTGACGCCGCGGGATTTCAGTGCGTCCTGTGTGAGATCAAGTGGAAAACCATAGGTGTCGTAAAGTTTGAAAGCTGTCTCGCCCTTGAACACATCACCCGTGTTGAGACCAGCCGACTCTTCATCAAGCAATTTAAGACCTCGCTCCAGGGTTCTGCGGAAACGGTTTTCCTCGAGCTGCAAAGTTTCAGTGATCAGCGCTTCCGTGCGCTGCAATTCGGGGTAAGCCGCACCCATTTCGCGCACCAGCGTTGGCACCAGTTTGTGCATCAGCGGCTGCTTCATGCCCAGCAATTCCGCATGGCGCATGGCACGGCGCATGATCCGGCGCAGCACATAACCGCGTCCTTCATTCGACGGCAGCACACCATCGGCAATCAGGAATGATGACGCGCGCAAGTGATCGGCAATCACACGGTTCGAGGCCTTGTTCTTGCCCGTCGCTGCAACGCCTGTGCGTTCAACGATTGCAGTAATCAGTGTACGGAACAAATCCGTTTCGTAATTGTCGTGTGTCCCTTGCAAAACCGCTGCAATGCGCTCCAAACCCATGCCCGTATCAATCGAAGGCCGGGGCAAGTTCAGCCGTTCGGTTTTCGACACCTGTTCGAACTGCATGAACACCAGATTCCATATCTCGATGAAGCGGTCGCCATCAGCATCAACCGATCCCGGAGGGCCACCCGGAATTGTATCGCCATGATCATAGAAAATTTCAGAACATGGACCACAAGGACCCGTATCCCCCATCGACCAGAAGTTATCTGACGTAGGAATGCGGATGATGCGGCTGTCCGGCAATCCTGCAATCTTCTGCCACAGCGCAAAGGCTTCATCGTCGTCGTGATAGACAGTGACTGTCAGCTTGTCCTTCGGCAGACCGTATTCCTTGGTAATGAGAGTCCACGCCCATTCAATTGCATCTGGCTTGAAATAATCACCAAATGAAAAGTTGCCCAGCATTTCAAAGAAGGTGTGGTGCCGCGCCGTATAGCCCACATTGTCGAGGTCATTGTGCTTGCCACCCGCACGCACGCATTTCTGCGCCGAAGTTGCACGTGAATAGGGTCGCTTCTCCATCCCCGTGAACGTGTTCTTGAATTGCACCATGCCGGAATTGGTGAACATCAACGTCGGGTCATTGCGCGGCACCAGCGGTGACGAGGCCACGACCTCATGGCCCCGTGTTTTATAGAAGTCCAAAAAGGTGGAGCGAATTTGCGCAAGGCTCGTCATCACGGCATCCTGAAAATGAAAGTCCGGCGCTGTTTAAGGCGAGTAGCCCCCACCTTCAAGCCTCACTTGCAAAAACAACAGCACCTCCGGATGGGGACCGGAGGTGCGGTTAGCGAGGTTGTGGGGCAACACAAGTCTCGCCGGGGCGGGAACGCGACGGTTGTTCATGCAACCATCAACCCGCCGGGGTTCAATAAATCACTTGTGACGCACCCTTCGAGGCTCGCGAAGGCGCTCGCACCTCAGGGTGAGGAAAACAGTGTTGCAGCAGATAAATCCTTATCCTGAGGTGCCCGCCCTCTTGCGGGCCTCGAAGGATGCGCTCGCGATACCGCCTCAATCATCAGCATCATCACTCTTGGCCGTAGTCTTGTCCGTAATCCGTGCCGCCAGCACCGAGGAATTCGCCCGGATCGCCGCTTCAATGGAATTTGCCATCTCAGGATTAGCCTTCAAAAACGCCTTGGCATTGTCACGGCCCTGGCCGATGCGCTCGCCACTGTAGGAATACCACGAGCCTGATTTCTCGACGACACCCGCCACCACACCAAGGTCAACCAATTCGCCAACCTTGGAAATGCCTTCGCCATACATGATGTCGAATTCCACCATCTTGAAAGGCGGTGCCACCTTGTTCTTGACCACCTTGACGCGGGTCTGGTTGCCCACCACTTCATCCCGGTCCTTGATCGCACCGATGCGGCGGATATCAAGACGCACAGAGGCATAGAATTTGAGCGCGTTGCCACCTGTTGTGGTTTCCGGGCTGCCAAACATCACACCGATCTTCATGCGGATCTGGTTGATAAAAATGACCATGCAATTGGTTTTCGAGATCGAAGCCGTCAGCTTGCGCATGGCTTGGCTCATCAACCGGGCTTGCAGGCCCGGCAACGAGTCGCCCATTTCGCCTTCAAGTTCGGCCTTTGGCGTCAGCGCCGCCACCGAGTCGATCACCAGAATTTCAACCGCACCAGAGCGCACCAGCGTATCGGCAATTTCAAGCGCTTGTTCGCCAGTGTCCGGTTGCGAGATCAGAAGCTCGTCCACATTCACACCGAGCTTGCGGGCATAAACAGGGTCCAACGCGTGTTCCGCGTCAACAAAGGCGCAAATGCCGCCCCTTTTCTGTGCCTCTGCAAGACAATGCAGCGCCAGCGTGGTTTTGCCTGAGGATTCAGGCCCATAGATTTCAATGATGCGGCCCTTTGGCAAGCCGCCAATACCCAGTGCGATATCAAGGCCCAGCGAGCCCGTAGACACCGCTTCGATCTCCATGGCCGTATTGGCCCCCAGCTTCATGATGGAGCCCTTGCCGAAGGCCCGTTCAATCTGGCTCAGCGCCGCTTCAAGTGCTTTGTTCTTGTCCATTGCAGAGTTTTCTACCACCCGGAGATTCGCTTGTGCCATTGCCCTGATCCTTATTTCACCTGAAAGTTTACTACGCAACCCGAGAGATTTGTTCCGCTCGTGTTTTGTGTATGTTCTTTCTCTGTTCAGAAGTCAACTACAAAAGCAGAACATTGCGGGGAAAATCACAACCCGTTGAATCGCAAAGACTTTCAAAAACCACTCTTACGCTCAGCCGCTCCCCCGGAGTGAACCGCCCGTGTCACCCGATTCCGTCTTTCACTTTCTCCAGTAATTGCTTGAGAGAAAACGGTTTCTGCAGGAACCCGAAGTCATTCGGGTTCTCCAGGTTGCGCTCGAACGCATCTTCCGCATAGCCGGACATGAAGATGAACTTTGTCAGATTCCCGCGTTTGCGAATTTCGGCCAGCATGGTTGGTCCATCCATTTCCGGCATTACAACGTCTGAGAGTATCAACTCAAACCCGTCTTTGTCATTGTCGATGACCTCAAGCCCGGCCTCACCCGACTCGGCCTCAACCACCGTGTAACCTCTGGATTGCAACGCTCGCACCGCAAAGGCCCGAACCGAATCTTCGTCTTCCACCACAAGAATGCGGCCACGTCCGGTAAAGTCCTCGCGCTTCTGCGCCACGGGCTCTTCTTTGACGACTGCAGCTGTGGCTGTGGCCTTCTCAGCATAATGCCGCGGCAGGAAAATTGAGAAGGTCGTACCCTGCCCCATCACACTGTCACAGAAAATGAACCCGCCAGTCTGCTTGATGATGCCATAGACCATCGAAAGTCCGAGCCCGGTGCCCTTGCCAATATCCTTTGTCGAGAAAAATGGTTCCCAGATTTTTTCAACAATGTCAGCCGGAATGCCCGTACCTGTATCCATTACATCGCACGCCACATACTCAGCCACTGGCAAGCTGTGCTTGATGTCCTTCAACTGATCAACGCCCACATTGTAAGTCCGTACACTGAGCTTCCCGCCCTGTGGCATGGCGTCCCGTGCATTGACGGCGAGATTGATGATCACCTGCTCGAACTGATGGATGTCAACCATGACAAGTCCGAGATCACGGCCATGATTGATTGAAAGTTCAACTTTTTCGCCCAAAACGCGCCCCAGCAAGTTGCCAAGGTCAGACATGGCCTCCGTCAGCGCATGTGCCTTCGGCTGCATCGTCTGCTTGCGCGAGAAGGCCAGCAGCTGCCGCACCAGATTGGCCGCACGGTTGGCATTCTGCTTGATGTTCATCACGTCATTGAAGGCCGAATCCGTGGGGCGCATCTTCGCCAGCAGCAAATCAGCAAAGCCGATGATGGGGGTCAGCACATTGTTGAAGTCATGTGCAATGCCACTGGCCAACTGCCCCACACCTGCATTTTCTGGCTTTGGGCCAGTTGCACTTCCAGCGCCATGCTCTCCGTCATGTCCTGCGCAAACACGGTGATCAGATCGCCGCCATCGTGTAGTTTGATGATATGCATTTTGATGGCGCGCGGCTCAGGCGTCTCAAACACGACGTCGAGCTCAATACGCTCGCCCGGTTCTGCAACAGCAGCTGCCAGAGCTTCATCCAGCAACGCAGATTTTCCGACGGCCAGCGCCGGATTCAGCTTTCCCTTCAACTTCAACTTGGGCGAAAGCGACAGGAACACGCCATTGGCCGATTCAATATCACCACTGGAGTGCACAAGCGCAAAGCCGATAGGAAGTGCCGCACCAAAACGGTGTGGCGATAACGCATCCCCGCTGCCTTCCTCCGCATCCAGTTGCTTCAACACCATGCTGCGGCTGGGCAAGGGCTTTCCATCCCGGTCAAAATCCGCACGGTGCAGAACCTCAACGGGAAACGCACCGCCTGAGCGGGATTTCATCGCAACAGAAAAACGCTCGGTGCGGAAGCCGTCTTTGACAGGTTCCAGCGAGGTCAGGAGCCGCGCCGTGTCATCGTCCACAATATTGGACAGCGTGAGCTTTCCGCCTTGCGCTTCCAACAAGTCAATGCCCAGCCAACCCGCCAAAGTGGCATTGACATAATCCACCTTGCCCGATGGCAGCGTCGAGAAAAAACCCATGGGTGCGTGGTCAAGATAAGTAATAATGAACTGCAATCGCGAAAACGCTGACTCCTGGTGCAAGCGATCCGCCGTGATATCAATCAGCCGCCACAGCGAATAGCCTGCATGCCCAGCCCCTGCCAGCGGCGACACGCCAAGCCTGAGCCAGCGTGAACTGTCGGATTGGGCACCCGGAACCGAAGACCCCTGCGCCACCCGCACGTCACGCGACAGTGCCTCGCCTTTTTGCGCAGCCTGCGCCAGTTGATAAACCGGTTCGGCAAAATCCGGATAACCCGTAAACAACACATCCATGCCCACCAGCCGCGACGCGCCCGATTTGGAGGCCAGTTTCAAAAACGCAGCATTGGCATAAACCGCACGGCCCTTGGCATCCGCCACCACGGCAGCATCACCCATGGCATCGGCAACAGCGTCAAAAAACGGACGTTCCGCAGTGGTGCCCGCAAATTGCAACATGCCCGCAATCCATGCGAGAATAGCCAGCAATCCGCAGCCGGAAAAAATCATCCCCAGCAACAGGGCGACAGGTTCAAGCTTGCTTCTCAATTGCCAGGCCAGAACCAGCACAGCCACAAGGCAAGCCACCAGCACCAGCAAAACAGCAAAGCGCAACCATTGGCCAAATGCAGTCTGCCCGCCAATTCCAGTCAAAGTCTCATCCCGCATTCCGCCACCCCGAATCAGCGGCAGTATAGAGGCACAAGGGCGCTGTGGAATCAGTCATCGCAGATCCGATATTTTCAGTTTGCGATTGCGGCATACTGGTTTAGCGTAACGCCGACACGACCACAGGAGACCTGCCATGGAAGCCTTGCAACCCTACATGAACCTTATTTATCTCGGCATTGGGGTTCTTGTTCTGCTGCTGTTGCTTTTGGTTGCGATTCGTTTGCTCGGGCGCAGTGTGCGCGGTCGCAAAGGTTCACGCCTCGGCATCAGTGAATATTATGAGATCGACAAATCGCGGCGGCTGGTTCTCGTGCGGCGCGACGACATGGAACATCTCGTCTTGATCGGCGGCAATCAGGACGTGGTCATTGAAAGCGACATTGGTTCCCCCTTGGCATCTGCTTCGGCAGCTCCGGCACAAGTCATCAGACCGGCCCCTCGCCCCGCCGTTTTCACCGGCCGGCGCCCCACTTTGCGCCCGGTGGAAACCATCCTCGCTTAGGTTGTGTGTATAGATAGTCGGGCAAGAAACCCCGGTACGCACTGCGAAGTGATCGCTTGGATTTCAAAAACGAAACTTTCTCCGCTGCAGGGATATGGCGTGCCATAGTAACGACCGTAGTATCGAGCAATGGTACTCGAATCTCGAGACCATGCGCCATGCTCATCTTGTCGGAACGCATGAGTGACTCATCGACGAGCCACATCATCTCGTCTATGTACATCATCTTCTCTGTGAGCGTCATCGTATCCGTATCTCGATAAAATCGATTCCTGATGTACGTTGCTGTCTCCTCAAAGGCATCCTCATGCAGCAGCAAAGACTGCAACACTGCTGGTTCCTGCCCCATGAAGGAGAGGTAATATGCCGCATCGTTCTTGATCATCTTTTTGAAGATTGGGTGGAATGGTACGACAGCACGCTGCACAAGTGACGGCGCAGATTTAAAATATTCCGCCATGCGATTGATCTTGTACCAATTGTATCCACCAAATAGTTCGTCTCCGCCGCTGCCATCGAGTGCTACAACAACATGCTCTCGTGCAAACTGACTCAAATGATACGTCGGCAATAATGCGGAGTTGGCGATAGGCTCGTCTATAGCTCCAAGCACATCTTCAAACGTAGAACGCACCATCTCGAGTGATATGAGTTGTTCATGGTGTGTCGTACCATAAAACTGCGCCGTCTTTCGTGCGAGTAAAAGATCACTATTAAATTTTTCAATTTCCTCGTGTGCATCGCTCGGTAGTTCAAAACCCGTGGTAAATGTCTCTGCCTTTCCTCTGTGCTCCATGACGTGATGCAATACAATGCTTGAGTCAAACCCTCCAGAAAGAAAAACTCCAACCGGTCGATCAGATACCAACTGACTCTTGACCGCATGCGAGATAGTTCCTCGTACCGAGGCCGCGTCATGCGACACATCGATAGTCGTTATCACTGGCACATATGTGTGGATTTCCAGCGTTCCCGAAGAAACAACTGCGTATGTGCTCGGCTCCAGTTTGTATATATTTTTTAGTAGCGTATTTGGCCCCGGCACATAGAGCAGCGTCAGGTACATATGTAGTGCTTCTTGATTGAGCGTTCCCTGTACCTGACTTTGAAGCGTTCGTAATTCTGATGAAAAAATAAACTGCGTAGTATCCCAAAAATAGTACAGCGGCTTGATACCGACCGAATCACGTGCAACAACAAGTCTCTTCGTCACGGTATCCCAGATAGCGAGCGCAAACATACCATTCAATCGCGCAAAGACATCGTTACCCCATCTTGTATATCCCGCAAGAATTACTTCCGTATCG
>JANPCL010000070.1:0-24708 GCA_031430915.1 Hyphomicrobiales bacterium
CACCGACATAGTAAGCCCAGCGCTGCATGAGACACAGTTCGCACGGCGGATAGCCTGCATATTCAAAGGCGAAAGCGCCAAGAATAATGGCGAGCAAAACCAGCGAAATAAAGCCTGCAGTTTTCTGGGGCGTCAGCATGAGAAGGATCCGGATTGGCCGAGGAATTTCACAGCAAGGTAAAGCCCGATCAATGCGGCAGCAGCAAGGCCCGCGATCAATCCCAGACGGTTTTCGATGAAACCTTTGATCGGTTCACCCCAGCGCTTCAGCGCCCAGGCGAGGGCAAAGAAGCGCGCTCCACGGGCGATGATGCAGGAGAGAATGAAAAACACGATACTGATGTGGGCAACACCCGCCAGTATGGTGACAATCTTGATGGGTGGCAGATGTGCAAGACCAGATGTCGTGAGCAGCACCAACAGGGTCTCATCACTGGCACACGCCTTCATGGCCTCAAACTGTTCAAACTTGCCATAGAACTGCAATACGGGCTTTGCCACCGTCTCATAGGCAAAATAGCCGAGATAATAGCCAGCAATGCCGCCCAGCACTGAAAAGAGAGTGGCCACGAACGCATAGCGATAGGCTTTTGCAGGTCGCGCCAGTGCCATGGGCAGAAACAAAACATCAGCTGGAATGAGAAAAACCGAACTTTCAACGAAGGCGATGACGGCCAGCCAGACTTCAGCGGATTTGCGCGCGGCAAGCGACAGCGTCCAGTTATAAAGGCCTTTCAACATATTCAATCTTCCCCTTGGGGTTTGACGCGGCGAAGTGTTTTGGTTTCACCACGTTTGGTTTTGGAATCAAGCCTGCGGGTTTTGGAGGCCTTGGTGGGTCTGGTTGCCACACGGAACTTGGGTCGCCGTGCTGCCTTCTGCAGAAGGGTGACGAGCTTCTTCAGCGCCTCTTCGCGGTTGCGCTCCTGGCTGCGATGCACTTGCGACACAATGACCAAGTCCCCACTCTGGGCCAGAAGTCGCCCAGCCAAGGTGCGGACTCGCTCTTTCATGGCATCGGGCAGGCTGGCCGTCTCGACATTGAAGCGCAACTCCACGGCAGTTGCCACTTTATTGACATTCTGTCCGCCGGGACCGGAGGCGCGAATGAAGCTTTCGCGCACATCAGCAGCATCAATGACGATTGCGTCGGTGATTCGAATCAAGGTCTCAGCCATGGGAAAAGGGCTTAAGCGCCTTTCCAGTTGACGGCGCAAGAGCCGCCCCCTAGAGGGTGGCCCGGTTAAAGCCTCTGTGGCGGAATGGTAGACGCGACAGACTCAAAATCTGTTGTTCGCAAGGGCGTGGGGGTTCGAGTCCCTCCAGGGGCACCAAAGGCCATTGATCCCAGCCGGGACTGACGTAAAAAAGCCGTCAGCCCGGCATTAGTTTGAGGAAATTGGATAAGGCAGCCTTGATCAAACGCATGGTGCAACAGTTGACGATGCTTGTGGTTCTTCTGGGAGCCATGACCACTGTTGCTTTCGCGCAAACGGCAACGGCTGGTCCAAGTCTTTTGTTTGATGCACAGACCGGTGAAGTGCTGGCCCAGGAACGGGCAGGCGAACCATGGTACCCGGCGTCTCTCACCAAATTGATGACGGCCTATATCGTCTTTCAGAAACTGCGGGAGGGCAGCCTGAAGCTGGATCAGCCAATCACGGTCTCTGAAGTGGCCCATTCGCAGGAACCCAGCAAGATCGGGATTCCCACTGGCAAAACCGTGTCTGTCGATTTCGCCTTGCAGGCGCTTCTCGTCTACTCTGCCAACGACATGGCTTATGTGCTGGCCGAAGCAGCCTCCGGCAGCCGCGACCGCTTTGCAGATGAAATGAATGCCGTGGCCAAAACCCTTGGCTTGTCAGCAAGCCACTTCGTCAATCCCAACGGCTTGTTTGATCCACGCCATGTCACCAGCGCCCGCGACATTGGTGTGTTGGCCGCCGTCATCGTCAATGAATTTCCACAGCACGCACACTATTTTTCGCAAGACTATCTCGCCGTGGGCAAACGCAAACTGGCAAATCGCAATTCCCTCATTCGCATCATGCCCGAAGCTGACGGTATGAAGACAGGCTTTGTCTGCAATTCCGGCTTCAATCTCGTGGCCTCCGCCACCCGTAATGGCCGAAAATTGATTGCCGTTGTGCTGGGTGCAAAATCCGGTGGCAACCGGGCTGCCATTGCCAAGGATTTGCTGGAACAGGGTTTTGCCATGACCGCCCAGGTCGGGCGTCATAAGGTCGCGGAAATCGTCAATCTGCCACAAGGCGCCATTGTTCCCGCTGACATGACGACAGGTGTGTGCAAGGCAAAATCTCCCGTGCGTCTGGCCGATGGATCAGACCTTGCGGGCTGGGCGATTTCCTTTGGCACCTACGACACCATGATGAAAGCCGACATGGCCCTCAGGGGGCGCGTATTAAGCCCCGTTGGTCTTGGCACCCGCAGTTCCGCTGGCGTTGTAAAGCTTCCGGAAAAGGCTGGCTTTGCCGCCATGCTGTGGAACATTCCGCAAAATGACAGCCTGTCCCTTTGCACCGCCTATCGCGCCGAAGGCGCGCACTGCGATGTGATGCCGCCCGCCCTCGTGGACCAGATCGCGGCCTATGCCAAATCAACCCAACCCCAGATCAAGCCTGTGGCGCAAGGCTCGGAAGCCGATGTCGATGAAGAACCCATGGCACCGCGCATGAACATCAACCGCAAAGCCAGGCTCAAGGTCACAATTCCGCTGAAAAAGAAGAAGCGCTGACCCCACATGTCGCTTGTGACATTGCAAACGCGGTGAAGCCTCTGCAAACTTGAAGACATGACAGACTTCACTCTCATCCCCGTTTCGGTTCTCACCGGTTTCCTCGGTTCAGGCAAAACCTCCCTGTTGAACAGCATGCTCAAGGACCCGTTTCTGGCCAACGCCTGTGTGGTCATCAATGAATTCGGTGACGTTGGCATTGACCATTTGCTGGTGGAATCCTCGAATGAAAATGTTGTGGAACTGTCATCGGGCTGCCTCTGCTGCACCATCCGCGGCGACCTGATCGATACCTTGAACGACCTGATCAACCGCCGGAGTGCTGGATCATTGAAGGCTTTTGATCGCATCGTCATCGAAACAACGGGCCTGGCAGACCCCGCTCCCGTGCTGCATGCGCTTATGCGCGATGATCTCCTGCTACAGCGGGTGAAACTCGAAGGCGTGATTGCCACTGTCGATGGCGTCAACGGCATGGCCACCTTGGATGCGCACCCTGAATCCGTAAAACAGGTCGCGATGGCAGACCGCATAGTGCTGACCAAGCTCGATCTGCTTGAGGGCAAGGAAGGCGAAGACATGCTCTTTGCCATCATCAGCAGAGTGAGAAAGCTGAACCCCTCCGCCCGCCTGCTCACCACCCACCGGGGCGAGGCGAAAGCCGAACACCTGTTCAACACGGGTCTTTACAACGCCACAAAAAAATCGCTCGATGTGCAAAACTGGCTCTCGATTGAGGGCGTGGAGCGCGCGGAGAAAGCAAAACACAACCATCATCACGGCCACCATCACCACCATGATGCGTCCCGCCATGATGACCACATCCGGTCATTTGCATTTCGCGATACGCGCCCCATTTCGCCGCAAGGCCTCGAACTGTTTCTTGAACTCTTGACCAGCTATCACGGTCCCAATCTCCTGCGCTTCAAGGGCATCATCCATGTCACAGATGATCCGTCGCGGCCTCTTGCCGTACATGGTGTGCAGCACGTGCTGCATCCCCCGGTGCGACTCGCATCATGGCCTGACGCAAAGCGGGAGACACGCCTCGTGTTCATTGTGAAGGATATTGAAAAGCCCGCTATCGAAGGTCTGTTCAAAGCCTTCACCGACCAAATTGAAGGTGGCGGTGCCGCATTCACCGACAAGACACTGTCACTGGGGTAAGATCATGAAAGCCTATGGACTGAAGAAATGTTCGACCTGCCAGAAGGCTCTTGAGTTTCTGGCCGAGAAAAAACTGAAGGTGGACTTCATCGACCACCAGGAAACCCCACCCACCAAGACCCAGGTGGCCGCATGGTCAAAATCAGTGGGTGGCTGGGAAAAACTGATCAACAAGGCAGGCTATACCTGGCGCGGACTTGATGCAGCCGACACCGAAAACCTGACCGAAGCCAAGGCCGTGGCGCTGGCCACCAAGCACACATCTCTAATCCGCCGGCCACTGATTGAGCACGATGATGGCACAGTGACGGTTGGGTTTACCAACGGCGTCAAGGCGCTGTTTTGATCATTGAAATTGTTGCGCACCCTTCGAGGCATCGCAAGGGGGCGATGCGCCTCAGGGTGAGAGACATGTAGTAACCCCTCATGCTGAGGCGCGAGCCCTTGCGAGCCTCGAAGTATGCGCCATGAGTCAGCTTCTCACCAGAGGCCTCGTCATACATGTCGGCCCACCTTCGCCCTTGCGGCAGATATCAAACCCGTCAATCACCTCAACCCGCACACCCACATCCCGCATCCGCTCCACCGTGACAGGATTGCCAGCGACACTCATGGCATGGCGTGGTCCGAGGGCCAGCACATTGCAGCCCATGGTGTCGAACTCAATATCCGGCACATGCACAAAACCAATACCGCGATCCTCAAGCAGTTCCACTAGCCGCACCGGCATCAGCGGCAGATAGACCACAGCAAGATCATGGTCGAGGGGTGACAGCACGCTCATCAGATGGAACACATCGGTGCGGCCTTTGTAGTGCGGCATATCATATATGTGCACCGAGACATCATCACCACAGAGTTTCTGCAACTGGCGGCAACCCTCGACATTGGTGCGATAACCAACGCCCGCAACCAGCGTATGGCGATCAAGCCAGACAAGATCGCCGCCCTCAAGTTTGCCTTCACCCGTGATGTCTCCAATGATCGGCAGACCCAGTTTTTCCAGCGCTGCTCCATTGACCGCCGCTTCCTTGCGGCGCTGGGACTTTCCCATGCGCGGTCGCACCAGACCGCGCGGCGTCACCACCAGCGCATCATGGGTGTAGAGCGAATCCAGTGTAAGTCCATCGCCAGCCGGCAAATGAATAACCTCTGCGCCCGTGGCTTTCAGTAGCGCATCTACCCGTTCAAACTCTTTCACCGCATTGCCAAGGTCAGGCCTTGAATGGAAATTCAGATCGTTCCACTCCGCATCAATCTTGGCATCTGACTGAAACGCCTCTTGCGGGCGGCGCACCGCCACTTTCTTCAAAGTACCCCAATTGTTGAAAGCGCCGAAGTCATAAGTCATTTGCGTCTGATCCTGAAAATCTGTCGGTTGTCATAGGTATTGTGGCTGAGCAGGACGTGTCCCTGCTCGCTGCAAAAATGCGGCATGTCGATGGCGGACATCGGATCGGTGGCCACGACTTTCAATACGGAACCGCTGGACATGGCTTCCAGACGTTTGCGGGCTTTCAGCACTGGCAGAGGACACAGCAATTCGCTCACATCCAATTCGGTTTCCGGGTTGTCGGTCATGCCCTGATCGTATAGGCAAGAACGTGGAGTAAAACCATATGACACTTTTGAATATTCTGGCGTTCCAGGGCAAGGTGGAGAGCTTGTTGGCGCGGGCCTCGCGCGACGAGGGGTTCGTGAAAACGAAAACCGGTAGCTTGGCTTTGACATTTGCAGGACCTGATGATTGCCATGCAGGCGTCACCCGCAAATCCGACAGCCGGACCCTGCCACTCTACAAGCGCAACATCGACATTCGCAATGTACGGCAACTGACACTCCTGTCTGTTGAGGAATTGGCCGAAATGGCGCAGCGTCTCGGCATTCCCCGTGTTGAGCCGGAATGGCTGGGTGCCAACATGCTGGTCTCGGGCATTCCCGATTTGAGCCTTTTGCCCCCCTCCACCCGCCTGCAATTTCCCTCCGGCGCCACCATCGTCGTTGACATGGAAAATTACCCGTGTTCGCAAATCGCCAAGGTTATCGACGAATACCATCCCGGTACCCGCTTCAAAGTCGTCGAAGCAGCGATGCACAAGCGCGGTGTGACCGCATGGGTCGAACGCGAGGGCGAAGTGAACACCGATGATGCCATCAAGATCGTCACACCACCCAACCGGCTGTACCCTCACGCATGAAAATTCTGGGTGCCATCATCGCAGGCGGGAGGTCCACCCGCATGGGCGGACAGGAGAAGGCGTTTCTGGTGATGGATGGCGTCACGTTGATAGAACGCGTGTCATCCCGCATCGGCTTTCAGGTTGATGAGGTGGTGATCAACGCCAATGGCGATCCCTCACGTTTTGCAAAACTTGATCAAGTGGTGATCGCTGACCTGCTTGAGGATGTTGCAACACCTCTCGCGGGTTTGCATGCGGCTTTGAGTTTCGGGGCTGACGATGGCTATGACGCGGTGCTGACGGTGCCTTCCGATTCACCTCTGCTGCCGCTTGATCTTGTAGAGAGATTAAAGCAGGCAGGCCAAGTCACTGGCGCTGCCCATGCCCGCAGCGGCGGGCAGGATCACTACCTCACAGGCCTATGGACCACCGCCATGGCAAAACCACTGGAACGCCTGATCCGCGATCAGAATCTGCGCCGCGTGCAGGATTTCGCCATGAAGGCCAAAGCTGAAAAAGTCGTCTGGGCCGCCCTTCCCCATGATCCATTTTTCAACATCAATACGCCGGAAGATTTGGCAGAAGCGGAAAATATTGCGAGGGGTCCATGAAGGTCGTCGGTGTCGCAGGCTTCAAGAATTCCGGCAAGACCACGCTGGTGGAAAAGCTGGTGCGTCATCTCACATCACAAGGTTACCGCATCTCCACGGTGAAGCACGCCCACCATTCCTTCGACATTGACCATGAAGGCCGCGACTCGTTTCGCCACCGCAAAGCAGGGGCGTCACAAGTGGCTGTGATCTCGAAAGAACGTACCGCCATCATTCATGAACTTCGCGGCGAAGAACCGCCTTCACTTGAGCAAGTTCTCGCGCAACTCAAACCCTGCGATCTGGTTATCGTCGAAGGCTATAAGCGAGATGCACACGATAAAATCGAAGTCCGCAATCTGGATCTCAATCATCCCATCCTCGCAAATGATGATCCGACCATTATAGCAATTGCTGCAAATGGTGCGATCGAGAATACACTACGACCCGTCTTTGACCGTGATGACGTTTCTTCTCTTGCAGACTTCATTGTAAAGCATTGCAAACTGCACGCTGCCAACATTGTTGTGCGCCGCGCAGACAAGACTGACGCAGCTGCAATACAAAAACTGACCCGCGATGTTTATGCAAAGTGGGTTCCCGTTATCGGACGGGAACCTTTGCCCATGCGGGTCGACTATGAGATGGCTGCTGAGGAACACTGGATTGATCTCGTGGAAGAAGAAGGTCAACTCGTGGGGCTTGTTGAAACGATTCCGCATGGCAAATACCTATTCATCGAAAATCTTGCGGTGGCTGAAGCATGGCAAGGCAAAGGTCTGGCGACCCGGCTTCTGCAACATGTCGAGCAATTGGCAAAAGCCGCCAGACTGGCTGAAGTTCAACTGGCAACCAATCAGGCCTTTACGAGTAACCTGGGCTTCTACGAAAGCCGGGGCTATGTCGCCTATGAAACCAGGCCATTTCACCTCGGCGGCGTTGGCGTACGTTTCCGCAAAACCTTGTCATAGTCCGATCTTATCACGTGGCGGCCCCGGGAAGGTCGCGTAAAACGGAGCGTGCTTTTTAACACCTATCAATTCGCGAACAGCACGCGTCGCCTGATCAATTGCTGAATGGGCATAGGCGTAAGCGCCCGCGTCGGCATTGGCGATGGCGATGTGGCCCCAGCCTTTGCGGGCCTCCTCAATCGGCAGCGGGCCGTCTGGCCAAAAGCTGTCCCAAGGCCGCATATACTCGTAGGCGTAACCGTGCGACCAGCGATTGGCTGTGATACCTTCAATATCGCGCGCCGGATCAAAGCCGTATCCACCCAGCGCACGTCCCAGAAGATCACGTACCTGCCGCTCCATTTCTTCGAACTTTTGCGACACCAGCCATTTCCGCCCCGCCAGCGCCTGCTCGCGCAGGGAGCCGCCACCGGGATTGCACGGTACTTTTCCAACATGCAGCACCATGGGGTCGTCCGGCTTGTCAGCGAATTTATAACCACCCATGCTGACGGGAAAATCCATCTCCGCCTTGTCCCAATAATGTCCGGGCGAGGTGAATCCACTCACCCCGGCTTTCGCAAAGGCCTGCCAGTTGCGGATTTGCACATTGGTGTAGACCAGCGGAATCTTCTGTTGGTCTTTCAGCATTTTTTTCTGGCCGTCACCCAGTTCCCGCGCCATGTAGGGAATGGCGTGGTGGAAACAGGCGAGAATGACATGCTTGCCATTGACCCGCATCTGCTTGCCGCCCTGCACATAGGACACGTCAACCGATTGCATATTTTGTTTGTGCTTCACCGTAACAACGGTGGAATTGAGCCTGACCTGCACCCGGTTTTTCACCTCATCCAGCTTGCCATAATTGCAAGCCGCCAACACAATATCCTCCATCGTATTGCCAGCCATCACACCCGGCACCAATGCCCTGACCAACATGCGCGCCACCGAGGCATTGCCATCGGGGAAATGGAAAATGTAGTCATCCGGGTCTGCCTTGGCGAGACGACCCGACGGGCTCATGGTTTTGGAGGGCATGTCACCAAGGTCCATCGCATCAAAGCCCGCATTGCCATTGCCCCAGGCATCGGCACAGGTCACAGCATCAATGCCGCAACCAAAATATTCATGTGTCGTCTGCTGGAAATAAGCCTGCAATTGCGGATCGGCCTTTACATAGTTTTGCAGGAAGTCGGCATAGGTGAGACGCGCCATCAGTTCGAGCTTGGCTGCACGGTCAAGGCCGGGGAAATAATCTTTCGGCGCATCGACAAGTTCAATCAACCGGGCCTTGGCGGCTGCATTCAACGGCGCATTCCCAACCCAGTCCGCCGCTTTTTCCTCCTGCACAACAAGTTTGTCTGAGCCGAATTTTTCCTTCGCAAAGAAGAATCCTTCCTTCAAGTTGCGGTCTTCAAACCATTTGCTGTCATAATATTTTTCAAAGCGCTTGGTGTGAATGCCAACATCGCGCATCAATTGTTTGACCGCAGGTGAAAAGAAACTTGGCGTTTGCAGAGATTGCGAACCGCCATAGCCCAACAACATCTTGCCGTTTGATGCCGTGAATTCATTGCGCTTGGCGTGGCCACCAAAATCATCATGATTGTCGAGAATGAGAATGCGCGCCTTCGGCCCCGCCTGCTGGCGATAAAGATAGGCCGCAGCCAAACCACTGATGCCAGCCCCCACCACAACAAGATCATAGCTTTCACCGCTATCGATTTCCGCATCTTCAAGCCCCGTGAAATATTCCCCGTCGCGCACCGAATGCATGACTTCGAAGGAACCCTTGTGGTGACCGCGCATGCCCGTGAGGGCGGGTGGATAAGATGCTGCCGTTGCGGATTCTGCCGTGCCACCCATGGTAGCGGCACCCATGGCAGTGGCACCCAAGGCAACAGCCGTCCCATTCAGAAAATCCCGTCGGGAAATCGCCCGGTCCATGCCCAATGTCTTGTCCTTGAGGTCTGTCATTGCCCTGTCTCCTGCGCGAAACGCCCACTTTGCACCTGGACAAGCCGTGTCGCAATCCGACCCGTCACAGTCGCCACAGTCTAACGCCTGTTGAGTTTTCCTCACTAATGATAGCATAACTTATCCAGTCATGTGAGCAAGGCAACCGCTATGAAAACAGAAGCAAAAGTCGTCGTCATTGGTGGTGGTGTGGTGGGCGTGTCCACACTTTATCACTTGGCCAAAAAGGGCTGGAGCGACGTTGTGCTGATTGAGCGGAAGGAACTGACTTCGGGCTCCACCTGGCACGCGGCGGGCCTGCTTCCGCTCTTCAACATGTCCTATTCCGTTGGCCAGATTCACAAATACTCGGTCAAGTTTTATGGCGAATTGGAAGCCGAAACAGGGCAACCCGTAGGCTTCTCGAAAGTCTCCAACATCCGCCTCGCCCGCACCAAGGACCGTTGGGACGAGTTCATGTATTATGCGGGCATCGCCGAAACCCTCGGCATCAAGGTCAACAAGCTGACGCCGGAACAGTTGAAAGAAATCTGGCCGCTCTGCGAAACCGACGGCATCATCGGGGCCATCCAGCATCCCGATGACGGCTATATCCAGCCCGCTGATTTGACCCAGGCGCTGGCCAAGGGTGCGCGTAGCCGCGGTGCCGAAATCTATCGCAACACCACAGTCACCGCGATCAACCAGAACGCCGACGGCAAATGGGTCGTCACAACCGATCAGGGCAGCATCACCTGCGAACACATCGTCTCCTGCACCGGAAACTTTGCCCGCAAAACCGGTGAAATGGTGGGTCTTGATATTCCTGTCATTCCCGTGGAGCACCAATACATTGTCACCGAACCACACCCCCTGATCAAGGAACGTCAGGCCAAGGGCCTGCCTGAAATGGGCGTGCTGCGTGAAGCAGACTCGTCATGGTACATGCGCGAAGAAAACGGCGGCTTGTTGCTGGGGCCTTACGAAAAAGGCGCACCCTGCTGCTACATGGACGCCCCGTCTGACCAATCGGAGTATGAACTGTTCCAGGAAGACCTCGATCGTTTGGGTCCCTATATCGAAACAGCGATTACCCGCGTGCCTGCCTTCGGTGAAGTTGGCATCAAGAAAGTTTACAACGGCGCCATCGCCTATACGCCCGACGGCTCACCCATCATTGGCCCCGCACCCGGCCTCAAAAACTTCTGGCTCAACGAAGGCCACTCCTTCGGCATCACCGCTGCGGGCGGCGCTGGCTGGCAGTTGGCGGAATGGATCATTGACGGCGAACCCACCATCGACATGATGGGTGTGGACCCGCGCCGCTTTGGCCCCTACGCCACCAAGGGCTATCTCAAGATCAAGAACGAAGAAGCCTACGCCAACGTTTTCACGCCACACTACCCCGATGAAGAACGCGTCGCCGCACGGCCATTGAAAACCACCCCCTGCTACGCCCGTATGGAAGCACTTGGCGCGGTATTCGGCACTGTTTATGGCTGGGAACGTCCGGGCTGGTTTGCACCTGAAGGCTACGGTCTGACGGCAGAAGACCTGAATCAGGACGACACTCTGACCAACCACAACCATGCGCTGCCATCGCGCGACGGACGCATCAAAGAGAAGTGGTCATTCCGCCGCTCCAACTATTTCAAATATGTGGGCGAAGAATGCCGCGCTGTCATGAACAGTGTCGGCCTGCAGGACATGTCGGCTTTTGCGAAAATGGAAGTCTCTGGCCCCGGTGCAAGGGATTGGCTTGAATTCATTCTCGCCAACAAGATTCCAAAAAAGATGGGCCGCATCGCCCTCTGCCACATGCTCACGTCGCTTGGCGGTGTGCGCGCCGAATTCACCGTTTATGAATGGTCACCCGGGAAATTCTATCTCGTCTCAGCCGGTGCCTATGAAGCCCATGATCACGACTATCTGCGCAAGCTTTTGCCTGCGGATGGCTCAGTGAAGCTCACACCGCTGACAACCCGCTTGGGCGTATTGGTCATCGCGGGGCCAAACGCGCGGAAGCTGCTCGCAAAACTCACATCAACTGATCTCTCGACAGAAACCTTCCCCTGGCTGACCGGCAAAGCCATTCACGTTGGCCCCGTATCGACCCATTGCCTCCGCGTCAACTTCGTAGGAGAACTCGGCTACGAATTCCACCACCCTCTGGAACAGCAAGTGGCGCTGTTTGATTTGCTCATGGACGCAGGCAAGGAATTCGGCATCCGTCCCTATGGCATCAAGGCCATGGGCGCACTGTCGATTGAAAAAAGCTACCGTCTGGTTCCCCGCGAATTGTCGATCGAATACAACGCCTATGAATCAGCCCTCGACCGTTTCGTGCATCCCAACAAAGGCAACTTCATTGGCCGTGATGCGCTTGTTGCTGCCAAGGAAAAAGGCCTGAACTGGAACTTCGTGACAATGGAAGTCCACGGCATCACCGATGACTGGTCCGACGTGCGCGGGAGCGAACCCATTTACGCCTATGGCAAACTTATCGGCCGTGCCACCAACGGAGGCTACGGCTTCCGCGTGAACAAGTCGCTCGCACTTGCCATGGTGAAACCAGACTATTCGTTACTCGGCACCGAACTCGACGTGAAAATTCTCGACAAGCATTTCAAGACAACCGTAATCGCTGAGAGTCCTTATGATCCGGACAACGTGGGACTCAGGGGTTAAGCCACAGAAACAATCTGGACACCGGAGGACACAAGGCTTCTGGTGTCTGCGTCTTGCGGTACAATCAACATTGCAAGATCAGACAATTTGCAGACTGTGTAGGGTGAAACTGCATTGATCTTGTGCTTTGTCAGCAAACAGACGGTTTCGCCTGCGCGAGCAATGATAGCTCGTTTGATGGCGGCTTCTTCCTCGTCTCCCGTCGTGCCACCGTCAACTTCGTGAACGCCTGTCAGGCCTATGAACGCAAGATCACAGCGTTGCCGCACGATTTGTTCCATGGCTTGCGATCCCACATTTACCATTGAATGGCGGAAGAGCATGCCGCCGATCAGGGTTACGTCTGCGACGTGATTTTCTAGCGCAACCGCAATGGCTGGACTGTGCGTAATGACCTTGAACCGGAGTGTGCTCGGCACGAGCCGTAGCAGTTCAATGTGCGTGGTACCGCCGTCGATGAATACAGACTGGCCCGCCCGTATCAGCTTGGCCCCGGCATCGGCGAGTTGCTTTTTTTCGGCCGTCGCAAGGTCGCGCCGCACGCTTAAAGGCGCAACAGTGGGAGAGGAAGGCAATGCTCCACCATGTACGCGTTGCAACAAGCCCTCAGCAGCAAGTTCCCTCAAATCGCGGCGGATCGTGTCTTCGGATAGCTCAAATTCCACACTGATTTCCTTTGCAATCAGACGTCCATCCCGTTGAAGGCGGGAAAGCAGGAGTTGACGGCGTTGTTCTGTCAGCATTGCACGAACTTACACGTTATTGCACGAAACGTCACGCTATGATAATGGTCCGCTTGGAGGTTGATAATGACACAAAAGCCCATGATGATTTTAATAGCAGGTCCATATCGCTCTGGCACGGGCGATGATCCACAAAAAATGGCAGAAAATCTCAAAATACTGGAAGCGGCCTCATGGCCGATCTTTCAGAAAGGCCATGTTCCGATGATCGGGGAATGGGTGGCTTTGCGCATTTGGAGAATAGCAGGCGGCAAGCATGTTGGCGATACGCTTTATGATCAGATATTGCACCCTACTGCACATCGGCTCCTTTCCCATTGCGATGCCGTATTGCGTTTGCCAGGTGAATCAAAGGGTGCCGACAACGACGTTCGCATCGCCAAAACACGAGGCATTCCCGTCTACTTTGATATCAAGGACATTCCCCAGTTAACCTAGCGTCCCGCAAACAGCAGGGCCATGCCCAATACCACGAGACCCGCGCCAGCCCAGGCACCGGCTGCGGGTCTTTGACCTGACTTTAGCCAGAGCAGCGGCAGGATGATGACGGGTGTTGTCGCTGATAGTGTGGAAATGATCCCCGTCTTGCCGCCCGACAGCGCAAACAGCAAAAGCGTCATGCCAACGCCCAAGCCAAGAAAACCAACGGTCGCCGTATAACCTGCAATTTTCCAGGTCAACGGTGCCTTGGCTTTCACGCTCTCAAACGGCAGTTGCAACAGCACGCTGAGGCAAGCCGCCGCCACACCAACGCGGACCAGTGAAGCCAGAAACGGATCAATTCCGCCTACCATCAGGGGTCTGGCAATGATGATCCCCACAGCTTGTCCCAAAGCCGCGCAAAGGCCAATGCCTACACCCACGGCAAGTGATCCCTTGACCGCCTCCAGACCATCAGTAGCCTGTCCCCGGTGTCCAAAAAGAATGGCAAGTACAATACCTGCTGCCGTCAAGGCGATACCGGACACTGCAATCCATGACAAGGTTTCCCCCAGCAGCAACCAACCCAGCAGCGCAGCCAAGGGAGCGTTGAAGGCGAACAGGATGCCAGCCCGCCGTGGCCCCAAACGGTTGAGCGCCGTGAACAGCAATGAATCACCAACAAAAATTCCCATGAGGCCGGACAACACCAGCAAGGGCACCACCTGCCAAGTCAATGTCGTCCAAGTCCCTGTAGCCAGCACATATGCTGCGAGAAACAGTGTCCCGAATACCTGCCGCAGTCGGTTGAAGGTCAAAGCCCCCAGATGCCCCGCAGGCACCGACGCGATTATGCCCGTGAGCGCCCAGCAGGTGGCAGCACCGAGAGCTGCAAGTTCGTGGAGGGGAAGCAAAGAAAAAACCATGGGGTTGCCGCTAGCATTGCCCATGTCCAATACCAAGCGCTGTCAGCAGTGGTGATAATGACGAATTTGCACCTCTCCCCCTTGGCAAATCATGTTAACGCGAAAACATGGATGGCAGCACTTCCCAAACTTTTTCACGTGGCGTGACTTTTGTACTGGCGGCAACTCTGGGCTGGTCGCTCTCTGGACTTTTTGTGCGCTTCATGCCGGAACTCTCCGGCTGGGAGATCAATTGCTGGCGCGGCTTTTGGACGGCGGTGAGCATTCTATGCTACCTTGTTCTCACTTATGGCGACGACACCTTGAACGTGTTCCGTCGTGTGCCAATGACAGCGCTTTTGTTGTCGGCGGGTTTCTTTGCCTTCGGCTCCACCATGTATGTGACATCATTGACCTTGGCGTCCACAGCAGTGGTATCCGTCATTGGTGCAACCTCGCCCCTATTCACAGGTCTGCTCAGCCCTTGGGTGACGGGGGAGAAGCCGGGCTGGGTCGCATGGTTTGCCGCAATCCTCGCCCTTGCCGGCATGACAGTCATTGCCAACGACGGTCTGGAAGCTGGCAACTGGATTGGCATGGCTGTGTCGCTGCTCGTGCCCTTCTGCTTTGCCATGCAAACCCTCACCCTGCGCCGTTACCGCGCGGTCGACATGACGCCAGCAATTTGCCTAGGCGGAGTCATGGCGTTCGTGGGCGCGGGTTTTGCAGGCTATTTTTTCCAGCAGGGTGGCGGCTTTGATGTGCCACTGAAATATGTAGGCCTGCTGGCCGTTATGGCATTGCTACAGCTTTCAATTCCCCTGATATTTTACGCCAAGGGTGCCAAATCAGTTCCCGCCGTTACATTGTCCCTCATCGCCATGCTGGATGCGGTTCTCAATCCGCTGTGGCCATGGCTTGTCGTCCACGAAGTGCCAGAACGTGCTGCCTTCATGGGCGGCGGCATCATCGTTGTGGCGGTTGTGCTGTCAATCTTCGGAACCCAATTCAATCGTTGGAGAACCTCGTGACGACACGCGCAACTGCAATCGGTTTCACCGCAATTCTGATGTGGGCTTTTCTGGCCCTGCTCTCGACAGCGGCAGGACCGATACCGCCCTTCCAACTGACGGCGATGTGTTTCTTGCTCGGTGGCATGACGGGTGTGGTCAGCTGGTCGTGGCGTCCCCATGCCATGAAATCACTGAGACAAAACTGGCAAGTCTGGGCCGTCGGCACCTTCGGCCTCTGCGTCTACCATTGCCTGTATTTCTTCGCCATCCAGAATGCTCCTCCCGTGGAAGCAAGTCTGATTGCCTATCTCTGGCCGTTGTTGATCGTACTTTTCGCAGCCCTGTTACCCGGTGAAAAATTGCGCATCCATCACGTCATCGGAGCGGTGCTGGGTCTTGCTGGTGCCGTGGTCATCATCACCAAAGGCGGTGCCATTGGTCTCTCTGACGGCCTCAAATCCGGGCATCTCTATGCACTGGCCTGCGCCTTCATCTGGTCTGGATATTCCGTATTGTCCCGCCGTTTCGGCGATGTGCCGACAGATGTTGTAGCTGGCTTTTGCTTGATCACCGCAGCCGTAGCAGCAGCCCTGCATCTCGCATTGGAACAAACAGTCTGGCCCGCAACCCCAACACAATGGCTGGCTATCGTGCTGCTCGGCCTGCTGCCAATTGGTGTCGCCTTCTACACTTGGGATTACGGTGTTAAGAAAGGCGATATCATGGTGTTGGGCGCTGCCTCTTACGCTGCACCATTGCTCTCAACGCTTGTATTATTGGCGGGCGGCTTTGCCATCTGGCACTGGACCATCGGGCTCGCCTGCCTGCTGATCACAGTGGGTGCCATGATCGCGGCGAAAGACATGATCTTCAAACGCCGCTGATCAACGGAAGTTATTCTTCCGTGTACGGAGTTCTGCAAACACGTCCGCATCGGTGGCGCTTTCCATGCCCAGATTCGCCCTGATCTCAGGTGAGTCACAGCGGAAATAGGGATTGGTTTTCAACTCATCCCCGATCGTGGTGGGGCACGTCATCTCACCCTTGGCCCGCATATTTGCCACCACCGTTGCGCGTTGTTGAAGAGCCCGGTTTCCCGGTTCGACGGAAAGCGCAAACGTCGCATTTGCCTCGGTATATTCATGGCCACAATACACCGATGTCATGGGGTGAATGTCACGGAACTGGTTTACCGAATGGTACATCTGCTCCATGGTGCCCTCAAGCACACGGCCGCAGCCCATGGCAAAGATATTGTCCGCTGCAAACAGCAACCAGTCATTTTCAAAATAGTAAGTGATCTGCCCCAGCGTGTGACCAGGGCAGTCAAACACCCGGATCTTGCGCTGGGCAAGTACAAACACGTCGCCTCCCATCACGGTTTTGTCGATGCCGGGAATCCGGTCCTTTTCCGCGTCAGGTCCGATGATGCGGCAACCATAGGCCTCTTTCAGCTCAAGGTTACCCTCCACATGGTCATTGTGGTGATGTGTCGTGAGGATATGGGTGAGCTGCCAGCCCCGCTTTTTCAACTGGGTGACGATGGCGGACGCCGACGGCGCATCAATCGCCATTGTAGTGCCGGTGACAGTGTCGTGCACAAGCACCCCATAATTGTCGTCGCGGCACATGAACTGGTGAACATCAAGGTGTGACATGGCAGTGGTCCATACAACAGTTCGCAACATTTATCATCTGTGCATCTTGGCCGCAGAGCATGCATGACGGCAACAGCAAAAGGCGCTACAGCAAAGACATGCATGTAACCGATTTGAGGGATTTTTATGCCAGCCCGCTGGGTCAGGTGACCTCCGCGCTGGTAAAGCGGCAACTGGCCGGTCTGACCTTGCCAAAACCTGGGCACACCGTCATGGGGCTGGGTTACGCAGCCCCCTATTTGCAAACCCGTGAAGATATTCTGACACTGACGTTCATGCCGGCACAACAAGGCGTCATCCATTGGCCCCTTGGCGAAGCCAACCGCTCGTCCTTGGTCGATGAGCTTGATCTTCCCCTGCTGGAAAGCACCGTCGACCTGGCCCTTGTGGTACATGCTCTCGAACATGCGGAACTGCCGCTCGATACACTTCAGGAAGTCTGGCGTGTCATGGCACCGCAAGGCAGGCTTGTACTGGTAGTCCCCAATCGGCGCGGACTGTGGGCCGCGTCCGAGTCAACACCCTTTGGTTACGGCCAGCCATTTTCAACCGGCCAGATCAGCAATCTTCTGAAAGAGTCAAAATACACCGTCACCCAATGGCGCAGCGCCCTCTATCTGCCGCCCATTCGCAATGAAACTATCCTCAAAACAGCAACGGCTCTGGACGTGGCGGGGGCCAGGCTGATGACGCGCTTTGCCGGCGTCACCATTGTCGAGGCCATGAAACAGGTCTACGCCTTCTCCTCCGGCAAGCGTGCCCGCCGCTTCCTGCCGCGTTTCCGCCCGGTGCTGCTGCCAAACCCGCAACCCTCGCGCAAAGAACAGGACTAAGGGGTTCACAGCGCCCGCGAAACGGGCTTAAACAGACGGTGACTCAAACTGGATATTCCGATGACTGAACTGACCCCCGCTGCTCCGGCACTTGATGCACTGCGGCGTGAACTGGATGATGTGGACGACGCAATGCTGGCCTTGCTGGCCAAGCGCTTTGTGCTCACCCAGCAAGTCAAGTCTTTCAAACTGGTGACAACCAAAACCACAGGCTCTCCCTTGCGCCCCGCCCGGGAAGCCCAGATCCACCGCCGCCTGTTGCAGGCTGCCGAGGCGCAAAATCTGGAACCTGCCTTCGTACTCCGCCTGTGGCGCGCCATACTGACGGATTCAAGCATGGGCCAGGCTCCCATGACCTTGCATGTCTCCAAGCGCCTCTCACAAACACTCGGCCACCGGCTGCGTCTGCGCGAACATTTTCCCGCCATGCCGGTCGAAGAATGGAAAGACGAAGCCCAGGCCCTGATGCAGGTCAATATCAATGTCGGCGACATCGCTGTTGTCGAAACTGAAAGCGCGTGGGTTGACGCCTGCGTGGCGGGCAAGGCAGGAACAGCCCATGTCATCGCTGCCCTTCCCGTGCTCAAAGACCAGGCTGTGCCGCAGCTTCTTGTTTTCGGCAATGCGCCTGCAGAAGCCACAGGCCACGATGAAACCCTGCTCATCACCCAAGGCAATTTGCCACGGGATTTTCCCCTGCAACCAGTCTGGCAGGTGAAAAGCGGGCCTTGGCGTTTGTCGGCCCTTGCGGGCTTTCATTCTGAACACGAAGGTCCCATCGTCGGTCTTGCGCGCTCCAACATATCACTTGGCCTCAAGGTGGCCGGGCGCTATCCCTCCGCAATCGAGATATAAACCATGACACAGACTGCAACGCGGCCCGCACCCAAACCGGGAATTCTGGATATTGAAGCTTATGTGCCCGGCAAGAGCGCCGCCAAGGGTGCGAAGATTTTCAAACTGTCGTCGAACGAGTCGCCCATTGGCGCCAGCCCCAAGGCTACTGAAGCCTTCAAGGCGGCATCAGAAAAACTGGCCCTCTATCCAGACGGCAGTGCCACGGCCTTGCGCGAAGCCATCGCCTCTCGCTACGGCCTGAATGCCGAGCGCATCATTTGCGGCGCAGGTTCTGATGAAATTCTGCAGCTCCTCGCCCATGCCTATCTCGGCCCGGGTGATGAAGCCATTTATAGCCAGTATGGTTTCATGGTCTACCCAATCGTCATCCAGTCGAACGGGGCAAAAGCCGTCATCGCAGCAGAAACCGGTTACGCAGCCAATGTCGATGCCATGATTGCGGCAGTCACACCCAAGACCAAAATCGTCTTCATCGCCAACCCGAACAACCCGACGGGCACTTACATTTCCTACAGCGAGTTGCGCCGTCTGCACGCCGCTTTGCCTGCGCATGTGTTGCTGATCGTGGACTCGGCCTATGCCGAATTCGTTACTGCCAATGATTATGAGTCAGGCATTGCCTTGGTCTCAGAATTCGAAAACGTGGTGATGACCAGAACCTTCTCGAAAATCCACGGCCTTGCCGCACTGCGCTTGGGCTGGGCCTATGGTCCGGCTCACGTGATGGATGTACTCAATCGCATTCGCGGACCCTTCAACGTGTCACTGCCCGCAATCTCCGCAGGTGTTGCCGCGATCAACGATACACGTTTCATGGATGAAGCCATTGCGCACAATACCAAATGGCTGGGATGGCTGGCTGACGAAGTCGCAAAACTTGGATTCACCGTAACGCCAAGTGCAGGCAATTTCGTTCTCGTGCATTTCAAGGATGCAAAAACCGCTCGCGCCGCCGACGCTTGGTTTCTCGATCATGGCATCGTGGTCAGGCGCATGGACGGCTACAACATTCCAGAAGCCCTGCGCATTTCAGTGGGAACCGAAGAGGCAAACCACGCGGTGGTGAAAGCGCTCAAAGGGTTTCTCTTGTGAGCGTCATGTTCGGGAAAATTGCGCTTCTGGGCTTGGGACTCATCGGTTCATCCCTGTCCCACGCAGCACGACGCGCAAACCTCACCAACGACATCAGCGGCTATGCCCGCAGTGCTGAAACCCGCAGCACCGCCCTCGAGATTGGCATCGTCAATACCGTGCACGATACGGCAGCGGATGCGGTAAGAGACGCCGACCTTGTCATTCTCTGCACCCCCGTCGGCACTTACGCCCAGCTCGCCGAAGAAATAGCACCTCACCTGAAAGCAGGCGCTATCCTCACCGATGTTGGGTCCGTCAAAGGTGCAGTCGTGCGCGATGTGGCCCCACACCTTCCCCTCAACGTGCATTTCATTCCGGGCCATCCGATTGCAGGCACGGAACAATCGGGGCCGCGCTCTGGTTTTGCCACCCTCTTTGACAATCGCTGGTGCATTCTCACACCGCCACCCCATGCCGAAGTAGCAGCCGTGGCGAAACTCAAAGCCTTCTGGGAAGGTTTGGGCTCCATGGTCGATGAAATGACACCGGAGCATCACGATCTCGTCCTCGCCATTACCAGCCACCTGCCACATCTCATCGCCTACAACACCGTGGCAACGGCTGCCGACCTTGAAGAAGTCACAAAGTCCGAAGTCATCAAATATTCTGCCGGGGGCTTTCGCGACTTTACCCGTATCGCCGCCTCTGATCCCACCATGTGGCGCGATGTCTTTCTCAACAACCGCGAAGCCGTGCTTGAAATGCTGGGCCGCTTTTCCGAAGAACTCTCAGTCCTGCAACGTGCCATCCGCTGGGGTGATGGTGACACCTTGTTTGACCTCTTCACCAGAGCCCGCGACGTGCGCCGCAGCATCATTCAGGCAGGCCAAGACACTGCGGCACCCAATTTCGGTCGTGGGCCTGATAGCAAGACATGAGCACGCATTGGGTCTTTGGCTACGGCTCCCTGATCTGGCGACCCGGATTTTCTTTCATCCATTCAGAACCTGCTCGCCTCGACGGCTGGCACCGCTCCCTCTGCGTGCTCTCCCACAAGTATCGCGGCACGCCAGACTGTCTGGGATTGGTCTTCGGCCTCGACAAAGGCGGCCATTGCCATGGTGTTGCCTTCGAAGTGGATGATGCGAACTGGCCCGAAACGCTCGCCTATTTGCAAGAGCGCGAACTCGTCACCCACGTATATAAAGAAGTCACACTGCCCTTGATGCTGGCTAGCAATCGAACCGTCTGGGCCCTGACCTATTTGGTAGAACGCGAACACGGTCAATATGCCGGTCCACTGACCATCGACCAGACACTGACTTATATCCGTCAAGGCCATGGCGATGCCGGAAGCTGTGTAGACTACGTCAAAAACACCGCCCATCACTTGAATGAACTTGGTGTTCCTGACACCAATTTGGACCACCTCGTCAGTTTGTTGTGATTGGCCAAATGGTCGCAATCGCCTGCCCTATGCCGTTGCCGGAATTGACTTGAAAGGGGCTGGTAACTAGGGTCCGCCCAGAATTTTGAGGTGTTCCCATGAAGGTACTCGTCGCCGTCAAGCGCGTGGTTGACTACAATGTGAAAATCCGCGTGAAAGCGGATGGGTCAGGCGTTGAACTTGCAAACGTCAAGATGTCCATGAACCCCTTTGACGAAATCGGCGTTGAAGAAGCCATCAGGCTGAAGGAAAAGGGCATAGTGACGGAAATCGTTGCCGTCTCCATCGGGCCGCAACAGGCCCAGGAAACCTTGCGTACCGCCCTTGCCATGGGGGCCGACCGCGCCATTCTTGTGAAGCACGACGACCTCATCGAACCGCTCGCAGTTGCCAAAATCCTCAAAGCAATCGTCGACGCTGAAAAACCCGAAATCGTCATTCTCGGGAAACAAGCCATTGACGATGACGCCAACCAGACCGGCCAGATGCTGGCAGCACTTCTCGGCTGGCCACAGGCCACCGCCTGTTCCAAACTCGAACCCCGAAACGGCGAAGCTACCATCACCCGTGAAATTGATGGCGGATTGCAAACGCTCAAAGTCAAAATGCCGCTGATCGTGACAACCGATCTGCGCCTGAACCAGCCGCGCTATGCTTCGCTGCCCAACATCATGAAGGCCAAGAAGAAGCCGCTCGATGAGAAGACAGCGGCAGACTATGGCGTTGACACCAAGCACCGTCTCAAGGTCATCAAGACAGAAGATCCGCCAAAGCGTGATGCCGGTGTGAAGGTCAAATCCGTCGCTGAGCTTGTGGGCAAACTTAAAGACGCAGGAGCATTCTGATGGCTGTCCTTCTCATCGCTGAACACGACAACGCCTCGCTCAAGGATGCCACCCACAAGGCCCTCACAGCCGCCGTTCAAATGGGTGGCGACGTTCATGTGCTTGTTGCAGGCAACAAGGCTGATGGCGCTGCCAAAGCCGCCTCAAAACTCACGGGCGTTAAAAAAGTCCTGCACGCCGAAAGCGCCGCCCTCGAACGCCCCTTGGCAGAACCCATGGCAGCGGCCATCGTGTCACTGGCGGCAAGCTATGATCACATCGTTGCCCCCGCCACCACCAATGGAAAAAACTATATGCCACGCGTGGCAGCACTTTTGGACGTCATGCAAATCTCCGACATCGCAGAGGTCAAATCCGCCGATACCTTTGTGCGTTTGATTTATGCAGGAAACGCCGTGCAAACCGTGCAATCCCTTGACGCCAAGAAGGTTATCACTGTTCGCACCGCCTCCTTCGCCGCCGCTGGTGAAACCGGAAGTGCTGCAATCGAAAAAGTAAACGCGGCCGCCGACCCCGGCCTCTCCACATATGTCAGCGAGAACCTTACGGTATCAGACCGCCCCGAACTCACCTCCGCCAAGATCATCGTCTCGGGTGGCCGCGGCATGCAAAACGGTGAGAACTTCAAAATGCTGGAGGCGGTTGCCAGAAAACTCAACGCTGCCGTCGGTGCGTCGCGCGCCGCTGTCGATGCGGGCTATGTCCCCAACGACTATCAAGTCGGCCAAACTGGAAAAGTCGTGGCACCCAATCTCTACATCGCCGTCGGCATCTCAGGTGCCATCCAGCATTTGGCAGGCATGAAGGATTCCAAAATCATCGTCGCCATAAACAAGGACGACGAAGCCCCGATCTTCCAGGTGGCAGACTATGGCTTGGTGGCGGATTTGTTCACGGCTGTGCCGGAATTGGAAGCGGAACTCAGCAAACTGGGGAAGTAATCAGAGATCCACCACATTTGTCATTACCGCACTTGTTGCGGTAATCCATCGTTCAACCAGCGGAATTTCACAGGATAACTCCGCTCCTGTTGCATCCATGGATTACCGCAACAAGTGCGGTAATGACAAAAATCAAAAATCCGACGTAATCCCTTTCTTCTCCCAATCGCCATAGCGCGTAGGCTCCGGCCCCTTGCCGCCACCCACCTCAGGTGCCAATTCAACGTCTTTCACCGCCTTCTGCCGCGCCTCGGCCTCGGCCAGCGCGCGCTTCGCTTCCGGTGACAACACTTTCTCCATCCTTGTAAAAACCCCAATCCATCACCAATTGTCTCATCGCAACAGATGGAGACTTTCATGAACCTGTTCAAGACCGGAATTTTGATGGCGGGCATGACGGCCCTGTTCATGGGCCTTGGCTTTCTCATGGGCCGTGAGAGCGGCATGTTGATCGCTCTGATGGTCGCCATCGGCATGAACATTTTCACCTATTGGAACGCCGACAAGATGGTGCTGCGCATGAATGGCGCACGCCAGGTTTCGGAATCAGAGTCCCCCGAATTTCACCGCATGATCAAGCGTCTGGCTGCCAACGCAGGCCTGCCAATGCCAAAAGTTTACATCATCGACCAAGCCCAACCCAACGCTTTCGCCACCGGGCGCAACCCCCAAAACGCCGCTGTTGCCGCCACAACCGGTTTACTCCGCCATCTCTCACCAGATGAAATCGAAGGCGTCATGGCCCATGAATTGGCTCATGTGAAAAACCGCGATACCCTGATCATGGCCTTTACAGCCACAATTGCAGGGGCAGTGTCGATGCTAGCCAATTTCGGCTTCCTGTTCGGCTCACGCGACAGCCGCAACAATCCGCTGGGACCTATCGGTGGCATTGCCATGATCATCTTGGCGCCCATGGCCGCCATGTTGGTGCAAATGGCGATTTCCCGCACCCGCGAATACTCGGCTGACCGTGGCGGTGCTGAAATCTCCGGCAAGCCCCTGGCACTGGCTTCAGCCCTCAACCGCATTGCCACCGCCGCCCATGACATTCCCAACGAAGCCGCAGAGCGCAATCCCGCCATGGCGCATATGTTCATCATCAACCCGCTGTCTGGCCTGCGCGCCGACGCCCTGTTCTCCACCCACCCCGCCACGCAAAACCGCATCGCCGCCCTGCAGGCTATAGCCCGTGAAATGGGTACAACTGCGCCCTCCAGCGGGCCGTGGGCAGAACCGGGGCAAAAAGGCCCCTGGGGCTAAAAACACGCCATCTCGCCCACCCGACGTTTTCCACAGGCCTTTCACCGTTAGTGCTTCATTAACCAAGACCTGAACAAGCTTTGTCTTTCCCCATAAGGACGAGAGGCGGGCAAGCGATGATGGCGCTCCTGAGGCACCATTTTATTGAGAGGTCACGGATGTGGTTGACGGGCATTGAAAGCCCGAAGCCCAGCCCCGCCTTGCGTGCCCTCCCACCCCTGGCCTGCGATGCGGAGTCTCTGGCAGCAGCCATGGCCTTCTATGGCGGCAGTCGTGTCCCCACAGACGCCGAGTTCCTGTCCCTCACCTGGCTTGAGAGTTTCGCCCGTTCAGGTCGCCAATTGCTGGTTTGCCATGCCATGCGATTGCTGGAAGTCTGGTCTGCAAAACGCCGGTCCGGCAACAGCCTTGCGGACGAGACC
>JANPCL010000071.1:0-24100 GCA_031430915.1 Hyphomicrobiales bacterium
CCAGAACATCCGACGACCGACATCATGTCGGGAATCACGCTAAAGCCGCCACCTTCGATAGACCCCGCGGGGCGTTGCTCTTCAGGAATACGCGGCTTCCAGAACAATCGGTCGCGAATAAGATCGGCGAGGCGCTCCAGCATATCGACGCGTACCGCCCGTTTGCCTGACACGCGGTAACCGCCCATCCGGTAAAAGCCGTCTGGCATGGCTGTATCAGCAATCATCGACGTGAGGCCATTGGGCGGCAGCGTGGGCACCGAGCCAGAAACAGTTCCCGCCTTCAATTGGTCCAGCCACCACAACAACATGCGAATTTCAGTCGGCGCAGGTTTGAGCAATGCTGGCAAAAACACCGTATGTGCCCCGAACCGCGCTCCAAAACCACGCAGCTTCGCCCGGTCTTCCTGCGACAGCGCCTTGACCTCAGCCGCCACATCGTCGCGCGGCAGCACGCCAAAATTTTCGGCCAAGCGATAGGCCAGTCCCCGCGTGGTATTCTCCAAACCTTCCGCTTCTTCCAGCTTCAGCAAAGGCTCAATGGCGGCAGCAATTGTACGGTCGACAAATTTCTGCAACCGTTGGCGCACATCCTCACGCAAGCTGGGGTTAAGCAGATCATCCGCAATAACCTCGACGCGCGGCTTGAAGCGCGCATCCCCTGCATGCAGGCGTCCGATCGGCTGGGCCTGCCAGACAATGTCACCCTGCCGCGACAAGCGAAGTTCCGTATCCGCAGTAGTGGCAAGCGAAATAGCGCGCGCCGTCACTTCTGTGGTCAACGCCTGTACCGCCGCCTGTTTCAAAAGCCGGGTTTCGCCACCATCAAGGGCCTCCCCCGGAATGAAACTGAGACCCACAATACGGCCAATCACTTCGCCTTCAACGGAGATGGCGCCATCTTCTTCTATACTCGACATTAAACCTTCCTTCTTGGCCAGTCTGCGCATCAATACACTGGTTCTGCGATCAATGAAACGCTGGGTGAGTTTTTCGTGAAGAACGTCTGAAAGACGGTCCTCGATGTCCTTGGCCCGGCCCTGCCAATAGGTAGGGGCCTCCAGCCAGTCCGCCCGGTTGGCAATAAAGGTCCAGGTGCGAACATGGGAAATCCGCTGCGACAGGGCATCGATATTGCCCTCAAGATTCTCGCAGAAGGCCAACTGCTTGGCAAACCAGTCCTCATCAATCACCCCTTTGCGCGAATGCAGGAATGTGATGACACGCGAAACAAGATGCGCATGTTCTGCAGGCGAGATGTTCCGGTAATCCGGCACCTGGCACACCTCCCAGGCCCGCTCCACCTCGAATGGTGATTGAACAAGATTGCGCGTGCTCTCATCGCGGCATACCGCCTCCAGCGCTTCAATATCCGCAGTCGGCTGTGCCCGCGTCAAACCTTCGCGATTCGGCAAATAGCCCAATGACTTTCTCAACCCATCCAGCGACCGGTAATCCAGATCCCGGTTGCGCCACTGCATGACGCGCAACGGTTCGAAATTGTGATTCTCAAGCCGGTCAATATTCTCCTGCTCAAATCCCTCGGCTTCTCCCGTCACACCAAAGGTGCCGTCATTCATGTATCGGCCTGCGCGCCCGGCAATTTGCCCCAATTCTGACGGATTGAGATAACGATACTGAAAACCATCAAATTTTCGCGTGGAGGCAAAGGCCACATGGTCAACATCCATATTGAGGCCCATGCCAATGGCGTCCGTCGCTACCAGATAATCGACTTCACCCGATTGATAGAGCGCCACCTGCGCATTGCGCGTACGTGGCGACAGGGCGCCCATTACCACAACAGCTCCGCCCCGCTGACGGCGGATCATTTCAGCCACAGTATAAACCATCTCCGCCGTGAAAGCGACAATGGCACTCCGGCGCGGCAGCCGCGAAAGCTTCCGCGGACCAGCATAGGACAATTTCGAAAACCGCGGGCGCGTGATAAAGCTTGTTCCGGGAATTAGCTTTTCCAGAATAGGCCGCATGGTGCCGGAGCCGAGCAACATCGTCTCCTCAAGCCCGCGCCGATTGAGAATGCGATCCGTGAAAATGTGCCCACGTTCCAGATCTCCCGCCAGCTGTACTTCATCAATGGCCAGAAACGGCACGCGCAAATCAGGCGGCATGGCTTCCACTGTGCACACCCAATAACGCGGTTGCGCCGGAATGATTTTTTCTTCACCCGTGATCAGCGCCACAGAGTGATCGCCCGCCTTGAGCCTCACCCGGTCATAAATCTCCCGCGCCAAAAGCCGGAGCGGCAAACCGATCATTCCCCCCGCATGGGCCAGCATGCGCTCCACCGCCAGGTGGGTCTTTCCGGTATTCGTAGGCCCCAGCACCGCCGTGACAGGCGAGGCAGGCATTTTTGTTTTGGACGAAGGCATTACGCAATGAATGTAAGGCATCGGCCCAAAATGACAACGTTTTTGAGACAGCCGGTTAACATCTGGATTCAAGCATGAACGAAAACGGCCCGAATCGCTGATAGCGCCAGATTCAGTTTTTGTTCCAAGGCTATCAATCAGGGTTGAGTCCGGTTGTGAGAGCTTCCACCAAGCAAATCTCTGCGCCTGGTCTTGAATCCGTTAAGCTTTGGCGCGAAGTGTGACCAAAATCTTAACAATAAACGTTTGATTTATTTAAAGATTTTAACGAAGCGTTCCACACCGGAACAAATGCCGCCCGAATCGCTGATGACTAGTTTTTCCAGTTTTGTTCACGCTATGGGTGGTAGGTACAAGTCGAGCACACCACCAGAACGGACGGTGACGCAAGTGTGACAATGAGATTTAGATTACGCGAGATGTCACGCGTTAACCAATTGTCCCATTTTGGCAGAGCAGCATTTCAGCAGGCGCAACGCCCTTCCGCGACTCTCCGCGCTTGACCCCACCCCCACCTCCCGCTAAGGACCCATCAATTCCGCCGGTCGCCTGACGCGTCCGGCTTCATTTTGTATGGAGATCAACATGTCGCGTCGTTGCGAATTCACAGGCAAGGGCTGGCAGGCCGGCAACCAGGTATCCCACGCCAACAACAAGACCAGAACCCGTTTCATGCCCAATCTGTGCGACGTAACGCTGATCTCGGAAGCCTTGGGCAATTCCTACAAGTTCCGCATTTCGGCCCATGCCCTGAAGACCGTTGAACACCGTGGTGGCCTCGATGCCTTCCTGGTCAAGGCCAAGAACGACGAACTGTCCCTGAAGGCCCGCAAGCTGAAGCGCGGCATCGAAAAGAAAATGGAAGCCGCCAAGGCCGCTTGAAATTCAAATGTGAAAACTGAAAAAGCCGCTCAGATTTGGGCGGCCTTTTTATTGGCCATCTCTTGATATGTCATTGCCGGACTTGTTCCGGCAATCCATGGTGCAGCAAGAGTGGAGACATGATCAAACAATCCGCCCGTTGAACGATGGATTGCCGGAACAAGTCCGGCAATGACACTGTCACTGTTGCAAGGCACCACCTAATGAGCGACCCCCAACACGAAAAACGCAAAACCATCCGCGATGGCACACCGCGTGTGCACGCATCATCGCTGCTGCGCGATACAAAGCTTGGGCAATTCACGGATATAGCCGAACGCGTGGTGCTGGCCGAATGTGAAGTCGCCGACTTTACCTATATCGAGCGTCATGTAGAAGCCATCTACACCACAATCGGAAAATTCTGTGCTATCGCTGCAAACGCGAGGCTCAATGCCCTGAACCACCCGATGGACCGCATATCCCAACACAAGATAACCTATCGCCCCAACGAATATTTCGCCCACGCCAAAATCGACAAGGCGTATCGTGAACTACGCCAGCAATCGCGCGTGACAATTGGCCATGATGTCTGGATTGGCCACGGTGCCATTGTGCTGCCGGGACTTTCAATCGGCCACGGCGCAGTCGTCGCCGCAGGTGCAGTCGTTACGAAAAATATCGAACCCTACGCCATCGTCGCAGGCGTTCCAGCCCGCCGCATCAAATGGCGCTTCAAAAAATCCATCCGTGAACGGATCATTGCGCTGGGCTGGTGGGATTGGGAGCAGGAGAAGTTGAGGGCCGCAGTGGCTGATATGCAGGCGATGGCGGTGGAAGGGTTTCTAGAGAAGTATGAAGACAGAACTCGTTGAGACACCCCTTCGCCCTTCGGGCACTCCCCCATCGCAAGGGCGATGAGAGAGAAAGATTTCCTCCCTCGGCGTTCTCGCCGGGGGAGTACCCCGAAGGGGGGAGGGGGTGTCTGATCCAGACTCCTACGCCGCCCGCTTTTTTCGCCGCCCCGTCACAGCAGTGTCCTCAAACAGCTCAGCCAGTTTCTCAGTCATCGCCCCACCCAACTCTTCGGCATCAACAATTGTAACGGCACGCTTGTAATAGCGCGTCACATCATGACCAATACCGATGGCGATCAACTCGATCGGCGAGCGTCCCTCAATATCAGCAATCACCTGCCGCAAATGCCGCTCCAGATAATTCCCGGAATTTACCGACAATGTTGAATCATCAACCGGCGCGCCATCGGAAATCACCATGAGAATGCGCCGTTGCTCCGAGCGGCCCAACATGCGGTTATGCGCCCAGATCAACGCTTCACCATCGATGTTTTCTTTCAGCAACCCTTCGCGCATCATAAGTCCGAGATTGCGCCGCGCCCGCCGCCACGGCTCATCCGCCGCCTTGTAAACAATATGGCGCAAATCATTGAGACGCCCGGGGTTCGGCGTCTTGCCCGCAGCCAGCCACTTCTCCCGCGCCTGACCGCCCTTCCACGCCCGCGTCGTAAAGCCCAGAATTTCCGTCTTCACGCCACAGCGTTCCAGTGTGCGCGCCAGAATATCAGCGCAAGTCGCAGCAACCGTGATGGGCCGCCCGCGCATGGAGCCTGAATTGTCGATCAACAGCGTCACCACAGTGTCGCGGAAATTGGTGTCTTTCTCCATCTTGAATGAAAGCGGATGCATCGGGTCAATCACCACCCGCATCAACTTGGCCGAATCGAGCATGCCTTCTTCGATATCAAATTCCCACGAGCGATTCTGCTGCGCCATCAAGCGCCGCTGCAGCCGATTGGCCAGCCGCGCCACAACACCTTGCAAGTTGGACAATTGCTTGTCGAGATAAGCGCGAAGCCGTGTCAGCTCTTCTTCATCACACAGGTCTGTCGCACCCACAACTTCGTCAAACGTGTTGGCGTAGACCTTGTAGAAATCCTGGTTCGCGTTATTTGAGAACGGCAATTGCGGACGATAAGGCTCTTCTCCATCCGTATCGTCTTCAACCTCCTGATCATCCGGCTGGTCGTCGGTATTGATGGATTGTGCTTCCATCTCCGCGTTTTCGCTTTCGCCTTCGGCCTCTTCCATGTCTTCAGAAGCCTGTTGTTCTGATTCCTGCTCCTGCCCTTCAGGTGTTTCGTTGCGCTCGCCGGAATCCTCTTCGGCCTCGTTCTCTTCGTTTTCTTCGCCCTTGTCCGGATCTTCTCCCAACTCATCACCCATATCGAGGGCGGCGATCAGATCACGCGAAAATTTTGCAAATTGTTGCTGGTCATGTACGGCAGTTGAAAGTGTTTCGAGACTACCCTTGGCCTTCTCTTCTACCCACTGCCGCCACAGATCAACATATTGCCGCGCAGCCGCTGGCGGCGCTTCACCTGTGAGTTTTTCCCGCAAGATCAAACCTACTGCTTCTTCCAATGGCGTATCGCGCCGGTTGGACGAGCGATTGACCACCGTCTTCGAATAGCGGTCGTCCAGCATGGCTGAAAGGTTGATCGCCACCCCTGGCATGGCATTGGCACCAATGGACTCAATCCGCGCCTGCTCCACCGCCTCAAACATGGCGCGCGCATTCTTGCCCTGTGGCATGTAGCGGTTGTGGATATCATCCTTGTGATTGGCCAGTCGCAGTGCGAAGGAGTCTGAAAGCCCCCGCGTGATCGCAATGTCTTTCAGCGTGGTCGCTGCATTGATTTGCGGAAGCCGCGCCTTGTGCCCCGTCAGCATCGGCTGGTCATTGCCGAAACTCACCGCCAGTTCCGGATCAAGCGCAATCGCCTTCATGGCGGTGCCCAGCACCCCCTTGAAGCGTTCCGCGCGATCGTCCTTGGGTGAGGTCATGTCACGCTAGGCAATCGAAATCCGCGCTGCGGACTCTGGCAACTCCTCGCCAAAGCAGCGCTGATAAAACTCGGCCACGATCGGGCGTTCCAACTCGTCGCACTTGTTGAGGAAAGTGAGTCGGAAGGAAAAACCCATGTCGCCACCAAAAATATCAGCATTCTGCGCCCATGTGATCACGGTACGCGGTGACATGACGGTGGAGAGATCACCTTGCACAAAGGCATTGCGCGTCAGATCAGCCACCCGCACCATGTTTGCAATCTGTTTCTTGCCCTTGTCAGTTGCATACGACTTGTTTTTCGAAAGCACGATGTTCACTTCATCTGCATGCGGCAGATAATTCAACACCGTGATGATAGACCAACGGTCCATCTGCGCCTGATTGATTTGCTGTGTGCCGTGATACAAGCCCGTCGTATCGCCCAAGCCAACCGTGTTGGCCGTTGCAAACAGGCGGAACGCATTGTGCGGACGGATGACGCGGGATTGGTCAAGCAGCGTCAGCTTGCCGGAGCTTTCGAGAATACGCTGGATCACGAACATCACATCCGGGCGACCCGCATCATATTCATCAAACACCAGCGCCACATTGTGCTGATAGGACCAGGGCAGAATGCCTTCGCGGAATTCAGTAACCTGCTTGCCTTCTTTCAGCACAATCGCATCCTTGCCGATGAGATCGATGCGGCTGATGTGGCTGTCGAGGTTGATGCGGATGCACGGCCAATTGAGCCGCGCTGCCACTTGCTCGATATGGGTGGACTTGCCGGTGCCATGATAGCCCGTCACCATGACGCGGCGGTTGTAGGCAAAACCTGCCAGAATCGCCATCGTGGTTTCCTTGTTGAACAGGTAGTCCGGATCAAGGTCCGGCACATGTTCGCTGCCATGCGAATAGGCAGGGATTTGCATGTTCGACTCAAAGCCGAAAACATCTGCGACGGAAACTTTCGTGTCTGGTTCACCCGCAGGGGTGCCATTGGCTTTCGATGTCATGGTGCTCAACAATGTTGTGAAAAAACGTGGTGGCTTTCTAGTCGTTTGATGAGGAGCCTGCAAGTTAGCAGAAGCCGCTGGCCCTCAAGGTATCATAGGCCTGGATCACCGCTTTCAATGTCTCTTCATTGGCACGGCTGCCATTATTGGCGTCGGGGTGAAGTCGTTTCACCAATTGCTTGTACTTCAGCTTGGCGTCTTCCGGCTTGGCATTCTCATCCAGACCCAAGGTGGTCAGCGCCTGCATCTCATTTACACGCAAATTCCGGCCCAGTTTCTTCTGGGCGGGCTTTGCGTCCTTGCCGAACAAGTGCAAAGGATCAGCGAACTCGCGGGCTTGGCCACGCTTTGAGCCCGCAGCAGCATGGGCGCGTTCCCCCAGCTTCCAGGTTGGGCGGTCACCGGTCTGGGCTGCCTTCTGGGCCGCCGAGACGTCGCCATCAGTCATGCCGGCGAAGTAATTGTAGCTTTTATTGTATTCTTGCACATGGGCAGTGCAATAATTCCAGAATTGCCCCTCAAAACCGCGGCCTTTTGGGGCCTTGTGCTTCGCAGGTTTGTCGCAGCCCTCCCATTCACAGAGCTTTTCAGCAACCGGTTCTGGTTTTGCACCCTTTTTGGTGACGCGGATTTTATCGAAATATTTTGAATCGAGTTTCATGATTTCAATTATAGGGGTGAAAGCGTAGGCTTCAACCCGAAACAGTGGACGTGACATTATGGATTTAGGGCCGGTAGGCAAAACCCTTGAAGACAAGCTCAAGTCGGCTTTCAACCCGACCTCCCTTAGCGTGATTGATGAAAGCCATCAACATGCAGGACACACAGGTGCCCATCCCTCAGGTGAAAGCCACTTCCGTGTCAAAATCATGTCTGAAGCCTTCCGCGGCGTATCCCGCGTGCAGCAACACCGTTTGGTAAATGCCGCCTTGGCAGAAGAACTGAAAGCCCGCGTGCATGCGCTTGCCATCGAGACTGCTGCACCCTCACCCTGAGGTGGTGACGGTTACTGGCTTTTCTAGCGGAATGACCTTGATCGACGTCACCTGCTGCTTGCGCTTTTTTAGCACTTCAAAACGGAAGCCATGAAACGAAAAGGCCTGTCCCTGATCCGGGATCATGCGGGCTTCATGTATCACGAGTCCTGCCAGAGTGGTCGCCTCCTCATCCGGTAATTTCCAGTCAAAGGAACGGTTAAGATCGCGAATCGGCACCGTGCCATCCACCACAAAGGCTCCATCACGTGTCTTGCGTACACCTGTGGCCACGCCATCAAACTCGTCCTTGATGTCGCCAACGATTTCTTCAAGGATATCCTCAAGCGTCACCAGCCCCTGCACCTCGCCATATTCATCTACCACAATGGCCAACTGCACCTTGCGCCGCAGGAAGGCATTGAGCTGGTCTTCAAGTGGTCGCGTGTCAGGCACAAACCAAGCAGGCGTCATGATGTCTGCGAGCTTGATCTTGCTGGCATCACCATTCACTTTTTGCAAAGCCGCGAACAATGATTTCGCGTGCAGCACACCCACGATATTGTCCGGATTGCCCGTGTAGACGGGCATCCGGGTATGCGGACTGTCCAGCATTTCTGAAATCAGCTCTTTCAACGGCTGCCCGCCGTCAAGCGTTTTCATCTTGGTCCGGTGGACCATGATGTCCGCCACTTCAAGGTCCTTGAGGTCCAGAATGCCGCCCAGCATATCCCTGTCATTTTTGACCAGCGTTTCTTCCTTGTGATGCAGCGCAATTGCGCCACGCAATTCGTCATGTGCTGAAAGCACGCCAGTATCGTCCTTGATATCGACGCCGAACAGTCTGAGCGTATGGCGCACGATGAACTCAACCGTCAAAACGATGGGGCCCAGCACAGCGGCAATAAACCTCATGACAGGTGCGACAGCCAAAGCCACACGTTCAGGGTAGGCAATGGCATAGGTTTTTGGCATCACTTCAGCGAAAATCAGAATGATGACAGTCATCACGCCTGACGCAATAACCGCACCGCTGTCACCAAATATCTTGATAAGTGCAGCAGTGGCGATGGCCGAGGCGGTGATATTGGCAAGGTTGTTGCCGAGCAGCAGCGCACCAATCAACCGTTCCGGCAGTTCCGTCAGCTTCAGTGCGATTGCCGCACGTTTAGAGCCACGCCGTTCAATCTCGGTTAATCGGGCCCGCGACGTTGCAGTAAGCCCGGTTTCAGCGCCTGAGAAAAAGCCCGATACCAGAATGAGAAGAAAGATCGAAAGAAGGGCATAGCCAATTTCCGAAGTCATCATACGTCCATATCCTGTTCAAGAAAACGCGTAACCGCGAGGGCATCAACGTCTTTCGCAATGAAAGCGTCTCCAATGCCACGGGTTAGAATGAATGTCAGTTTGCCGCCAGACGCCTTCTTGTCCTGCCGCATGATGTCCACCAGGTCGGCTGGCGGCGGGAGCGTGGCCCTTATGGCTGATACATGGGTCGGCAATCCCGCGCGAACAAGATGCCTGGCCACCTGATCAGCTGTACCCTCGGCACACAGACCCTGCGATTCTGAAAAACGGAAAGCCTGCACTATGCCAATGGCGACAGCTTCACCGTGCAGCAAAACATCGGAATAACCCGTGGCCGATTCGAGTGCGTGGCCAAATGTATGCCCAAGATTCAACAGCGCACGCACCCCGGTCTCGGTCTCATCTTCTGCCACAATGCGCGCTTTGGTCTCACACGATACCCTCACAGCATGATCAACCGCCCCTTGCGCACAATCAATCACCGCCTCCACATTGCTGTCGAGCCAGTTGTAAAATCCGGCATCCCCCAGCAAACCATACTTCACCACTTCGGCATAACCTGCAGCACGCTGCCGCATTGGCAGCGTCTTCAACAGATCAAGGTCAATCAAGACATGGGCGGGCTGATGAAATGCGCCGATCAGGTTTTTGCCAAGCGGTGAATTGATGCCGGTCTTGCCACCAACCGAACTGTCCACCTGCGCCAGCAAGGATGTCGGGATTTGAATGAAGCCGACACCACGCCGCAAGATGGCGGATGCAAATCCGGCAAGATCACCAATCACCCCGCCACCGAGTGCTATCACCTTGTCCTTGCGTTCAATGCCAGCGGCCAGAAGCTTGTCACAAACGTCCGCAAGGCCAGCATAACTCTTCGTTGCTTCGCCGGGCGGCATGATGATGGCGGTTGATTGAATGCCGCCAGCTGCGAGTGAATCCTGCAGCGTTTTCAAATGCAGTGCCGCGACATTGGCATCGGTCACAATCGCCGTTTTCTTCCGCGTCAAGTGATCTGCAAGAAGTGCCCCTGCTTCCGGCAAAAGCCCGGACCCTATTGTAATGTCATAACTCCGGTCCCCGAGATTCACAGAAACTGTAGCTGCAGTGCGCATCTGTGTCATAGCGGCGTCGCCCGTTTTTGCGGTACATACTCCGCCAGCGCCCTGAGCACTTCACTCACCATCTGCCCATGTTGCACATCAAGACTTTCCACCGTGATATCGGCTTCCGCATAGACGGGATACCGCAGGGTGATCAGGTTCTGCAAAACCTCAGCCGGATCGCGATTCTCCAGAAGTGGCCGCCCGCCGCGTTTGGCCACACGTTTCAATAGCACATCAAGATCAGCCTTGAGCCACACCGAAACTGCCTGCGCCTTGATGGCCTTGCGCGTCTCCTCATTCATGAAAGCGCCGCCACCAGTCGCCAGCACTTGCCTGCCATTGTCGAGCAGCCGCGCAATCACTCTCCGTTCCCCATCACGGAAATGCGCTTCACCATGTTCGGCAAAAATGTCAGGAATGGATTTGCCTGCCGCCTTTTCAATCTCGGTATCGGCATCAACGAAAGTGAGGCCCATTTTATCAGCGAGCCTGCGGCCAATGGAGGTTTTGCCAGCCCCCATCAGCCCCACCAGTACAATGGTGCGGTTGCCGGTGTTTTCAAGGGCCGCTTCAAGCAGGCGGGTAGAAGTTGCAGTATCCATGGTTGGGCGCTGCTTTAGCGTCATTTGTCGTCAGGCGCAAAGGACTGACATTTGGCAAAGCAATGCAGACAGGCTAAAGCCTTTTTCATGGTAATGCTGTGATGATCCCTGACACGCTGAAACTCATCCTTGTGGTTGGCTGCATCGCTGGTGCCGCCTATGCTGCCGTTTGGGGTCTTGCCAACTTCCCACCTGAACAGTCGGAAGTGGTGCGCGCCCTGCCCCACGACAAGTTGCGGCAAAACTGACGTGACGACAGAGCGCCTGATCTCACGCTTTCTCGAAATGATGAGTGCTGAACGTGGAGCCGCCCGCAATTCGGTTCTGGCCTATGGTCGAGATCTCGAAGATTACGGAGCGTTTTTGACCAGCCGTGCCCGCGACCCAAAAGCAGCCAACAGTGATGATGTCCGTGGCTACCTCGTTGATCTCGAAGCACGTGGCATGGCCAGGAGCTCAACTGCCCGCAAATTGTCGGCGATCAAGCAGTTTCACCTCTTCCTGCAGGGTGAAGGTCTGGCCACGCAAAACCCCGCCACTATCGTCGAGGGCCCAAAAAAACACGCAACACTTCCAAAGATTCTCGCCGACAGCGACGTGGAGAAACTTTTGCAGTCGGCCGCCGAAGCAGTTGTAAGCGCAAAGCCCACGGAGCGCTTCCGGACCATGCGCCTGCACTGCCTGATTGAACTTCTGGCTGCCACCGGCCTTCGGGTATCGGAGCTCGTCGGTCTCAAACTGAATGCCGTGCAAGCCGAACGCGACTTTCTCACCATCAAGGGCAAGGGTGGGCGCGAGCGCATGGTGCCCGTGTCCCGCCGCGCCCAAGCGGTGCTGCGTGACTATCTTGATGTGCTGAAGTCCCGCGACACCGCACCTTCGCTCTGGCTGTTTCCCTCCCACGGTAAAAGCGGGGCTTTGACGCGTCAGCACTTTGCCCTCGAACTGAAAGACCTGGCGCGCAGCGCTGGCCTTCATGCCGACAAAATCTCGCCCCATGTGTTGCGCCACGCTTTTGCTTCGGGCCTTTTGGCTCATGGGGCTGATCTGCGTGCTGTTCAGCAAATGCTGGGCCATGCTGATATTTCCACCACACAGATTTACACCCATGTCCAAACCGAGCGCTTGATGGCAACCGTGGAAAACCACCACCCCCTCGCCAAGGCAAACCGCAACAGACGTTGACTTTCAAGCCCCCAAACGCCAGTTAGGGCGCAGAATTTGAGACAAGAGAGACCATGCAGGCATTTCTGGATTTTGAAGCCCCCGTTGCCGAACTTGAAGGCAAGATTGCCGAATTGCGGGCAATGGCCCAGAAAGATGCATCCGTCTCGATAGCCGATGATGTGAAATCACTGGAAGGCAAGGCCAACAAGATTTTGAACGATCTCTATGCCAACTTGACGCCGTGGCAGAAAACCCAGGTGGCCCGCCACGAAAACCGTCCGCGCGCCTTGCATTACATTGAAGGTCTCATCACTGATTTCACCCCCCTCGCCGGAGACCGCAAATTCGCTGAAGATGAAGCTATTGTCGGCGGTCTGGGCCGCTTTCAGGGCCAAGGCGTTGTGGTGATCGGCCAGGAAAAAGGTACCGACACCCAAAGCCGCCTGCGGCATAATTTCGGCATGGCCAAGCCCGAAGGCTACCGGAAAGCTGTGCGCCTGATGGAAATGGCTAACCGCTTTTCGCTGCCCATCATTACGCTGGTAGACACCTCTGGCGCTTACCCCGGCGTGGATGCCGAGGAACGCGGCCAAGCCGAAGCCATTGCCCGCTCCACCGACTGCTGCCTCTCACTCGGCGTGCCGTTGGTGTCAGTTGTAATCGGCGAAGGCGGCTCCGGCGGTGCCATTGCCATTGCCACGGGCAATGCCGTGCTGATGCTGGAACACGCCATTTACAGCGTCATTTCACCCGAAGGCGCAGCCTCCATTCTCTGGCGCGACCCCGCCCGCAACAAGGATGCTGCAGCCGCGCTCAAGATCACAGCGCAGGACTTGAAACGACTGGGCGTGATTGATGACATCATTCCGGAACCGCAAGGCGGTGCCCATCGGCAACCTGCAAAGGCTATTGCGAATGTAAGCGAAGCCGTGGCGCGAACCCTGGGAACCTATGCAGGCGTTTCAGCCGACGTGCTGCGCACCCAACGACGCGAGAAATTTTTGGGCATAGGGCGCGGTCTTTAGCCTGCTACGAAATTGACAGGAAAAGATTTGCCACCGTTGAGAAGTTGGACTTGGTACCAGCCACCACGTAGGGGTAAGATGTTATAATGCAAAGCCCCATTGCACCAGCAATCAGTCCGTACTCAATGGCGGTGGCACCGCTTTCGTCGTTCCAGAACGGACGCTTGATCAGGGCTTTAAACACATCAGTCTCCGGTGCAAGGCTTGAACGCAATCCGCGTCCATTGACGGTAGACTAACACAGGAAATCCTTACAATTTTCTAATCCGGAACAGACAGCTTTACGGAAGCTGTTTGCAATCTCTTCATCTGATAAGTGATCCAACGTGAGCGAAAAGTTTCCTCACGGCCTCCGCATAGTGCGTGATACTGGGCGTCAGAAACAGGCACATGGACAGCATGATCACGGCATATTCAATTGAAATACCTGCTGTTTCGTCGCGAATGAAATCCGGAACGCGGTTGGCGCTGTACCAGTTTGACATCAAATACCCACTTTCAGACAACACATTCACCAAGCCCCAGACGACACGTATCACTTCAAGACAAACCTGCCACCATCCCCGGGGAAAGTCCGATCATGATGACCAATTTGCAAATATCGCGCCGCCGCCTGTTAACCATGGGCGGGGCGTCTCTGCTGGCGAGCTACAGTTCTGCTCACGCCGATTCAGCGCCGCCTTTCGAGATTGATGTGACCACCCGCGTATTGGACGTGAATGGCAAAGCAGCGAAGGTCTTCGCCATGATGGTCAATGGCAGGCCGGGCGGACTTTTCACCCGTTTTGGCCCGGATTTTTCTGCCCGTGTCACCAACCGCATCAGCGAAGACACATTGGTTCATTGGCATGGGCTGGTACCACCCATTGCCCTTGACGGGGTGCCAGGTTTATCCGGACCTGTCTTGAAACCGGGCGAAAGCCAATCCTACCTCTTCCCGAACCGCCGCACCGGAACACACTGGATGCATTCCCACCTCGGCCTTCAGGAACAGCAGCTGCTCGCAGCCCCTCTGATCGTCGCAGAAGCCGGTGATTCACTGGTGGATGAACAGGAACATGTGGTCATGCTGCATGACTTCACCTTCCGCGATCCGCAAGAAATTCTGGCGGAATTGCAAGGCGGCGGCATGCACATGTCCCACACGGCAAAGGTAGACCCCCATGCCGGCCACAAAATGAAAGTGCCTTTGGTAGCAACACCCAGCATGACATCCGACATCGCCTTTGACGCCATGCTTGCGAATGACCGCACCTTGGCCGACCCCGAAATTGTGCGCGCCGAAAAAGTCGGCCGTTTCCGCCTGCGCATTATCAATGGTGCCGCTGCCAGCAACATGTGGATTGACCTCGGCGCATTGGAAGGCGAACTGATTGCCGTTGATGGCAACAGCATCAGACCAGTGAAGGGCAAGCTTTTCCCCCTTGCCATTGCCCAGCGTGCCGATATTCGCTTGAGCTTGCCGCAGGGCTCGGGCGCATGGCCCATCCTGTTTCGGGTCGAGGGCAGTGACATGCAGTCTGGCATTATCCTGAAAGCAGGCGATGCTTCCGTTTCAAAAATTGCGGAACGCGGCACACCAACGTCCGAACTTGACCTGTCACTTGAACCTCAACTGCGCTCGATTGCCGAATTGCCCGACGATCCCGTGGCGCGTACGGAAATAGTCACCCTCACTGGCGGCGAAGCCAACTATCAGTGGGGCCTCAATGGCAAGGCCATGATGCATGACACGTTGTTCAGCGTGCGCGAGGGTGAACGTTATGAAGTGGTGATGCAGAACCAGACCAGCATGGCACATCCCATGCACCTGCACGGCCATTACTTCCGCGTTGTCGGGGTGAATGGCCAACGCTTCAAGGGTGCAATCCGCGATACCGTGCTGGTGCCCGTCGGTGCTCAGGTCACTATCCAGTTCGACGCCGACAATCCCGGTACCTGGGCCTTCCACTGCCACCACCTCTACCACATGAACAGCGGCATGATGGGGGCAATTGCTTATACAGGTGCGGCGTAGCGAAGGGACTATTTCTTCTTCGCAATCTTTTTCTTGACAACTTTTTTCGCCGCCTTCTTCACTGGCCGCGCCGCCACCTTGGCCTTTGCGGCTTTCTTGAAGATCGCAGCCTCCACCATGATCTCGACTTCATAGCCGGGTGCTGCCAGCTTCGACTCAACCGTCGCACGCGCGGGCGCCGCACCTGGCGTCACCCAACCGTCCCAGGCTTCGTTCATTTGCGAAAATGTTCCAATATCCGTAAGCCAGATGTTGGCTTTCACGATATTGGCTTTCGACGTGCCAGCCTTTTTCAGCGTGGCATCAATCTGCGCCAGAATATCCTTCGTCTGCTCAAGCACAGACTTGCCCTTGGCCTCTTCCGATACAAAACCCGCGAGATAAGCCATACCGTTGTGAATGACCGCCATACTCATGCGTTTGCCAGCGTCGATGCGTTTCAATGCCATTGTGTTGCCTCCTGAAATGGTTGTGGCGAACTAACGCAATTTTGCCACCGCTTCAATCACTGAAAGCAGCACACGCGGCAAAATCTCAAAAGCATAGGGCGCGTGCAAACGTTCCTGCCAAGTGTGATAATCCCGCCCCCAAGGTCCAATATTGATGGCCGGAAACCCACCCGCGTCCGGCATCACAAAACCCCTGCCCCAGATCGGGGTATTTGCAGCAACGACAGAGAGATCTCCGCTGGCCTCGCCAAAGAAACTTACATCGGAAATACCGGCAAAATAATTGACCTCGCCAAGACCATGCGGTTTGATTGCTTGCGATATTGCTTTGCGCAAAGCGTCATCGCGCAACAACACCGCAGGATAGGGGATAGAGCCAAACCCCAGAATGACCGTCGGTTGGTCGATGCCCTTAGCCAATGCGCATAATGCCTGCAAAGTCTGGTCAGGCAGGCTGAGCGCAGGATCAAGCCACACCTGATCCGCTGGCGGAAGGTCAGCCACACGCTTCAAAGCGATGGCATAACCCGTCTTCGCAGCAACACGCGCCACCGCCCGTGCCGCAAGCATCATCGCGATATCCATGACTTCAGCTCCGCTTCTGCGGTGCTGCATGGTGTTCCAGTAGCCACAGGCCAAGTGCGGCGTGGTAACGTTGTAACCCTGCTTCAGGTCTTTTGCAAAAAGCGTGGTCGGTGCAGCCGCCACTTCATCACCTGTGGTTTCCGCAAGTTCAGGCGCAAGCTCAATTTCACGCACCAGCTCCGCCAGAACATAGGCCGCGTTGACGCCATTCTCGGGATATCCCGCATGAGTAGGCTTGCCCACCACAAGGGCTGTCAGCAATTGTTTGCCGATGGAACCATAGGTCACTACCCGTCCGGTTGATCCATCACCAGTGTCCGCAATTGCATCAAGATTGATAACCAGTTTGACATCAAGATGTTCATCAGCTGCAAGCTGCTTCAACTGCGGAATTGCGGCTCTGGCCCCCGCTGACTTTTCCTCTTCATCAGACACCCCGATGAAAACCAAAGTCATTTCGCCATCATAGGCCTCCATGGCCGCAAGACCCGCCGCAAGCCCTGCTTTCATGTCCAGCAAGCCGCGCCCCGGCAGAAACTCACCGCTCTCTAAATCAGCCAGTGCCAACGGGTTTTCACCCGTCGCCTGTAAACGCCGGATAGATGCCGCAAGCAGCAACTCCGGTTCAAAGGCAAGCGGTTGAAGCGCGCCATAGTCTTCAATCGACACCACATCAAAATGCCCGGTCAGCACTACTGTATGCCGTGAAGAACCACGTTTGAGTGCGAACAGGTTGCTTCGACCAAAGGCATCAGCGGGAATGGGCGCCGCCCATACCCTGTCAAACGCAATCGCCTTTGCAAGTTTCGAAGGCAAAGCCACTTCATCCGCTGATCCTGTTACCGAAGGCCAGCGGGTCATCATCAGCGCAAGCGCCTTGGCCCGCGCCGCCATATCATGCGTCATGCAAAGGTCCTGTCATGGGCAAGCACGGCATTCAGCAGAACTTGCGTACCCGCACCGCATTCCTCCAACGTGGTCGACTCTGCTTCATTGTGCGAGATACCGCCAAGGCAGGGCACGAAGATCATCGTTGTGGGCGCAACGCGGGCGATATAGGCCGCATCATGCCCGGCACCTGACGCCATTTCGCGCGAAGACAACCCCGCCTGACTGGCACCTTGGCGCACACAATCAATCAGCTGCGGAGCAAATGTCACCGCAGGCGAATTCCAGATTCGCTTCTCTTCGAGTTCAAGATTCAGTTCTGCCGCGATCCGTGGCAGTGCTGCCTGATAGGCTGCTTCCATTTTATCCAGAACAGTTTCATCCGGGTGGCGCAGGTCTACCGTAAAGAACACTTCCCCCGGCACGACATTGCGCGAATTCGGCCTGTTCTCAATGAGGCCAACCGATGCCACTCCAGGCAGATGTGCCATGCCTACCTGATGAATGGCCTCTATCATGCGCGACGCACCCAACAGCGCATTCTTGCGAAGGCCCATGGGCGTTGCCCCCGTGTGGGACTCCTGTCCGCGCACCGTTACTTCATACCAGCGCATTCCCTGAACGCCAGTTACAACTCCAATCATTTTGCTCTCGGCTTCAAGGATCGGTCCCTGCTCGATGTGCAATTCGAACATTGAACTGAACGTGATCGCCCCCGCCTTGTGTTTGCCCTTGTAGCCAATACGCTCCAGTTCCGCCCCCAGCGAAACGCCCTGCCGATCTTCACGCGAATAGGCATAGTCCGGTGTAAACACACCAGCGTAAACTCCCGAGCACAACATGGCAGGTGCAAAGCGTGAGCCCTCCTCATTGGTCCAGTTCACAATCATCAGCGGCGCATTCGATTCATACCCCATATCATTCAGTGTACGGAGCACTTCCAGCGGACCCAGCACACCCAGCACCCCATCAAACTTGCCACCTGTCGGTTGCGTATCAAGATGCGACCCCATGGCAATGGGCCGGATGTCATTGCGCCTGCCCGGCCGCGTGGCAAACATGTTGCCCACCTCGTCCACCTCCACCGTGCAGCCCAGTTTCCCACACTCCGCCTTGAACCAGTCGCGCACGCGCTTGTCTTCATCCGACACCGTGAGACGCTTGATGCCGCCCTTCGGCGTGCCACCGAATTGCGCGGTTTCCATCAGGGAATCCCAAAGCCGTTGGGGGTTGATGCTGAGATTGGATTGCGACGTCATGATAGCCCTTTCACAAGTTGAAAAACCTTGCCAAAACCTGCGTTGAAGTCAAGCTTGACTGGCGATGGCGCGCTATGCCGACAAGGGGATTGAAAATGATGCTGAACACAAAAGCTTTGCCGTTGGCCCTCCTCTGCATGCTGCCGCTCCAGGCCGCACAGGCTGGGAACTACAATCTCACCATCAACGGGACCACTTTTGAACTGGACTTGGGAACAGAGGAAAAACTGAAACTGCCGAATGGCCAGGAACTGGTCCTGCAACTCGACCGAAAGACGACAAGTGTTTTTGCCGCCAATGGAGCGTCTTTTGAGCATCCGAGCGAGTTCAACGTCGCCACGAGCAGAATCAGTCCCGGCATTCATCAGCACCTGTTGGCCACGGCTCTCGGTACGCTCATTCTGGTCCAAACCTATGCAGACATGGACGCCACCACACTGGTCGATTTGATGACGGGAAAGATGACTGACGATGATGCTGCATCCGGCTACACTCGCGAAACCAAATCCCATAGCCGCACTCTGGCTGACGGCTCCATCCTTGCAGGCACACGTACGACCCTGAAGCGTGTCAACGACGATGCTGTTGTGGAAGTCCTCGGCGCGCGCATCGGCAGGGGCGGCGTGATGTTGATCACCCGCACCGACCGCAATACCGCGTCCGAAGAAGGAACCATTATCGAACATTTCTGGAGCACCCTGAAACTTCACAAATAGGATCAGCTTCGGAAAATCCTGACTTTGATATGAAGGATGCCCTTGCATAAATTATTGATTGGATAGCATGATCGTCAAACAAGGCGCTGGAAGCCGCCGGGGGAATTTTTGTAAATGCAATCCGTTTTCGAATTGGTGCCCTATCTCATTCATTTGGGGGCCATGTGTTACCTCATCTGCTTTCTGTTCCGCGACCAGCTGTTACTGCGGATTTTTGCCATCGCTGGTGATGTGTTTTACACCGCCTATTTTTTCGAAGCCGCCAGCCAGCCTTTGTGGAGTGCAATTGTCTACTCCAGCCTCAATATCTGCATCAATCTTTTCATGATAGGAATGATCCTTCAAGATAATCGACAGATGCAACTTGGAGACAATGACCTGCGGCTCTACCAGTCTTTTGCCGGCATGACACCGGGAGACTTCCGCCGACTGAGCCGAATTGGCCAGTGGCATTCCGCCAATGATGCAACCGTGTTGACGGAAGAGGGAAAATCATTGGGTCGACTTTATTACATTCTTGAGGGCAACATAGAGGTGCGAAAAGGTGAACGACACATCCCGGTTGAGGCGGGTGTCTTCATCGGTGAAGTGGCTTTTTTGAAAAACGCACCAGCATCTGCAACAGTTGTCGCTAAACCTGGCACGCGGTACATTGCCTGGAATCACGCAGATCTTGCGAGGACAGTGACCCGCCATCACAGCCTGCAGCAAAGCCTCAGCTTGTTACTCAGCAATGATCTCGCAGGCAAGGTAGCCCGTTCATGATCCCCCGTTCATGATACACGGGCCACAATAGCTGGCGGAACTGACCCTCACATCCGTGGTTTCATCGCCGCCACATGCGGAGCCATCAGTGAAAGATCTGCCGCCCCCAACCGTGATGCTGCATTGAGCTGATGCCAATAGGGATAGATCAATGGCAACAGGCTGACATCATCCAGCACCTTGCGTTCTTCAGCCGTTAGCACCAGTGAGGCCGATGCAAGGTTGTCTTTCAACTGCGCTTCAGTACGTGCACCGACAATGATAGAAGACACCGCAGGTCGCCCGGCAAGCCAGGCCAATGCCACTTGCGCCGCCGACACGCCGCGCCCCTCACCCACCTTCACCAAGGCATCAATGATATTGTAAAGACGGTTCTCATCCCGGATCGGTGGCTCGCCCCAGCCCGCCACATGACGAGACAATTGCGGCGGCGGCGCATTGCGGCGGAACTTCCCAGACAGTAACCCACCCGCAATCGGACTCCACACCTGAATGCCCACACCCTGGTCAACCGCAATCGGCATGAGTTCAAATTCGGCATCGCGCGCCTCAATGGTGTAGTGAATTTGCTGCACCACAAATTTCGCCAGTCCAGCCTTCTCCGATGCCATCATGCATTTCATGATGTGCCAGCCGGAAAAATTGGAACAGCCGATGTAGCGCACCTTGCCCTGCTGCACGAGCATGTCCAGCGCCGCCATGGTTTCATCAACCGGCGTCATGCCATCCCATTCATGCAGGTAATAGATATCGATGTGATCGCGCTGCAAACGCGTCAGGCTGGCCTCACACTCTTCAATGATGTGCCAACGTGAATTGCCTTGCTCGTTCGGTCCCTTGCCCATGGGAAAACGAACTTTGGTACCCACCAGCAACTGCCTGGAACGGCCCTTCATGACCTCACCCAGGGCCTCTTCAGATTTACCCGTGGTATAGACATTCGCCGTGTCAAACAAGTTGACGCCATGATCAACCGCCATGTCGACCAGCCGTGATGCCTCTTTCACGGCAAGACTTCCTGCCATGCCGAAGAAGCCTTCACCGGAAAAATTCATGGTGCCCAAGCTATGCAACGAAACCTTCAGGCCCGATTGGCCAAGCGAACGGTATTCCATTTTGATCCTCCTGATTTTAATGATCAGGCCATGAAATCCCGCACCCGTCAACGGGCTGAAAAAGCATGACGGCTTGCATTCCCGCTATGTCTCGTTCATGTGCCTGCTCCATGACCGTTCATGATTTCATCGCGCAGAATCTCGTCCACGTCGCTGCTGTTTTCACCCTGCTTTGCTTCCTGTTTCGGGATCAGGTCAAGCTGCGCATTTTCGCCGCCATCGGCGATCTGTTGTTGTCGGTTTATTACTACGTGGCATTTGCAGACCCCCTGTGGAACCCCATGGTCTGGAGCCTGCTCAATGTCATCATCAACACCAGCATGATCCTGCTCATCTTGCGCGATGGCCGTGAAGGCGTCATGAGTGATGATGAATTGTCGCTGTTCCGCAATCTCGACACCTTGAGCCCCGGTCAATTCCGCAAGCTGGCCAAGCGCGGCACCTGGGCGAAAGCCGAAGAGCCCGTGACCCTCACGACCGAAGGCGAAGCCTTGGACACACTCCACTATGTGCTGAGTGGACATGTGAATGTTCGCAAGGCTGGCCGCACCCTCGCCGTGCAGCCCAAGCTCTTCATTGGCGAACTGGCTTTCCTCCGCAAGCGCCCCGCCACCGCCACTGTGACCATCTCAGGCGATGCCCATTACATCAGCTGGAGCCACGACGATCTCGATAAACTCTTCCATCGCAATGACGAACTGCGCACCTCCATGCAATTGATGCTGGGTCGCGACATGGCAGAGAAAATGGCCAACAGCTAAGTCATCCGTCCACGGATGAATCAGGCGGTGGCGCATCTTTCCAATTCAAGAGGAAAATCCACAGGCTATAGGCGAAGACCGCAACTGACAGGACCATCCAGAACCCATCCTGCGCGACAAAAGTTTCAAACCCGGCCCACAGCGCTGTTGAAGCCACAAGCAACGCCCGCCGCCATTTCGGTTTGTAGAACGGATGGTCATGAATTCCGAAAGCCACGGATAAAATCTCCCTTTATACATGCATAGACCAAGCGCTACCGATGCGCTAGCCTGCCCATCGCAAGTCGAAGCAAGGGACACCCCATGAAGCGCATCTTGACGGCTCTTTTTATTGCGATTTTCCCGCACCATGCCATGGCCCAGTGCACTTGCATTTATGCAGAAGGCACCGTCAAGGAAGGCGAAACCGCCTGCATCTGGAGCGAAAAAGGAAAAACCCTGGCCCGTTGCGAAAAAGTGCAGAATGTAACGAGTTGGAAATTGCTGGATCAATCGTGCCCGATAAACCAAAGCGCCATCCCCACCCCCGAGAATAATTCCTGAAACCCGCGACGGATTCTCCTTCCCCTTGCGTCTTATTACGCAAAGGGGAGGACAACATGGGAAGCCAAACAAATCCAAAAACCAATCCTGCAGAGCGTTCACTATGGTCTGCATTGAAAGCCCGGCAACTGGGCGGCTGGAAATTTACCAGACAAATGCCGATAGGACCTTATTTTGCAGATTTTGTCTGCCGGGAAAGATGTGTTGTCATCGAGGTGGATGGCAGCCAACATCTGGAACGCGCGGCTTACGATCGGACGCGGGATGAGTACATGATTGCAGCAGGTTATTCAGTGTTTCGCGTGCCAACAAGCTCCGTACTGAATGATCGCGTTGCGGTATGTGATTCCATTCTGGCCGTGCTCGAAAATCGTATCGAGGATTTCGTTGAAGCGCCGGACACGAGACCCATGCGAAATTTTTGAGATAGCAGCCAGCCCCCTCATGCTGAGGCGCTCGCCCTTCCTTGCGAGCCTCGAAGCATGCGCCGCAAGCTCCGAACGTGGGGCGCACCCGTCGAGGCCCGCAAGAGGGCGGGCACCTCAGGGTGAGGGAGTTGCGTGCATAGAACGTATCCGGCGCATGGCGATACAGCCGGAAGATAGTTGCCTAAACTCACGATCAATTCTCGTTCACGGCGTCACCTCAATCCGCTCTACGCCTTTTGGCTGCGTCAATCCCTTCCATATCGCATTGGCCTGATGCACAGGTGCATTGGGTTTCCGTGCCACAAAGTCACCGTCCCCCGCCTTCGCCCGCATGTCACCTTGCTCCCATGCCACTTTGCCGCGTGAAATCACCGTCCTTGGCGCACCCGTGCATTCGTAACCTTCAAACACATTATATTCGATGCGTGAAATTTGCCTCGAAGCCGTGATCTTCTTTGTCGCCTTAGGATCCCAGATCACCACATCTGCATCACTGCCAACCCGCACCACGCCCTTTTGTGGGTACATATTGAGAATCCTCGCAATGTTGGTGGACGTCGCCGCCACGAATTCTTCTTTCGTCAGGCGCCCGGTATTCACCCCCGCCGTCCACAACACGGGCAAGCGGTCTTCCAACCCGCCTGTGCCGTTTGGTATCTGCGTGAAATTCTTCAATCCCATGCGCTTCTGCGCTAGCTTGAAGGCGCAATGGTCAGTCGCCACCACGCTGAGTGTTCCCGACTGCAAACCAGCCCACAGCGAATCCTGATGCTTCTTGTTGCGAAACGGCGGTGACATCACGCGTGTGGCCGCATGATCCCAATCCTTGTTCTGATATTCGCTGTCATCCAGCACCAGATATTGCACCAGCGGTTCCCCATAAACCCGCTGCCCCGCCATTTTGGCACGGCGTATTGCGTCGTGGGTTTGTTCGCAACTGACGTGCACGATGTACAAAGGCACACCCGCCATGTCAGCAATCATGATGGCACGATTTGCAGCTTCGCCCTCTACCTCTGGCGGGCGCGAATAGGAATGGCCCTCAGGCCCCGTCACCCCACGCGCCAGCAAGTCCTGCTGCATGCGCGCCACCACATCACCATTCTCGGCATGCACCAGTGGCAGCGCGCCCAACTGCGCACAGCGCTTGAACGAATTATACAACTCGTCATCATTCACCATCAACGCACCCTTATAGGCCATGAAGTGCTTGAAGGTGTTGATGCCGTAGGTTTTGACAACCGTCTCCATTTCATCATGGATCATCGGCGACCATTG
>JANPCL010000072.1:0-30844 GCA_031430915.1 Hyphomicrobiales bacterium
CCTCAACGACTACGGTTTCGCCGATGTCAAAGAACACGCCCACGACAACCGCTGGCTCCACCGCCCGAAGATGGATTGGCAGCGGGCAAAGGATGCCGAAGGTGGCGTGGGCCCAATCGCCGAACTATTTGCAGGCGTCAAACATATCGTCGCAAGGCGCAAAATCACAGCCCATCTCACCGCTCATGCAGCAACTCGCATCATTGACGTCGGCAATGCGAAAGTTTTTGCCTTTGTGCGTCTGGCTGATGAAGGCCCACTGGTGGGCTTGTTCAACTTCACAGAACAGTGGACGAGTATATCTGCCAATCGCCTGCGCACCGAAAGCATCACCGACTTTAGCGACGAGCTCGGCGGCGGTGTGGCAGCGATCACAGGCGATGCGCTGGCACTGGCACCTTATGGACGGCTGTGGTTGGTTTAGAACGAGGTCGAGATTGTTAGATGGACAGAGTCTAGCTGCCTCGTATCAACTGAATATGATCAGCTCTATATGATGTTTTAGTTATTGCTCTTAGCATCGTTCAATATAACTGATAGCACACGGTGTGCATGTCGGCACAAAATGGGAGGATTTCTTGTGAAACTTTTCATCGCCACCACAATTCTTTTTCTTTTGCAGCCTCAAACGGCGAGCCGAGCCCAAGATGAAAGCGCGGCGGTTGAGCAGGTAGAGATATCCAAGGCTATTGAAACGGGCACCTGCAATACAATTAGCAAACCCGACATCCGGAAAACCTGCTGGCTTTACAGCAGAAGCTTTGATTGTGGCACCCTGCAGCTTGCTTCGGAAAGTTCTGAATGTTCAATTTGTCAGCTTGCACCAAGTTTCTGTCTTGATGGATATCAAGCGCCGGGCGAAATAAGAGCATATGTACCCCCCAACAATCCTCAACCAGATGGAATTAGGCCAGACATGCTTGGCCCATTGTCCGGCCCTGGAATTGAATATCACTCTTAACGCTTTGGGAGATAATGAATATGCCAGCTTATCTGACTGATGCAAATTTTTGGGCCTCAATCTGGCCGTTGTTGTTTTTTCCGCTGCTGGTGGCATTTATTTTATCTATGTGTGTCGCGAGCCCAATTGAAAATCCTGCTCGATTTCGCTTGTTTGTACTGATAAGTTTTTCCCTTTCCCTACTTGGCATGGTCACTGGCAACTTGACCGGCCTAAGTCGTGATTCAAGTGTTGGATCAGTGTTACCCGCAGTGCTCGGCCTTGTGGGAGGCATGGCGGTGTACGTCTTCGGAAAGGAAGGCAGGCTGGCTCAATATACGGTAAGCCTTGGTCTCGTAGCAATGATGATCAATCTAATTGTTGGTGTTTATTGGGGTTCACGAACTCGAATTCTTTATGAATTCGAGACACAAGTTAGAGGTCCTGAGTTTTTGCGACCGGCAGAGTTGGCAAGAGTTGACACTGACTTTGCCGTAGCAATTCAGAATATGCGCAACGAGGCAAAATTCAAAATTCTCAAGGCAGCAATGGAAAAGCAATACGGCTTTCGTCTCGAAATTACATTTGAAAAGCGAGATTCAATAAGGTCCATGCAACCAACGCAGTGAAGAAATTCAAATTACCAACCGCACGCTGCTTGAACAACTATGACATTGCACTTTATCTATACTCAAGCAGCCGCCCTCAAATCAAACGCAGCATGAATGACTTCAAAAGGCACGTACACTTTCCCGTCTGGATCGCGCTCAACAATGCCCCATTCAATCATCGCGATCACATCATCATGGACGCGTTTCACATCCCGGTCCAGCGAACGGGCCAAGCCGCGTATTGTGCTGGGGCCGAGGTGTTGTAGGCGTTCGATCAATTCCCAACGTTTGGGACTGATGACAGAAAACAATTGGGCCGGAGAGCTGAAGGTGAAAACTGCAGGGCTGGATTTTCCGGTTTTCCATGCATTTTTGAAACGGATGGCGGACTCATCCAGAATGGCGTCGTCGCTGCTTCCTATTCGAATAATGGCTTCTTTCATGTTTTAGCTCTCCATTCACGCACTGCTGTCATAAAATCATCTACCAACTTGTCTATATCAGTAAAAAAATATGACTTCTGCTTGCCATTCATATGGCAGTGATCGCCCTTGCCGACTTCATTGTCGAAGCCAATGATTCTCACTCCTGCCTCACCATAAAAAAGGCGATACTTATAGAGGTGAGCGGACCCCAGTTTGGGTTCCGGAACTTGCCAAATCACCATTTCGACTATGGCACCGTCTGACAAAACGGCTTTTGAACGATAAAGCAACACGGCTTTCATGAAGCATAAAATGGCATAAATTTCGAGTGTTGTCAATGATGCCAACACCCCACTCAGGGTAGTGGGGTGACGTCACCTCAAATCTCTTGCCACCCTGATCCCGAATATGTTCACGCGCTTGTCCGCGTCATTCGTGCCGCGCGTTGCAAATCGCAGGTCCTTCGCGGAATTCGCCCACGCGCCGCCGCGATAGGTGCGTTCGCAGTTGGGCGCTGCAAATGCGCTGCCGTCGGCGGCGGCGTCAGCATAATTCTTGGCGTAGCAGTCTTCGGTCCATTCCCAGACATTGCCTTGCATGTCATGCAAACCGAAAGCATTCGCCGCATGTTGGCCGACGGGGTTTGTTGTGGTGTTGTTGAAATTGACACTTGTGGCATCCAGGATTTGTCCTGTGGCGAAGGGATCGCTTGATCCGGCGCGGGCGGCATATTCCCATTCGGCTTCGGTCAAAAGACGGTAAGTAAAGCCTGAGCGCTTCGACATCCATTTGGCAAAGGCCTTGGCGTCGCGCCAAGACGCACACGTGGCGGGATGCTCGCTCGATTGATTGAGGCCGGGCGACAAAACCGTGCTGCTCTCTGTGGGGTGGAAAGCAGTCCCCGTCCATTGCGAGCAGGTGTCGCCTATGTCGTAGCCCGTGGTGGTGACGAATTCTTCATATTGGGCGCGGGTAATTTCAAACTTGCCCACGGCAAAGGCTTTGGGAATTATGACGTCGTGCTGCGGTCCCTCGTCTTTTTCGTGGTCAGGCTCGTCGTCTGGAGAACCCATGACGAATTGTCCTGCGGGCACCACTACCATCTCAGGGCAATCCGGGCAGTCGCGGAAGGTTTGTGGGCCTTGCACTTTCGGTGCATCCACAGGCGGCTTCAGATAAATCGCCTCACCACCCAGCGATGCATAGGTATAGGGTTCCTGCTCATTGTTGGTGGCGTTCAATACATCATCATGCACCTGGCCAAACAGCAGACGGATTTCAAGACCGGGCCGGTTGAGGTTCTTGACCAGGGCTGCTGCAAAGGGACTGTTAGCCTGAGCCGGACCGTCTTGTGCCAAGGTACCCTCCTTGGCGGAATAGGCCACGATCTCGCCGGATTTGGGTTCAATATTGCCAAGCCCGCGCGAAGCGGCTCTTGTGCCGCCATTGCCCGCGAGCTTGAAGGGATTGTTGCGGCAAGCATCCAGCACCACGATCCGCAATTTCGACGCACCCGCCACAGCGTTACGCAAGGTGGACAGGGGAATGGCCTCGAACTCGATATCAGTGGAGCGCAAAAGTTTGGCATCAACCGGCACCAGATAATTCTGGTCTGCCACTTCAACACCGTGGCCGGCATAATAAATGACGGCGATTTCAGAGTCTTCGCTGCGGGCAGAGAAGGCCTTCAACTCCTGCCGCATCGCATCGGCAGTGAGATTGTCGACATGCCGAACATCATCAAAACCTGCGGATTTGAATGCGCGGGTTACAGCTTCAGCATCGGCAAGGGGATTGGTGAGAGTGCCGACGTCGGAATAATTCGCATTACCGATGATGAGCGCAACACGTTCGTTCGCAGCGAAAGCGGACACACTGCAACACAGGAGGGAAGCAAGGCACAAGACGAGACTGCGCATGATATAATCTCCTGGAGTTGGTATTAAGGCCCTCACCGTCTCGCTACGCGAGACTCCTCTCCCGCAAGCGGGAGAGGTGTAACGCTCTTCACCTCTCCCGCTTGCGGGAATGGAGGCGCGTAGCGCCGGGGAGGGCCTTGATTTTCAGTATCCGTTGTTGTTGTGGCAGGAATAGCCGGTGTAGCTCGGCTCCTGGTAGTTATAGGTTGTCGGCTCATAGTTTTCTTCGGTTTGATACTGCACGTGGTGCTTCTTCTTCAGCACATAGTAGCGCAATTCATTGGGGTCGGTGGCTTCTTCTGTATCTGTTGTATCGGCAGCCACGTCTTCGCTGGTGTCGTCAGCAGGGGCAGCGGCGTCTTCTTGTTCATCGTCGCTTTCCACCTGTTGCTTCTTCACCAACTTGACTTTTTCGTTGAGCAGGTTGGACGGCTGTTCGGCTGGTGCTTCTGCAACATCCTCAGCTTCATCCTGGGCGGGAGTCGACAGGGCCTGTTCTGTTTGATCCTTCACCTTGAAACGCAGGGTCTTTTGCTTCTTTGGCTTTGGTGCAGGTTCGACCTCAGCCGAATCTTGATCGTTTCCAGCGGCAGGCCGCGGCTTGACTTCATCATCGTTGACACGGAATTCCTTGATGCCGATTTTTGGCGGGCTGGCTTCAGCGGTGTCTGTGTTCGCGTTGTCCAACTTGCTGGAGTCATCAACGGTGAAAGTCGGGAACTTTTTCTGCTTGACAGAAATCTGACGGTCAGCGGCCTGGGCTTGCATTGGCAGGATCAAAGCCGTGGCAATGAGGGCAAGGGCGGCGGCGGAAAGGCTCAAAGTCGTTTTCATGATCTCGGTTTCCTTGTGTGATGGCGGAGGCCCGCTCACCGGGGTTGAAGTGATGACACAAGGGATAGGACTCAGTGGCTGAACCTCACCTGAACGGCGTGGTTAACTCAGGTTCACAGCAGGATCAGCGCAAGCGCCAGGCTGCACCTTCGCGCAACACGGCTTCTGCATCGGGCGTGAAAGCGTTGCCTTCGCCGTGCAAAATGAAGCCCGGCAATAACTGCATCGGGGCTTTGGAACCACGTACACCTTGCACAATAATACGGCTCGCCGCCGTACCTTCGCGCGCATAGAGAGGGGCGACACGGATATCACCGAACTTTTCTTCCATCAGCCCCAGCAACTGGCCAAGCATGTCAGCCCGGTGGATGACGGTGACCGTGCCGCGCAGGCACACCATGGAATACATGACCTTGATCCAGAGCGCGAGGTCATCGGGCCCGAAAGCATGGGCCTGCGCCTTCAACAGGCTGGGAGACGGAGTAACCTTGCCGTCTTCATGGTAAGGAGGGTTTGCAAAGGCATGCACGAAGGACCCGTGCTGCGGCAGATGGGCAAGATCCCGGCGCATCGCCTCCTTGACATCACCATGGATGACATGAACCTGATTGGCAAAGCCGTTCCGCTTGGCGTTTTCATCGCACATCATGGCATAGCGGGCGGTAACTTCCATTCCCGTGACATTGACTGTCGGGCAGCGTGACAGCAGGCAGAGCGATGCCGTGCCCACACCAATGCCTGCTTCAAACACCGCATCGCCGGTTTGCGCCGGAATCGTAGCGGCCAGAAATACTGCATCAATGCCCGCGCGATAGCCTTTCTCAGGCTGCAGGATTTGCAGTTTCCCGCCAAGGAAAGCGTCATCCGTCAGTGAAGAGGGCAAGGCCTGACCAGCCGACGCGTGGGCGACGGGGTGAGGGCTGGTTTGAATATCAATGGCCAGTTGCATAGTCTCCAGTATTAGGCTTGGTTTGGTGAACGAGAGGTTACCGCAATTTCGAAGACTGTACCAGACAGCGGCAAAGCGCCACGCGATAGAGTCCACGCCAGGTTGCTAAGCTGAATAAATGAGCAATCAGGGCAGGGTCAAGATGGGCGTCGTCATTCCGTTCGAAGCAGGGCAGGACAAGCCCGCACCCAGCCTTGATGCGCTGGTCAAACTCACCACGCCCGACATGAACCTGATCAATGAACTCATTCTGGAGAAAGCCCAGAGCCACGTGGAATTGATCCCGCAACTGGCCGGCCACCTGATCAATTCCGGCGGCAAGCGTATTCGCCCCATGTTGACAGTCGCTGCCGCCCGCATGTGTGGCTACAAGGGCCTGCACCATGTGAAGCTCGCCATGGCCGTTGAATTCATGCACACCGCAACCCTGCTGCATGATGACGTGGTTGACGAAAGCGACATGCGACGCGGCAAGGACGCGGCCCGCGTCATCTGGGGCAATCAGGCCTCGGTACTGGTTGGGGATTATCTGCTGGGGCAGGCTTTCAAGATGATGGTCGAAACGGGCAATCTGGAATGTCTCAGAATTTTGTCTGAAGCGGCCTGCATCATTGCCGAAGGCGAAGTGTTGCAACTTGCCGTGTCGCAAGACACGTCGACGACTGAAGATTCTTACTTGAAAGTTGTGGGTGCCAAGACCGCCGCCCTGTTCTGTGCTGCAACCCGCGTGGGTGCCGTGATCTCCAACCGACCCCGCAATGAGCAAGAGGCACTCGAGTCTTACGGTCGCAACCTCGGCATTGCATTTCAGCTGGTGGATGATGCGCTGGATTATTCCGGTTCACAGGCCAAGTTGGGCAAGAGCGTCGGCGATGATTTTCGCGAACGCAAGATCACACTGCCGGTCATCATGGCCTTCCGCCGGGGCGATGCGACGGAGCGGAATTTCTGGAAGCGCACACTGGAAGAAGGCAATCAGTCCGACGATGATCTGGCCCAGGCCCGACGGTTGATGGACCGCCACGGCACCGTCACTGACACATTGGACCGCGCCCGCCACTATGGCCAACTGGCGAAAGACGCACTGGCGATTTTTGCAGACAGCGAATGGAAGGCATCGCTGCTGGAAGCCGTGGATTTCTGTATTGCGAGATCACATTGAGCGGAGAGGAAGGGACTTGATTTAGACCTGCCAAAAAGTCTGAACTGAGTGGAGGTCCATATGCAGTCCTTTCTCCGGCCCTCTTGCTGGAGAAGGTGCCCGAAGGGCGGATGAGGTCCCTTATTTTACACCAACCGCGCCGCCGCACACCACCACTGGGGATGTGACGACTGCATCATGTCCCGCGCCACTTCTGCATGCTCAACTGAATCAAACGTCACAAAGCATGTCGCCCCTGAGCCTGACATTCTGACGGCGCGGGCCTCCGGCATTGCACTCAGTGTCTGCAACACCTCCCCTATGACCGGCAACACCAGACAGGCCGCTTCCGTCATGTCGTTGCGCCATTGGCTGGGGTGCAAGGGGTTGAGTTCTGATCCCGACCTGTCACCTGGTTTCAGGCCCATACTGCGAAACACATCAGCCGTGCCGCACGCCTGTTGCGGATTGACCAGCAGGATTGCGTGGAGCGTTGCTGATTCGAGATCAGTGATGTGTTCACCCACACCACGCATGCGGCAGGCTTTGCCGTGCAGGCAGACAGGAACATCTGCACCAAGTGTAAGGGCAAGGCATTGCAGTATGTCGGGATCGAGCTTGAGGCTTTGCATCCGGATCAGGCCACGCAGTGCCGCCGCCGCATCCGCTGATCCACCGCCAATACCGGATGCCACGGGCAGGTTTTTGGTGAGATGGAATGATGCTGGTTGCAGGGGATGCACGGTATTCAGTGCGGCATAGGCTTTGAGCACCAGATTGTCCGGCGTGGTAGGCACGGCAGCGGCGAAAGCTCCGTCCACGGACAATGTTGTTTCCGCTGCAGGTTCTAGCGTCAACATATCACCGACGTCGGCGAAGGCTACCACGGAATCCAGCTCATGATAGCCATCTGCACGGCGGCCGAGAACGTGAAGCGCCAGATTGATTTTGGCCGCCGCAAATTCCTCAATCATCAGCCGTTGCTGCCGCCCGCCTTGCTGTTGTCAGCGGGCTTCACCAAGGGGGGAAGTTCGGGCATGCCATCTTTCAGCTTGCCTTCGATGCGCTTCAAATCATCGGGCTCAGGCTTGTTGTCCTTGGCATGTTGCCATTGGAATCTGGCTTCAAGACGCCGACCCACACGCCAATAGGCATCCCCCAGATGTTCGGCAATGATCGGGTCACCAGCGCGCAAGTCGGTGGCGCGTTCCAGATGCACAACGGCCTCTTCATAATCCCGCAGCTGGAAATAGGCCCAGCCCAGACTGTCGACGATGTAGCCATCATTCGGCTTGGCATCGACGGCCTTTTTCACCATGCCGATAGCTTCATCGAGTTTCAAATTCGCGTCGATCAGGGAATAGCCGAGATAATTCAAAACCGAAGGCTCTTCAGGCGAAAGTTCCAACGCCTTGCGGAAATCCGCTTCGGCTGCGGGCCATGTTTTCATCCGTTCACGGACAATACCGCGATAGTAGAACACGCTCCAATGCTGGCGTTCAGGCTTTGCCACCAACCCCAAGGCCTGCGTATAAAAACTGTCGGCGTCCTTGTAGTTCTCGCTGTTGCGCAACAGGTTGCCAAGCGTGACCAGCACATCGTAATTGCCAGGCTGGCGCTCTGCTACGGCGCGTAATTTCTGTTCGGCTTCCGCAGGCTTTTCCAACCGCTGCAAATTCAGTGCGATTTCAGTTTCCGCATTGGTGCGCAACACCGAAGTCGTGGAAATGGCGTCATAGGTTTCGATTGCCGCCTGATAGTTGCGCCGGGCTGCAAAGATATCGCCAAGCAACGTCAGCGTGACGGGCCTGTCAGCGGCTGTGGACAACGCGAGTTGCGCATAGATTTGCGCCACGTCAATGCTCTGGTCATCGTTCATGGCGGCGGCCAGCGAGAACAGCGCTTCACCCGCACCGGCCTGTGCATCCGCGATGAACGGCGGGGGAACGATACCTTTTTCAGCCCGTGCCAGTGCTTCGCTGACCAGCAAATTGCCGTCACTGTTGGCAAGGAAAGACTTGTAGATGTCTATCGCCTCTTTGGCGCGTCCATTGCGTTCCAGATAATTGCCATAGGCTTGCGTCACCCGCAGGCTGGAGCCCGCGTCGGCATAGGCCTTCTTGTAGGCCGCATCGGTACGCACCGTCGCATTCAGCACATCGGAAATCAGGGCGGCGTGGAAGGATTTGAAATTGGCAAAGGACTCGTTGGCATCAAGCTTGTCGAGCTCGGTGAGGGCCGCCGTGGTGGAGCCTTCCGCCACATAACTCCAGGCGATGAGAAGGGCCGAGGTCAATTCACCGACGGGCGTATAGGCCGCTTCAGTGAAATTCTCGCGGGCCGCATCAAACTTCTTGTCCCGCAGGGCTTGCAGTCCCACAACAATGCGGGCAAGGCGATGCTGGCTGTTTGCAGCCAATACATCCTCAGCCTGTTTTTCCGCCTCGGCGATTTGCCCCGATGACACGAGAAGCTGGAACAACCGCTCGGTCAACTGGGCATTGCCCGGGTCCTGTTTCAGGGCATCGCTGAAATATTGCGAGGCAAGATCGGTTTCCTGCGCATCAGCGGCAATCCGCCCCGCCAGAAAATTGCCCGACAGTGAGGTTTCCCGTTGCTGGGCGCTTGCCTGTGCAGGTGTAGCCAAAAGGCAACCCGCTGCAATCAGGGCGAGAAAGGATGTGGAAATTGTCTGGGCGGTTTTGTGCATGATGTCTTTTTAAACGCGGGGCAAATCACCCCGGATTGGGATTGAAGCGTCAAATTGCGGTTTTTCCGCGTATGCCGCAACAAAAAAAGGGGGAAGGGAGCGCGCGGCGCCTCCCTGCAAAGAAATGAGTAGGAATAATAGAAGTAATGTCCCCTCCCTGCCTGGAGCAAGCAGCGGGAGAGAGAATTATCTAAAATTCAACATAACCGAACCACCGAACCTTAATGCTTCAAGTTTATGCAAATCCCGACGACGACCCTGGAGTATGCGTAATGAAGAATTTTGTTAAGACCTTGTTGATGTCGACAGCAGCGAACCTCCGCGACTTCGCAGATGACCAGTCGGGGTCCATCCTGCAGATGACAGGCCTGTCCATCATTCCGCTGATGCTCGCAGCGGGCGTTGCCATTGACACCTCGCGCGTTAACTTCACCCACCAGAAACTTGCCGCCGGCCTTGACGCTGGCGCATTGGCTGCGGCTACGATGAGCGTGGCAAGTGATGCAAGCATGCTGGAAGAGGCCAAAAAATACCTCAACCTGAACTTTCTGAATAGTGACACAATCACAATCACGTCCACCACGTTGACCAGCAACGCAACGGACAATACTGTCACTTTCACAGCAACGGCCCGGGTTCCCATGACTATCATGAAGCTGGGTGGAACCAACTACATCGACGTGACCCTGGCTTCCACCGTGATCAAGGATGGCAAGAGCAGCGTCGAGGTCGCGCTTGTTCTGGACAATACAAATTCAATGGGTCCTTACATGACCGACTTGAAGACGGCGGCGAATGACTTCCTCGATACCATCGTCGTTCCTTCAGTCGCACCCTATTATTCTAAGGTGGCATTGATTCCCTACAACAGAGGCGTAAACATGGGGACTCTCGCCACGGCTGCGCGGGGGGCAATTACCACAGGTACCAGTACGACCCCTGGTCGCACAAATTTCACATTCACGTCGCCGACGGCGGGCACGGTAACCATGCCAATCACAAACTGCGTCAGTGAACGAATAGGGACACAGGCTTATACAGATGCAGCTGTTGCAAGCAATCCTGTTGGCCGAGTTTATGCCAATAGCAACAACCCTTGCATCAATGCTGAATTGAAGCAGCTTTCAAACGACAAGACTGCATTGAAAGCAGTGGTTTCCACCATGACGGCTGGCAGCTCGACAGCTGGTCAGGTGGGCATTGCGTGGGGCTGGTACACGCTTTCGCCGACTTTCGGAATGTGGAGCGGTGCGGGTGTTCCGGCAGCTTATGGAACAGAAAAACTCAAAAAAATCATGGTCTTGATGACCGATGGCGAATACAACAGCGCATATTGCAAAGGCGTGATTTCAAGCAACACTACTTCTACTGCCAGTAATACTTATAATTCTGGAAGCGGCGGCACTAACGACATGATCAATTGCATGCCGGAAAACGATTCCAACCAGACGGGTGCGCCACCAGATTCCGCCAAGCCCGCTGGCATGGACGCCACTACATGGACTACCGTCAAAGGAAAAACGTCAAAAAACAAGAGCGTCTACACACAGTCCAAGAAGCTGTGCGCAGCCATGAAAGCCAAAGGCATCGAAATTTTCACAATCGAATTCCAGCTCGATACAAATTACCCTGACCGCACCGATCTGGTATCAAGCTGCGCAACAGATGCTTCACATCGTGTGACTGCATCTGACGGCGCTTCTCTGAAAGCCGCGTTCAAGAAAATCGCTGCATCAATTGGCGATCCACGCGTTCAAAAATAAATCCTCGCGTTCTACAATGCAGCCGGCGGTCACCCGACCGTCGGCTTTTTCATGTCACATGTTCGGATAGTTCGGACCATCGCCACCCTGCGGCACCGTCCATACAATATTCTGTGACGGGTCCTTGATGTCGCAGGTTTTGCAGTGAACGCAGTTCTGGAAATTGATCTGGAAGCGCGGTGCGTGGCCGTCAGTTCGCACCACTTCATAAACGCCTGCCGGGCAATAGCGCTGTGCTGGCTCGTCGTAGATCGGCAGGTTTATGGCGATGGGCACTTCCGGGTTGGTCAGATGCAAATGAGCCGGCTGGCTTTCCACATGGTTCGTTCCCGAGAAAGCGATGTTGGTCAGGCGGTCAAAAGACAGCACACCGTCGGGCTTGGGATAGTCGATTTTTTTGAACGCCTCCGCCTGGCCAGTTGCAGCCGCATCGGTCTTGCCATGCCGCCATGTGCCAAAGCCAATGCCGAACAACGATTGCAGCCACATATCAAGACCACCGAGTGCTAGTCCGCCGATAAGCCCAAGGCGTGACCACATGGGCTTCACGTTCTTGACGCGCTTCAGATCCTGATAGACCCACGAATTTTCGTAGGCCGCAGAATATTCTGTCAACTCATCACCGCTGCGTCCCTCCGCAATCGCCGCAACCGCAGCTTCGGCTGCCAGCATGCCAGTCTTCATGGCGTTGTGACTGCCCTTGATGCGCGGCACATTTACAAATCCGGCAGAACAGCCAATCAGCGCACCGCCAGGGAAGGTGAGTTTCGGCACCGATTGCAAACCACCTTCGGTAATGGCCCGCGCGCCGTAAGCCACGCGGCGACCGCCCTCCAGCACTTGTGCAATCAGCGGGTGATGCTTGAAGCGCTGAAACTCCATGTAGGGATAAAGATGCGGGTTCTGGTAATTCAGATGCACCACATAGCCGATGGACACCAGATTGTCCTCGAGGTGATACATGAAACTACCGCCACCGGTTTTGGTGCCAAGTGGCCAGCCCATGGTGTGGGTGACCTGACCCTGCTTGTGGTTCTCGGGTTTCACCTCCCACAGCTCTTTCATGCCAAGGCCGTATTTCTGCGGCTCCTTGCCGTCGGACAGATTGAAGCGGTTGATAATCTGCTTGGCCAATGAACCCCGCACACCCTCGGCGATCAGCACATATTTTCCGATGAGCTCCATGCCCGGCTGATAGTCAGGTCCTTTCGAACCGTCCTTTTCCAACCCCATGACACCAGCGACCACACCGCGCACCGCACCGGTTTCGGTATACAGAACCTCCGACGCAGCAAAGCCCGGATAGATTTCAACGCCCAGGCTTTCCGCCTGCTGCGCGAGCCAGCGGCAAAGATTACCGAGGGACACGGCGTAATTGCCATGGTTGTTCATCAGCGGCGGCATCAGGAAATTCGGCAGGCGCAGGGCACCCTGTGGCCCCAGTACAAAGAAGCGATCATCTGTCACGGGTGTGTTGAGGGGAGCGCCTTTCTCTTTCCAATCGGGGATAAGTTCGTTGAGGGCGATTGGGTCCACCACGGCACCCGACAGGATATGCGCACCCACTTCCGAGCCTTTTTCGAGAATACACACAGTGGTGTCGGGCGAGAGCTGTTTCACGCGAATGGCGGAGGCAAGACCGGCTGGCCCAGCCCCCACGATAACGACATCATATTCCATGGCTTCGCGTTGCACGTCTGACACTGTTATTCCTCGGCTTGTCTGTGTATGGCTGCTGTTATAGGATTTTTGGCGAAGTGAACAGGCGTCAGGTTGCGACATGAGTGTCACCACAAACGATACAACTGATATCGCAACACTTCTGCCTTGGCTGGTGGAAATGGGGGCGGATGAGATTCTGCTGGATGATCCGGTGGATCGCTTTGCTACCCCGGCACCCGTGGCGGATGCCCCACCCAAGCCGCGTGCCCCCCTTCTTGCCCCCAAGCCCAAACCCGCTGTCAACTGGAAGGCCGTAGCCGCCGGTGTGGAAGGGGTCGCTGCAGCCGAAGCACTGGCCGCTTCCATCGACTCGCTTGAGGCTTACGGGGAGGCGCTTGACGGTTTCGATGCCCACCCCTTGAAACGCACCGCCAACAAGATGTGCAGCGTCTCCGGCGCAGTGAACGCCCGCGTCCTGATTTATGTCGACCGCCCCCGCAACGCCGAGGACGCAACGGGAGACGTGCTCTCTGGCAATCATCAGGTTCTGGCGGATCGCATGTTGCACGCCATCGGCCTTGCGGGATTGACACCCCATGACAGTTTTGAAGCAGTTGGATTGGCCAGCTTCATTCCCTGGCGTCCGCCCGGCAACCGCGCGCTGACTGAACTTGAGGCGAAGATGTGCGTGCCCTTGGCCCGCCGTTTGTTGACGCTGGTCGCACCCAAACTGATCCTCTGCTTCGGCCACCTTCCCGGCCAATGGCTTGCGAATGGCGAGGATGCGATTTTCAAGGCCCGAGGCAAATGGGTGGATCTTTGCGGCATCCCCGCTCTCACCACCTTCCATCCCGAAACCCTGCTGCAATCGCCAGCCTCAAAACGCATGGCCTGGCACGACTTGCAGGCGTTCCGGCAAAAACTGGATTCGCTCTTATGAACAAGGAACCCCGCGTCTTTCTGCCAGCCGGTATCGCCGTGATCACGATTTCTGATACGCGTACACCAGCCGATGATAAATCCGGCGACACCCTGGTGGCGCGGATCACCGAAGCAGGCCACACCCTCGCTGACCGCATGATTGTGAAAGATGACGTGCGCCAAATTCGCGCCGCCGTGCGCAAATTGGTGAAACGCATGGACATCGACGTCATCATCACCACGGGTGGCACCGGCCTCACCGGACGCGATGTCACAGTCGAAGCCATGCGGCCCTTGTTCGACAAGGAGATCGAAGGCTTCGGCGTGGTCTTCCACATGATCTCCTTCCAGAAGATCAAGACCTCCACTATCCAGTCCCGTGCCACGGCAGGCGTGGTGTCGGGAACCTACGTCTTCTGCCTCCCCGGCTCGCCCGGTGCCTGCCGCGATGGCTGGGACGAAATACTGGTCCACCAACTCGACTACCGCCATCACCCCTGCAACTTCATCGAAATCTTGCCAAGGCTGGAGGAGCATTTGCGGCGGGGGTGAGGTCCCTGTCTCTCCTCGCATACCACCTCAGTCCACTACCCCCTGTGATGCTGTCACACCCGCCGCTAAACCCAGACCATGACTCACCTGCCCGATAGCCGTTATTCATGGTTCCGCCTCTTTATCTCTTTGCTGCTGGCAACTCTCGGCGGCATTGGGCTTTGGGCTCCAGTGGTCGCTCTCCCAACCGTTCAAGCTGAGTTTGGTGTCGATCGGGCAGGGGCTGCCATTCCCTATACCCTGACCATGATCGGCTTTGGCCTCGGAGGTCTTTTCATGGGTCGCATGGCGGATCGATTTGGCATCATGGTGCCGATGTGCATGGGCACCCTGTGTCTGGCATTTGGCTTTGTTGCCGCTGCCTATGCGCCAAGCTACTGGACCTTTATTGCCATTCAGGCTGGGCTGATTGGCTTCCTGGGCTGTGCGACCACCTTCGGCCCGCTGGTGGCCGATGTATCCCTGTGGTTTCAAAAGCGCCGGGGCATGGCCGTTGGCATTGCCGCAAGTGGCAACTATCTGGCGGGTGCCATCTGGTCACCGCTTCTGAACCGCGCCATCGAAAACTTCGGCTGGCGCACGTCTTTCATCTTTATCGGCATCGCTATTCTGTGTGTGATGTTGCCGCTCACTTTATTCCTGCGCCCCCGCGCCTCCCTTGCTGAACGACCAAGCCCCACGGCATCAGCTTCGCAATCAACCGGCACGCCTGTTGTCCAAGTCATGCTCGTGCTGGCGGGATTGGCCTGTTGCGTCGCCATGTCCATGCCGCAGGTTCACCTCATCGCCTATTGCGGTGACCTGGGCTATGGCCGCGCAGCGGGCGCGCAATTGCTGTCGCTGCTGCTGGCCTGTGGTGTGATCAGCCGGCTGGTGTCAGGCTATGTGTCGGACCGGATCGGAGGCCTCGCCACTCTCATAATCGGTTCAGCACTACAATGCATCGCCCTGCTGTTCTATATTCCCTTCGACGGCCTCGCCTCGCTCTATCTGGTCTCCGCTCTCTTCGGCCTGTCGCAAGGCGGCATCGTGCCGAGCTATGCGCTTATCGTGCGCGATCATTTCCCGGCGCGCGAGGCGGGTTTCCGAATAAGTCTTGTATTGACCGCAACAGTCTTCGGCATGGCGCTGGGTGGCTGGCTGTCAGGTGAAATCTTCGACAAGACCGGCTCCTACACCTGGGCCTTCGCCCACGGCATCGCATGGAATATGCTGAATTTGTCGATTGCGATGTGGCTGTTGCTGCGGAAGCGGCAACAGCAACCTCGGCTGGCCGCCATCTGACCTGAAATAATTCGTGTTCAACCACGTCCCAATCGCGTTCTTGACTTGTAGTTCAATTGCACTACGTATTGGTCATCAGGAATTGAGAGGTGTTTCCATGTCCAAAACCGTTACAGTTCAGGCTCGCATAGAGCCCAAGTTGAAGAAGCAGGCCGATAAGATCATGGCAACGCTTGGCATCAACGCAACGACAGCAATCACAATGTTCTATACGCAAATGGTGCGGCAGCGTGGCCTTCCGCTGGATCTGAAGCTGCCCAATGATGAAACCTTGGCTGCGATGCGCGAATTGCAAGACCCCGCCTATCGCGCCAAAGCGAAAAAGTTCAAGAGTGTGGATGATCTGATTGCCGATCTGAATTCCTGACCTGTCGGCATGAAAGAGATCATTTACTCCAACCGCTTCAAGCGCGACTATAAGCTGGCCACCAAACGGCAGTTGAAATTGCAGAAGCTGCATGACATCGTCCGTCTGTTGGCAAGTGATGCTCCTATTCCAGAACGATGTAGCCCGCACAAGCTGAAGGGCAATTACTTCGGGTTTTGGGAATGCCATGTGGAACCGGATTGGCTGTTGATCTACAAGATTGAAGGTGAGTTCATTGAACTGGCCGCTACTGGAACCCACGCCGATCTGTTTCGGTAAAATGTGTAGCAGGACATAGTAAGGGCACCAAAAAGCCCCCCATTTCACCCCCATTAAGTGGAAAATCGGTACAACGCCGCTTGACCCTGCCGCAGCGTTCCGCAATGTGTCGTTGCAGGACATCATGACCCAACCGACTCACGCAGACGCGATTTTTCATTTTGGAACGGGCACGCCGCCCGTCGGTGTTCCGTCCCTTCAAATGATCGGTGGCAAGGCTGGCATGTTGTGCAACATGTCCATGGCCGGCCTGCCCGTGCCAGCGGGCTTTGTGATGACACCTGGCATGAGCCGGGCTGCAGCTGACAAGACGGCGGAGATGATTCCCCCTGCTCTGGCGGAGGCGCTCGTTTCTGTTGAAGAGGTGAGCGGTAGCACACTGGGAGGTACACAAAAACCATTGCTGCTTGCCATACGCTCTTCTGCTGCGATTGCTGTGCCGGGCACGGGCGAGGCGGTTATCAACGTCGGACTCACCGATGACACAGTGGAAGTGTTGGCGCGTGAAAGTGGTGAACTGCGCTTTGCCTATGACTGCTATTGCCGCTTTATCCAGAACTATGCGCAAGTTGTCATGGGCGATGACCCTGCTGCCTTCGAGGACGTCCTGTCACTCTATATGGAGGAGCGCGGCTATGTCTCGGATACTGAGATGCAGGGCTCCGACATGCGGGAGCTCGCGTCCCGCTTCAAGGCCCAGTATGAAAGCAACAACGGCGAAGGCTTTCCTCAGGACCCGCTTCGGCAAATTCGGGCCTCCTGTGCAGCCCTGTTGCGGGCTTGGGCGGCTCCCCGCGCCAAGACGCATCGCAAATTGCAGGGCCTCGGCGAAGATCAGGGCCTCGCGATTATCGTGCAGGCTATGGTCAACAGCCAGCTTGGCTCTCACTCCGGCGTGGGTCGCATCACGACGCGGCACAACCAAAGTGGTGAGCCGCAGCAGCTGGGTGAGTTTTTGCAAAACGCCACCGGGCCAGACCTGGTGGCGAGACTTCGGCCCAGCCAGTCCATGCAAGGCCTCCAGGAGGCCATGCCCACAGCCTTCGCTGAATTGTCCGTCGCTGCAACTCTGCTGGAAGCACACATCACCGACGGGCTCGACATCGACTTTGCCCTCGACCACGGCAAGCTCTGGTTTCTGACAGCAAAACTTTGCCGCCGCTCCGCCCAAGCCGCGCTGCACATGGCGCTGGATTTTGCCGATCAGGGATTGCTCACCAAGCAACAGGCTTTGCTGCGGGTGGACCCCCTGTCCCTCGACAAGCTGTTGCATTCGACAATTGACCCTGACGAGAAGCGCACCATCATCGCAACCGGCTTGCCCGCGTCTCCGGGCGCCGTATCGGGCCTGATCATTTTCGATGCCGAGGAGGCGCGGGATTTGGCCTCGCAAGGACGCCGTGTCATTCTGGTGCGGCCAGAAACCTTGCCGGAAGATATCCGTGGCCTTCACGCCGCCGAAGGTGTTTTGACCACGCGCGGCGGCATGACCAGCCACGCCGCGGTGATCGCCCGTGGCATGGGCAAGCCCTGCGTATCCGGTGCATCGACGTTGAAAATTGATGCCAAGGAAGGCACCCTGACGGCCCCCGGCATGGTGCTCAATCGCTATGATGTGATCACGCTCGACGGCAGCACGGGACAGGTATTGAAGGGGGCTGTGCCAACAGCCAAGCCGGAAGTCTCAGGTGATTTTGCCAAGCTGTTGTCTTGGGCCGATGAATTTCGCCGCATGGCCGTGCGCGCCAATGCCGAAACCCTGCAGGATGCCCGTATGGCGAAAGACTTCGGAGCGGAAGGCATAGGTCTTTGCCGCACCGAACACATGTTCTTTGAAGGTGACCGCCTCGTCGCCATGCGCGAAATGATTCTGGCGGACAAGGAAAAGGACCGCCGCGCCGCGCTTGCCAAGGTGCTGCCCATGCTGCGTGGCGATTTCATTTCGCTCTTTGAAATCATGGCGGGGCTGCCCGTCACCATCCGCCTGCTCGACCCGCCGTTGCACGAATTCCTGCCTGACGGTGGCCCGGAAATTGAGATCGTCGCCAAGTCCCTGAATGCTGATGCGGCTGTGCTGCACAGGAGGATCGCAGAACTCAAAGAGCAAAACCCCATGCTCGGGCACCGCGGCGTGCGGCTGCTGTTGAGCTATCCAGAAATCGTGGAAATGCAGGCGCGGGCCATTTTTGAAGCCGTCGCCGCCGTGCACCAATCTTCTGGCACACCGCCCATTCCTGAAATCATGGTGCCACTTGTGGTATCGCGCATGGAACTTGATCTGGTGCGGGCCCGTGTCGATGCAATGGCGATTGCCGTTGAAAAGGAAACCGGTGTGGTGCTGGCCTATCGCGTCGGCACCATGATAGAGCTGCCGCGTGCCGCCCTGAAAGCTGATGACATTGCCAAGACAGCCGAATTCTTCTCATTCGGCACCAATGATTTGACGCAAACCACCTTCGGCATCAGCCGCGATGACTCCTCCCGTTTCATCAATGAATACCAGACCAAAGGCATTTTCGCCCGCGATCCATTCGTGACGCTCGACGTGGAAGGCGTGGGCGAACTGGTGGAAATTGCGGTGCAGCGGGGCAGGGCAACGCGCCCCGACATCCATCTGGGGATCTGCGGCGAACACGGCGGCGACCCAGACTCAATCGCCTTTTGTGAGGCAAAAGGCCTGGATTATGTCTCTTGTTCACCCTACCGGGTGCCCATCGCCCGACTGGCCGCAGCCCAAGCCCACCTCCGGTTGAAAGATAAAATTTAATCTTTTCAAGTGTTTGGCCGTTTACCGTTGAGGGCAAAAAAGCGGCGCAAAAAAGGTTTCTTATTGTTGCCCCTCGGCGTTTACTTATGCTAAAGGCCGATGAGTTATGGTGAATAAATGGTAATTGTCCTGTTTCGCCGACAGGTCGCTCCACAGTTGGATTAGAACATTGCAACCACCGAAGTATCGCCACCGGCGCTCATTCGTGCCACAAGACTTCGATCTGGACCTGGATATGGTGCAGGAAAAAGGCGGCTTCCGTGATCTTGCTCCCTATGTGTTCGGCGGTGCCATGCTTGTGGCAGCTTTTGCTTTCGCCGGCCACCAATTGGGCCGCAATGCTGACGCCCACACCGCTGGCCCGGACATTGAGGTTCCAGCTGCCGTTCCGTCTGTCATAACCGCCAAGGGCTCACTGCTTGCCGAAGGTGACAGTTTTGAATTGATGGGCCTCAACGCCCTGCGCCGCCAAACCGTGATGTCAGATGGCAAAGGCGACATGGCTTTGATGGATGCAGGTGCTGCCCCCGATCCGGAAATCCTGCCGGATCCCAAGCCGGTACTGAAGCCAATCAAGAAAGTGGCCAAACTGGCTGACGAGCGCCGCCTCAAAATCGAACCAGCCTCCTTCAATCCCGGTGAAGATGCCGTTGTGAAAAAGCCATCACAGAAAAAGCTGGCCCTGGCTCCAAAGCCGGACGACATTGAAGACTCGTTCAAACTGCCAAAAGCTGAAAAGCAAAAAATCCTGGCCCAGCGCCGCGTTCGCATGGCCGAAGAAAACTGTCTGGCCCGCGCTGTGTATTTTGAAGCCCGGTCCGAATCCGCCCTTGGCCAAATGGCTGTAGCCAAAGTCATTCTCAACCGTGTGAAGTCGCCCAATTATCCCAACACCATTTGCGGTGTGGTTTATCAGGGCACCCAGCGCCGCAATTCCTGCCAATTCTCTTTTGCCTGTGATGGCCAACCCGATGACGTGCGCCAACCCGCCTCGTGGCAGCAAGCCAAGTCAGTCGCGCAACGTGCAATCGCCGGTGACATGAACCTGGGCAAAGGCATGAACACAGCCACCAGCTACCACGCCGATTACGTGACCCCCCGCTGGTCCAAGACCCTGCGCAAAGTCTCACGCATCGGACGTCATATTTTCTACTCGGGAATTTGAGGGGCCAAAGCCTCTCATACCTCCAGCACAAACGGCATTCCTTCAAACGCATCCTCACCGCGTCCGATATCATGGATCGCGCGCCGCATCCTGCCATCCCGCCCCAGTGCCTCATCGGCGAGCTTGATCAGCATCGGGTTGGGCGTTGCAGACGGCGAAGCCTTACGGAGTGTGCGTGCCAATTCATCTTCGCTGCGTTCCGGCTGCAACAAGCATGTCGCAATATAGGCAGACGCTGTTGAACGGCTGATGCCCGCCCAGCAATGGATCAGCAAAGGCGCTGTCTTGTCCCACGTTCTGATGAAGGTGAGCAGCCGCATCATGTCGTGCGCACCCGGTGCCGCAAGACCGGGGGAAGGTGCGGCAACATCGTGAAAGCTGAGCCGCAAATGATTGTCGCCCGCAACGTTTTCAAATCTGGGGAATTCTGAATCCGGGCTGAGAATGCTGATGGCCTTGCTGGCACCACTCACTGTAACCTGATCAGCCGCATGGCGCAACGACGTCACAATTATCATGACTTCTCCAAAAGTTCATTGAAGGCTGCGAGATAAAGCGCCGAAGCTTCTTGCGTTGGCAAGGGCACAAGCTTTGAGTCAAACGAAGTCAGGTGCTTGGGTTGGCCAAAATATTTGTGGCCTTCTTCAATGGAAAACCCGGCGAGTTGCGTGGCCTCCAGAAACGCCGAAGTCTTGTCCGCCACTTTGATTGCGTCTGTCACGGACTGTGAAATTTGCGCAGGCAAGCCAAAGCGCACATGGATAGCGGCGAGCAGACGGTTTTCAAACGCCTTGTAGTCCATGCCCAGCGCCGCCTTGAACGGCGATATCATGTCACCCACAACATATTCCGGCGCGTCATGCAGAAGTGCTGCAAGCACGTCAGACTGCGGTGCCTTTGGATTAAAGTGCGTAAATATCTGTGCTACCAGCACACAATGCTGCGCCACTGAAAACGCGTGGTCACCCTTGGTCTGGCCATTCCAGCGCGCCACCCGGGCAAGGCCATGGGCGATGTCTTCAATCTCGATATCAAGTGGAGACGGGTCAAGCAAATCAAGCCTGCGTCCTGACAACATGCGTTGCCACGCCCGCTTTGGTGACACTTCACTCATTTGTGCCGCGCCAATATCTGCACCGCAGAATAACGGTGACAGTCCACCATATGGTCATTGATCAAACCGCAGGCCTGCATGAAGGCATAGACAATGGTCGGACCACAGAATTTGAAACCCCGTTGCTTCAAATCCTTCGATACTTTTTCCGCCAGCGCAGTTTTGGCCGGAACGTCTTTCATGGACCGCATGCTGTTTTGCAACGGTACGCCATCAACAAAATTCCACATGTAGGCTGAGAAATCCGGAATCGCGAGATAGGCCCTGGCACTTTCAACCGTGCCCTCAATCTTCATACGGTTGCGCACAATGCCTGCATCCAGCATCAGGCTTTCAATTTTTGCACGGTCATAGCCCACGATAGTCTCCGGCTTGAAACCATCGAATGCCATGCGAAAGTTTTCGCGTTTGCGCAAGATGGTGATCCACGACAGTCCCGCCTGAAAACCATCGAGAACCAGTTTTTCCCACAGCGCCCTGCTATCATATTCCGGCACACCCCAGTCTGTGTCGTGGTAATGAACATAAAGCGGGTCGGTGCCGCACCAGCTGCAGCGACAAATCCCGTCGGCATGTTGAACAGCGGTCATGCTGGCAGCACCATATCAAATTGAGCCCAGACTGGTTTGTGCACGGTCAGTTGGACAGTGCCTGTCAGCACCGGAGCAACAGTTTCCGCCAATCGGTCCATGCGCAGCAAGGCCAACCCGTGCCCCTGCAACGAAGACAGCATGGTTCCCAATCGGACCTCTCCGGCTGAAATTTCGGCACCGTGCTGAACTTCACCGTCGAAGCTCACAGGCAGAATGCGATTGCGCGCAGTGTGCTTGTGATGAACTCTGGAAACGACTTCCTGACCAACATAACAGCCCTTTGTGAAACTCACACCATTGAGCTGATCCAGATTGGCTTCATGCACAAACATCTCACCGGAACCGATATCGGCAACAGAGTCGGCCAGGCCATGGTACATGCGGGCCACGTGATAACCTTCACCCTCCGGAAGAGCACCGGCATCAACAATGGCCCGAAAGCCCATGGCAGAGAACCGCGGATCGGCATAGGCCAGTTGATCAGACGCAACCGCCACGTGCTTGTCAGGTCGCAAACGGATATCGAGCTTGGCTCGCAGCCGGTACATCACCAGCCTCTTCAACAAATCTGCCGCCTGCACCTCGGCAACATCAATCCAGATAGTATCAGGCTCGGGCACCACAAACACATCATGCAGGATTTTCCCCTGCGGCGTGAGCAAGGCACCGTAAGCAGGCTTCGTCTCGGTCAAGTCCACCGTCAACAAATTGTGCAGAAAGGCCAAGGCACCGTCACCCGCGATGGAGATCAGGGCGCGGTCTGGCAAAATTTGCGGGGCGAAGTCTGGTGTGTTCATCTGAGTTGCACTTGTTATCGCATCCATTTACGAAGTGTTGCAGCAAGTCGCAAGGAAAGCCACACCAACCCATGACCCGCAACCCATGACCCGCCACGCCGACCTCATCCTGAAACACGGCACCGTTGTGAACCATGATGGCATGGGTGTGCGCGACATTGCCATAAAAGACGGCAAGATCATTGCAATCGGCGACATGGACGGGCTGAGCGCGGCAGAGACCTTGGACTGCCGCAATCTCCACATTCTTCCGGGCGTCATCGACTCACAAGTACATTTTCGAGAACCCGGCATCGAACACAAGGAAGACCTTGAAACCGGCTCCCGCGCCGCCGTCATGGGCGGCGTTACCTCGGTGTTTGAAATGCCCAACACCAAGCCCGCCACCACAACAGCCGCTGCTCTGGCCGACAAGGTGGCGAGATCCCGTAATCGCATGTTCTGCGATTTCGCGTTCTATGTGGGCGGAACCAAGGAAACAGTGGAAGACATCGCGACGCTCGAAAGACTGGAAGGTTCGGCTGGCATCAAGGTTTTCGCCGGTTCATCAACAGGTGACTTGCTGGTGGAAGATGATGCTGGCCTCGATGCCATCATCTCACGCCTGTCCCGTCGCGCTGCTTTCCACAGCGAGGATGAAATGCGGTTGCGCGCCCGCACATCGTTCCAGGTTACGGGTGATCCCGCGAGCCACCCCGTCTGGCGCGATGAGGAGGCCGCACGCCTCTGCACCGAACGTCTTCTGCGCATTGCCCGCAAACACGGCAAGCGCATTCATGTGCTGCACATTTCAACCGCCGAGGAATTGCCAATTCTCGCGGTCAATCGTGATATCGCAACAGTCGAAGTCACACCCCATCACCTCACCCTGAGTGCCGCTGACTATGTAAGGCTCGGTACAAAAATCCAGATGAACCCGCCCGTGCGTGAGGCCCGCCACCGCGATGCCTTGTGGCGGGCGATCGCCTCAGGCCTTGTGGACGTGGTGGGTTCCGACCATGCGCCCCACACGCTGGAGGAAAAAGCCAAGCCCTATCCCAACTCGCCATCTGGCATGACGGGTGTGCAAACCCTGGTGCCGATCATGTTGAACCACGTCAACAACAACAAACTGACGCTTGAACGCTTTGTTGACCTAACCTCCCACGGCCCGCAACGCATCTTCAACATCGCGGGCAAGGGCCGCATCATGCATGGCTATGATGCCGACTTTACAATTGTCGACCTGCAACGCGAAGAAATAATCCGCAATGACTGGATCGAAAGCCGCAGCCGCTGGACACCCTATGATGGCGTGAAAGTAAAGGGTTGGCCTGTCGGCACAATCATCCGTGGACGGAGGGTTATGTGGGCGGGGGAAATACTCGCACCCGCCAAGGGGCAGCCTTTGCGGTTTTTGGAGGCGCTGGATGTGGCGACGTAATTGTCACAACTGTCATTGCCGCACTTGTTGCGGTAATCCATGGTTCAGCAAGCGGAACTTATCATGATAGCTCTACTCCTGTTGAACCATGGATTACCGGAACAAGTCCGGTAATGACAAAACCACGAGTGGCAATGTGCTACTGACTTAGGAGGAACCACCACCATGAACCCTTTCCGCGCCCTTCTCGTCAGCAAAACTGACACTGGCCAAAAAGCTGAGATCACCACGCTCAACGACTCCGACTTGATGGATGGCGATGTCACCGTGCGCGTCGAACATTCCTCCATCAATTACAAAGACGGTCTGGCGGTGTCTGGCAAAGGCCCTATCGTCCGCCGCTTCCCGCTCATACCTGGGGTGGATTTCGCCGGAACTGTGACGGACTCTACCCACGCCAGTTACAAAACCGGCGATAAGGTCATTCTTGGCGGCTGGGGTGTGGGTGAAAACCACCACGGCGGTTTTGCAGAAATGGCCCGTGTGAAGGGTGACTGGCTTGTGCCTTTGCCCAAGGGACTTACAACTGCAGAAGCCATGGCCATTGGCGTTGCCGGTTATACGGCCATGCTCTGCGTCATGGCGCTGGAACAGCAGGGCGTCACACCCGATAAGGGAGACATCATCGTTACAGGTGCCGCAGGTGGTGTGGGCTCCACAGCGTTGGTGCTTCTGAAAAAACTGGGCTACAGCGCCGTCGCCTCCACAGGCCGCATCGAAGAAGAAGCCTTCCTGAAAGACCTGGGCGCATCCGCAGTGATCGACCGCAAGGAATTCAACACCCCGCCCAAACCTTTGGCCAAAGCCCGCTGGGCAGGTGGTATCGACAATGTAGGATCAGTGACCCTCGCCAACATTCTCTCGCAAACCAAAGATGATGGTGTGATCACATCAGTTGGCCTCGCCCAGGGCATGGATCTGCCCACCAGTGTGGCGCCCTTCATTCTGCGCGGCGTGCGCCTCATCGGCATCAATTCCGTCACTACACCCGTGCCAAAACGCAAACTGGTGTGGGATCGCTTGGTCAGGGATATGGACATGGAAAAACTGGCGCATCTCACAACGCATATCAAACTTGATGATGTGCCCCGTGTTGCGGAAGCTATTGTTGCGGGCAAGGTGCGTGGCCGTGTTGTGGTGGATATGGCATGATCAACATTGTTGCAGGTGGCCTTGATGACCTACGCGTCATCGCCATGTTGAAATTTCATTTTGACACCAATATTTCGGTTACACCCGCAGGCTCAGCCCATGTGTTTGATGTGTCGCGATTGAAAGCGCCTGACATTTCATTCTGGTCGGCCTGGGATGGCGATACACTGATGGGCACAGGTGCCTTGAAGCGAATGGATGCCGCAAATGGCGAAGTGAAATCCATGCACACCCTGGTGGCGTCGCGTCGCAGTGGCGTGGGTCAGGCGATGGTGCTGCACATCATCGAAGCGGCCCAGGCGATGGGATTGAAACAGTTGTGGCTGGAAACGGGAGCGTTCGATTTCTTCGCTCCAGCGCGGGCGCTTTATGCGAAATACGGTTTCGTCGAATGCGAACCGTTCGAAGGCTACAAGGTTGATAAGAACAGCACGTTCATGATGAGAAAGATTTGAGCAAAGCGAAAGCCGGTGAGGGAAAGCCTTACTGCCGCGTCTTCATCACAGTGAACTCGCCATTGCGAATCCGCTCCGGCAAACGCTCGCACATCACCGCCACAGGCTCTTCGCCATAGGTCGCAATCATGTCAGAAAGGGCTGCAAAAATCGCAGCTGTGGCGATGCAGTCCGGGTCCAGCCCGTCGTAAACCGCTTCTTCCCACGCCTCGAGAATATAGCGCAGTGCCACCTGTTTTTCCTCTTGCGTGGGCAAGGGGCTATGGGTCTTCAAATCTTGATTATACATGGTGGTCCGCAATGTGCTGCTGTTGAACGCAACTTAGCAGAGCGCCACCCCACAGCGAGTCAGACCTTAAACGAAGGTTAACGCCGAAAGTCCAATTTGCATCAAACACTTGTCAAATGACGGGCACGTGTCACTGCGTCCTGAATGTTGGGAGCGAGGTCAAACCGCGCCAAATCCTGCCACTGCGTCCAGGTCACCGCACTGGCATCAGTGGAGGCGACAGCCTCACCGCCACTAAAAGGCCCCGTAAAGCAACTGATTACATAGACCATATTTGGCAATTCAACGCTGAAATCCCCCACATGGTGTGACAACTCAGCGGTCACACCAGTCTCTTCCAGCAATTCCCGGAGGGCTGCTTGCAAAGTTGTTTCGTCCGCTTCCAGTTTTCCACCTGGCAAGCTCCAGCGACCCCGCCCCGGTGCCGATCCCCGCTGCACCAGCAACACCTCATCGCCCCGCCACACGCAGGCCGATGCCGCCTTGATGATTGGCTTCGAGATGTTATGTTCAGTCATCATGTGTGGTCTTTACAGTTTCAAACACTCGCCCGAAGAGGCACGCAACCTGTTCAACTATATTGAGCAGCCGGATTTTCCGCCACGCCAATATGTGACACCTTGCGGCCCTATGGCGATTGTGCGGCAGGGCCTTGATGGCGCGCGTCACTTTTATCTTGTACGCTGGGGCTTTGTGCCGTCCTGGGCGAAGGAAATTCAGCCCGGCAAACCGCTGATCAACGCGCGCTCCGAAACCATTCTCGACAAGCCAACATTCCGCAACGCCATCCGCCGTCGCCGCTGCCTCATTCCCGCCGATGGATTCTACGAATGGGAAGGTGACATACCCGGCAAGAAGAAGCCTTGGTACATTCACCGCCCCGACCACAGTCTGATGGCTTTTGCCGGTATCTGGGAACACTGGCTGGGGGCCGACGGTTCAGAACTCGAAACCGCAGCCATCATCACCACACAGGCCAATGCGCTGGTGGAAACCATCCACCCCAGAAGCCCGGTGGTGATTCACGCCGAAAATTTCGAACCCTGGCTCGATGTGAAAAGCGAAGACATGCGCGGCGTGGTCCCACTGCTTCGTCCGCAGGCGGATGATTTTTTCGAGATGGAGCCAACGGTGATGCAGAGGAATGTGCCGCCGGCGAAAAAGCAGATGGACTTGTTGTAAGCAAAGGACCTCATCACCCCTTCGGGGAGCTTCTCCAAAGGCGAAGCGACTCGCGGTGAGACCTCCCTTGATGTTCATGATTTAGGGAGGTGCCGCCGCCAGTCGCTTCTCCTCTGGAGAAGCTGCCCGAAGGGCTGATGAGGTTCTTTCCTACCCCACTTGCCCGCGATGCCGCAAAAACTGGTCCGCCAGCACAATCGCCATCATCGCTTCACCGACGGGTACCGCACGAATGCCTACACACGGGTCGTGCCGTCCCTTGGTAATGATGTCGGTATTTTCGCCGTCCTTCGTCACAGTCTCGCGTGATGCCAGAATGGACGACGTCGGCTTTACCGCAAACCGCACCACAATGTCTTGACCCGTGGAAATACCGCCGAGAATACCGCCAGCGTGGTTGCTCTGAAACTCAGGTTTGCCATGCCGCATGCGGATTTGATCCGCATTGTCTTCGCCGGACAAGGCAGCAGACGCAAAGCCATCGCCGATCTCCACACCCTTCACGGCATTGATACTCATCATTGCCGACGCCAGTTCTGAATCCATCTTGGCGTAAAGCGGCGCGCCCCAGCCTGCGGGAACGCCCGTTGCTGTTACCTCAATCACTGCGCCACACGAGGAACCTGATTTGCGCACGCCATCCAGATAACCTTCCCACGCCTTTGCCGCTTTTGCGTCTGGGCAGAAGAAAGGATTGTTGTCGATCTCGGCATCGTCCCAGTTCACGCGGTCAATTTTGTGTGGTCCCATCTGCACCATGCAGCCGCGAATCCGCACATGCGGAATGACCAGTCGCGCCACCGCACCAGCCGCCACCCGCGACGCGGTTTCCCGCGCCGATGACCGCCCGCCACCCCGATAATCCCTCACGCCATATTTCGCGTCATAGGTAAAATCCGCATGGCCAGGGCGATACTTGTCGCGAATGTCGGTGTAGTCTTTCGAGCGTTGATCAGTGTTTTCAATCTGCAACAAAATCGGCGCACCCGTGGTTACTTGGCCGTTCGTGCGCTCATCCTCGAATACGCCGGACAGAATGCGCACAGCATCGGCTTCCTGTCGCTGCGTGGTGAAACGGTTTTGCCCGGGCTTGCGCTTGTCCAAAAACCCTTGAACAAATTCTGCAGTCAGCTTCAGTCCCGGCGGGCAACCATCGACCAGCGCGCCAATGGCGACGCCGTGGCTTTCGCCAAAGGTGGAGACACGAAACAGATGACCGAATGTATTGTGTGACATGACGCTTGATTAGGCCGCTGCGTTGCTGCCGTCAAACCACTGCAACCGTCCGTGAGTGAGCAGACAATATCGTCCCTGCGGCGTTGGCAGCTTTACCAGTTCGGCTGGTCCCAATCCGGCGACCGTCCCCATCAGGCAGCGACCTACTGCGCCATGCGCAATCACCAATGTCGGCCGCCGCAATTCCGACCGCCAGTCATTGACGCGGGCCACACCGTCTTCATAACTCTCGCCCAGTTGAGGCCGCCAGTAGAAGCGACTTTCCGCATCCGCAGGATAAACCGGCGAGGCTTTCAACTCCCAGAACGGCTTGCCCTCCCAAACGCCAAAACCCAATTCACGCACGCGCGGCTCCACGCTGTCCATATCGCGGCCAAGGGCATTCAGAATATAGCCAGCAGTTTGCTGGGCGCGTTTTTGTGGGCTGACGACGATGTGATAATCACGCCATTCGATGTCTTGCTGCGCCAGCAAATCTGCAACGGATTTTGCCTGCGCATGGCCTGTCTCGTTCAAGTCAGTTTCGACCGAACCTTGAATCAAGCCCTGCTTGTTCCACTCGGTTTCGCCATGACGGACGAAGATGATGGGATTATGCATCATCTTTGTTGAGCGTCATGTCAGGGGCAGTCGGTACTTTCATGCCCACAACGTGATAGCCGGAATCGACATGATGGATTTCACCCGTCACACCGCGTGAAAGGTCGGACAGGAAATACATGCCCGCATCACCGACCTCTTCAATCGTCACCACCCGGCGCAGCGGCGAGTTATATTCGTTCCACCGGAGAATATAGCGGAAGTCACCCACACCGGAAGACGCCAAGGTCTTGATCGGCCCTGCCGAAATGGCATTGACGCGAATGTTCTTCACACCAAGATCAGCCGCCATGTAACGCACGGAACATTCCAGCGCTGCCTTGGCCACACCCATGACATTGTAATGCGGCATCCACTTTTCAGCGCCGTAATAGGTGAGGGTCAGCATTGAGCCGCCGTCGGTCATCAGCTTTTCGGCGCGCTGGGCGACAGCCGTAAAACTGTAGCAGGAGATGAACATGGTCTTGTTGAAGTTCTCGGCGGAGGTATCGACATAGCGACCCTGCAACTCGTCCTTGTCAGAGAAGGCGATGGCATGCACGATGAAATCCAGCTTGCCCCACTTCTTTTCAATCGCTGCAAACGTCGCATCAATCGACGCCATATCGCTCACGTCGCAAGCGACAACCATGTCAGACCCGACTTCAGCGGCCAGGGGGTCAACACGTTTCTTGAGGGCGTCACCCTGATAGGTGAAGGCCAGTTCAGCACCTTGCTCGGCGCAAGATTTGGCAATGCCCCAGGCAATTGACCGGTTATTCGCAACGCCCATGATCAGGCCTTTTTTGCCCGCCATCAAACCTTTGTTTTCGCTCATCATTTACCTCGGAAATCCCTGCCGTAATGCGCTCTTTGGCTGCATTCAGGGCCTCTTCGCATAGAAACACAGTAAATGAAAGAGAAGGGCTGTTGACAAAGCTGCACCTTTCCTTCAATTAACATATCAGTTAATTAAATGAAATGTTAATTAAAGTATAATCGATGACCGCCGATCCCCTCAGCATCAAGTTACAAGCCTTGGCCGACCCGACCCGTCGCGCCATGCTGGCGAGGCTGCGCACGGGTGAGGCGACGGTCAACAAACTGGCAGAACCCTTTGCCATGTCGCTGCCCGCAATTTCCCGTCATATCAAGGTGCTGGAAAAGGCGGGCCTCATCACCCGCAGCCGCAGCGCGCAGCAGCGGCCATGCCAGCTCTCGCCGGATGGATTGAAAGAAGTTGACGCCTGGCTGAATGCTTACCGTGACCAATGGCTGGACCGACTGGACCGCCTCGAGTCCTATCTCAAAACCATAAAGGAGTGAAACCATGTCCCTGCTTACAACAACCGAATTGCCCGCCGACAAGCCCGTGATCATTACAACGCGCCTGATTGCGGCTCCACGCGATTTGCTCTGGAAGGTGTTGACCACGCCTGAGCATCTCCGGCATTTTTGGGGGCCCGATGGTTTCACCAACACATACAAGTCGTTTGACTTGCGTGAAGGCAAAGAGGCTCGCTTTACCATGCATGGACCAGACGGCACCAACTGGCCCAATCGCCTTGTATTTCTCACAATCGATCCACCCCGCCTGCTGCGCTGGGATCATGACAATGGCGGCGAAGGCGATATTGACCACAAGTTCAGGGGCGAAATGGAGCTCACCGCAGAAGGCAACAGGACCCGCATTGAGCTACGCATGTTTGAATCCACCATCGCAGCCCGTGACGCC
>JANPCL010000073.1:0-20744 GCA_031430915.1 Hyphomicrobiales bacterium
CTTGGCCGGGGGAGTACCCCGAAGGGGGGAGGGGGTGTTTCAACGAGTCCGCTTCTCAAAAAATTTCCGGCACACTGAACGGCACCACCACCACTTGGCATCTCCCCGAAGAAGTTCCCGTCGCACTTCAATTCAATTCGACCCCCTACGCTGTGATGATGGCCACACCGGCTGACCTTCAAGACTTCGCCATTGGCTTTGCGCTCTCTGAAGGCCTGATCAAACACGCCTCTCACATCACCAACGTCCTGATAATGCCCTCAGGCGAGGGCTTCACCGTTGATCTCGCCATCGCCGAATCTAATATCATCCGTGAACGGATGGTCTCCCGTTCCCTTGAAGGCCGCGTCGGCTGCGGTCTTTGCGGCATTGAAGACATGGCCGATGCCATTCGCATGCCCACGGGCCAACTCCCACACATGCAACTCGATCCGGAAGCCGTCGCCCGCGCTTTTTCCGAACTCCCCGACCACCAGCCCATGAATGCCCTGAACCGCACCGTCCACGCCGCTGCCTGGTGCTCCGCACACGGATCAATTCAGTTCGCCCGTGAGGACGTGGGTCGTCACAACGCCCTCGACAAGCTGATCGGTGCCATGGCCCAATCCAAAACCCAGCCGCAAAACGGCTTCGTGCTGATGTCATCGCGCTGCTCTTTCGAACTGGTGCAGAAATGCGCCATCGTCGGCATCAGCGCCTTGGCCACAGTCTCGGCTCCCACTGCCCTCGCCCACCGCCTGGCAAAACAAGCAGGCCTCACCCTCGCCGCTCTGTCTAAACAGGGCGTCATGATGTTTGACGGAGATTAAAATGCAAACTCAGGACATGATCCGCATGGCCAATCAGATCAGCGACTTTTTCAAAAGCTATACAGAGAAGGAAGCCATCGCCGGCATCTCGGATCACATCAGCAAATTCTGGGAGCCAGGGATGCGCCGCGATTTTTTTGCACATATGGAATCAGGCGGTGCAGGGTTTTCAGATTTGGTGAAGCAGGCGGCAGTCGAAGTAAAGCGCCCCAGGGTGGGAGCGTAGGAGCGTGCTGCCCCTCATCCGCCCTTCGGGCAGCACGCACTACTCCCCCTGCAAAATCACAAACGGCTCATTCATACAGCGCCGCAACAATTTCTCATAAACCGGATACAAAACATCATCCGCAGTGATCAATCCGAACCTTAACTCCCCGCCAAAAATCACCACCGGTGCCAGCACCACCGGTACCGCAATCGGCATCAGCGTCGCCCCCCGCCCGGACTGCAACGTCGCCAGCAATCCGAACATCTCCCCACCAATCATCGGCCGTGACAGCGTGATCATGCGGTGCTGGCCGTGCTTGTTGGTGACGAGATAGATGTAGCCCGATTGGTGCGGCACTGAAACAGCCCCGTCCTGTTTGTAGGCCGTGTCCAGCCTGTCGCTCTCCTGAAAAATGAGATGTGACAGGGTCTGGTCCCAGGTTATTGCTGTCCGATAGGCGTAGACTGCCTTGGCCACACTGAAAGACGGGCGCAGCGTCAGGTAATCCCCCTCCAGCCATTTGACTGCAGGCCGCGCATAGGATCCGAGGGAATCGGGGGCTGTGGCCGCTTCCAAAACATGGCCATTTCCAACCCGCCGCAGGGGCAATCCCAGCGCCGACTCCAGCCGCACCACCGTCGCCAAGGTGAAGGGTCGCTGCCCCGAGAGGGCTTTTTCCAAAGTCGACAACGAGAGTTTGGCACCATCCGCGAGGCCCGCCCGCGTCATCCGCCGTTTCGCCAATTCCTCGCGGATCACATGGCTGATCACCCGGTTCTCCTCCGCCGAAAGGTCTTCGTCCGTCATTGTCGTTCCCACACAAAACCGTACATTCCCGCGCAGTTTAGTATATGCCATGATGATTCAGGCAGAAGAAAGATCGACTTGACGTTGGCGGCGCAGGTTTTTCAGGCGTAGGTAAATAATCCGAGGCCCTGGATGGTCACACTGCCCATCTCCGCCGCCGCAGACGCCAAGGGCATCTCCAAACTCTGGGCCCACCGCAAGGTCACCGACATTGAAGTGGCCCAGACCATGGGCACCCTCACACCGGATGTTGCGGGCAAGCAGGTGCTGGCAATCGCCCTCGCCCACCAGATCGTGTCATCGCAAACCAGTTTGATCGCCGTGGACAAAAAACCAAATCGTCCTCTCGATCAGAAACTGACCCGCGCCGAAGTCCCCGTGAACCTGCCCGCAGGCTGGAACTTCGACAGGGTCTTCGGCACCGAAAAGCCAGTGCTGACACCCAAGCAACGCGATGCGGCCGCTGATTACCTGCAGCTCGCCTCCAGTGAAAAGCCGGCGACTTCAGAACAAGCCCTGCAAAACCAAGTGCAGCTTCCGCAAACAGCAACCGCGTCAGGTCAGCTCATCATCATCAGTGTACTGATGATGATGTTGGCGGGAATTTTCCGGTTGATTGCTGTGCGCACGGTAGCATAGATGCAAGACCTTGCCACGATCCCCTCATCCGGCCTTCGGCCACCTTCTCCCGCCAAAAGGGGCGGGAGAAGTCCAACACAAACAGCCTTCTCCCGCTTCTTCCAGCGGGAGAAGGTGCCCGAAGGGCGGATGAGGGGAAGCAAACTCCTCAACCTCCTCGCCCTCCTCTGCCTCATCATCGCCACCCTCGTCCTCGGCAAATCCCGGCACCAGCGCGGTGTCAGCCCACCGAGACACCCATTTTGCATTTTTGAAAGATGTCGAACGCGGAGACGATATAATCATTACCAGAACTGATGGCCTCACGTTTCGCTATCGTGTGACCAACATGCGCGTCGCACAATGGAATACCTCCGGCATAGACCGTCACGCCAGAGGCCACCACCTTGTACTCTCCACCTGCTGGCCGTTTGACGCAGTGATGCGGGGCAATGAGAGATACATTGTGGAGGCGGAACTGGTGACGTGAGGAGGAGACCTCAAACCACTTTCCGTTTTGCCTTCGGCATTTTCCACAGATGGTCAATCAACTCATCCACCAAAATGCCCTCTTCCGAATATACTTCCCCCGCCACCGATATCCCGGCTTCGGTCACCGTCTCCTGCCGCCCGGACACCAGCGGGTGCCACCATTGCAGACTATGCCCTTCGTCCAGCAAGCGATAGGCACAGGTTTTCGGCAACCACCCGAGATCGCCGACAATCTTTGGTGTCAGCGTCACACAGTCGTGCACTTTCTTCGCCCTGTTTGGATAATCCGTACACTGACAGGTTTTCAGGTCCAGCAGCTTGCAGGCTGCCCGCGTATAAAGAAATCTCCCCGTGTCCTCGTCTTCAAGCTTGTTCAGGCAGCAGCGCCCGCAGCCGTCGCACAGGCTCTCCCATTCCGCGCGGGTCATCTCTTCAAGTGATTTGGTTTTCCAGAATGGTGCAGCGGTCATGCGAAACTTTCTAGCACATTACGGTACCACTTCACCATGCAGGTTGAGGTCGAGACCCTCAATTTCTGTCTGCCTGTCCACACGAAGACCAATGATTTTTTCAATCACAAACAGAATCCCAAATGTCAAAGCTCCAGACCAGGCCGCCACAATCGCGCAGGCCAGAATCTGAATCCACAGCAAAGTCGACACCCCCTCGATCAATCCGGAAGCACCGCCGAAAGCCGCAGCTCCAAACAGGCCAATGCCAATCGTACCGACAAATCCACCGATGCCATGCACGCCAAATACGTCGAGTGAGTCATCATAGCCGAATTTCCGTTTCAACGTTGTCGAAGCCCAGAAACAGCACAGCCCCGCCAGCAACCCGATTGCCAATGCGCCCAAGGGGGCCACAAATCCGCACGATGGCGTAATCGCCACCATGCCTGCAACAGCACCCGAAATGATGCCAAGTACCGAAGGCCGATTGTGCTTCTTCCACTCAATCGCCATCCACGCCAGCGCACCCGCCGCACCCGCAATCTGCGTATTCACAAGCGCAAAGGCCGCCGTTCCATTCGCCGCCAAAGCCGAGCCACCATTGAAGGCGAGCCAGCCCACCCAGAGCAGAGAGGCGCCAGTCACTGACAGCACGAGATTATGCGGTACCATCGGCTCCTGTGGGAAACCCCGGCGCTTGCCCAACATCAGCGCCGCCACAAGACCAGCGATGCCGGAATTGATCTCAACCACCGTGCCGCCAGCGAAATCCTTGAAGCCCATCTGCATCAGAAAACCCCCGCCCCAGACCCAATGGGCGACGGGACAATAAACCAGCAACAACCACGCCGCCAAGAACCAAAGCAACGCCGAAAATTTCATGCGATCCGCAAAAGCGCCGCAGATCAGCGCAGGTGTGATGATGGCGAAGGTCATCTGAAACACCATGAACAACAGCTCCGGAATGGTGCCCGTCAGTTTGTCCGGCGTGATGCCCGCCAGAAAAAACTTGGACGTATCGCCGATGAATGCCCCACTCCCGCCAAAGGCCAGCGAGTAGCCAAAAAATACCCAGAGCAGCGATACCAAACAAGTCGCCGCAAAACTCTGCATCAGCGTGGAGAGAACATTTTTCTTGCGCACGAGGCCACCATAAAACAGCGCCAGGCCCGGTACCGTCATCATCAGGACAAGACAGGTCGACACCAACACCCAGGCCGTGTCACCCGTATTCAAGACAGGCTCATCCGCCCGTGCCATGGTAGAAAAAGCCAAAAGGCTGGTGAGGCCCGTGGCGAAGCGTGAAATATATCCCATTTGATCCCCCGCCATTGTGGCGCTTGTTTTTGATCACAAAAATTAAGCAATCTGCATGCCAATTGGGCAGTTTTTTAAAGTATTGAAACGGTGTCTATTTGCTGGGGATCGACTGGACGTGCAACACGTTCAGATTATATTTTAGGCAAAACCCAGGCCGGTTCGATTAATTATAGGGCAGAACTCGAAGTAAGGGACCTCATCACCCCTTCGGGGAGCTTCTCCAATGGAGAAGCGACTTGCTTCAGCACCTCCCCTAACTATCAGTATTCAAAGAGCCTTAACAACGAGTCCTTCCCCTCTGGGGAAGGTGGCCGAAGGCCGGATGAGGTCCCTGTCCCCGCCCTGACTTCACCATCTTTTTCCGCCATCCTCGACATCAAGCAGCGGTTTCAGTAAACAGCAGCGATCGCTGGATGGGGAATGGGACGCCTTTGCGTTCGGCGGCACAAGTGACGGCGTTTCTGGGGTGACCGTGGCAAACCTGCCCACACGCAACAGGCTTTTCAGGGCCATCTGGTCGGCGGATTCCGTGGTGAGTTCGACGCTGTTTGAAACATGGGACACACTCAAACGCGCAGGATCAGCCTATTCATCTTTTCTGCATCGCTTTTTCCGCATCTCCGGCCCGCGCCGCTGGCTGATTGACCTCACCGACGATTGTGTGACCTTTGGTGTAGTCATCGCCTTTGGCCTCATAACCTTCGCCCTGCCGCCAATCTCGGACACCGAAGATGTATGGAACCGAAGCCGTGAATATGCCGTCACCTTCACCGATGCAAATGGCGAGATCATCGGTCAGCGTGGCATCAAGCAGGACGATGCCATCCCACTGGAAGAAATTCCGCCACATCTGATCAAAGCTGTATTGGCCACTGAAGACGCCCGCTTCTTTGATCACTTCGGCGTCGACATTATCGGCACCATGCGTGCCGCACTGCGCAACGCCAAGTCTGAAGGCCGCGCCCAAGGCGGCTCCTCCATCACCCAGCAAGTGGCGAAGAACCTGTTTCTTTCACCCGAACGCACAATGAGCCGCAAGGTTCATGAAGCCTTTTACTCGCTCTGGATCGAAGCACGGCTGTCCAAGCAGGAGATTCTGAAACTTTACCTCGACCGCTCTTATCTCGGTGGCGGCAACTACGGCGTGGAAGCAGCGGCGCAATTCTATTTTGGCAAATCCGTGCGGGATATCAATCTCTCGGAAGCTGCCATTCTCGCAGGCCTGTTCAAGGCCCCGACGGCCTATGCCCCGCACCAGAACCCGGATGCGGCCCGCGCCCGCTCAAACGTCGTACTTTACCGCATGCTTGATGCGGGATTTATTACCCAGGGCGAACTGCTTCAAGCCAAGCGCACGCCCGCTGTCATAGTTGCCAGCAAAGACCTTGATGCACCCAACTGGTTTCTCGACTGGGCCTATCAGGACACCCTCGACGTTCTCGAAAAATACGGCCTCACGTCTGACTATGTGATCGAAGTCAAAACCACCATCGACACAAAACTGCAAAAAGCCAGCCAACGCATCCTGAACGATGCTATTGCCCTTGAAGGGGAGAAGGAAAAATATTCGCAAGCCGCTTCCGTCACCATGGCGCCCGACGGTGCCGTGCGCGCCATCGTTGGCGGCAAGGATTATGAAGAAAGCCTGTTCAACCGCGCAACACAAGCCGTGCGCCAGTCTGGCTCCTCATTCAAACCATTTGTCTATCTCGCCGCTTTGCGTGCAGGCTGGAAGCCAGAGCAGATTGTGGTCGATGGCCCCGTATCCTATGGCAACTGGGCACCGAAGAATTATTCAAAAGGATATGCGGGTCGCGTCACGCTCACGTCGGCACTGGCCCATTCCTACAATTCCATTCCTGTGAAAATCCTCATCGATGTCGGCATCAAACCCATCGTGAAGGCTGCGCATGATATGGGTATCAAGGGCGAACTTGAAACCTGGGCACCGATGGTTCTCGGCACCTCGTCTCTCACCCTGATTGATCTCACCACGGGCTATGCCACCTTCGCAGGCGGTGGCAGGCAGGCCAGTCCCTACGCCGTTCTCGAAATCCGCAAACCCACCGGTGACGTCATCTACAGCCGCGAGAAAAACACCACAGAGGCCCTTCGCGTCGAAAGCGAAGAGGTCATCGCTGATTTGAATTCCATGCTGGGGGCCGTCGTCAAAACCGGCACCGCGAAAAAAGCCGATCTGGGCTTTGCCCCGCAAGGCGGCAAGACCGGTACAAACCAGAGCTATCGCGATGCATGGTACATCGGTTTCACCGCCCACAACGTGACGGGTGTATGGGTTGGCAATGATGATTTCTCCCCCATGAATGAAGTCACAGGCGGTCGTATTCCCGCACCACTGTGGAAGCAAATCATGGAGGTAGCGGAACAAGGCCTGAAACCTGAAAGCCTTGCGGGCCTTCCCCTTGACGACAGCTATGTGCAAGTCGCCAGCGCCGAACCAGCACAAGTCCCGACCATTGACGAAGTTCCCGACGCCACCGCAGATACAGCCGTATCAACAACAGGCGATCCAGGCCAGGACGTGTTGAATGGCATGTTCAATCTCTTCGAAAAGAAACGCCCCGTTGCATCAAACGGCCAGAAAAAGAAAAAATCGAAATCCCGCAAAATCGCAAGCGGCGACAACACCCTGCCCCTGCCCCGCGCCAACGTTGAACAAGCCCCTCGCGGCGGTTTCCTCGACTCGCTTTTTGGGCCTGAAAAGCCGAAGAAAAAACGCAAGACGCTGTTCGGGTTTTGAAATCGTTCTAACTGGTGCAAACATGACCCACTCCGCACTTCCCTCCCACGCCCCCAGCGTCTAAGACCGTCACATGATGCGCGCCGTATTTCCTGTGATCCTGCTCGGCCTCGGTTTGGTGCTGGGCTTGTTATCGGCACAATACATGATGGAGACTGCCAGTGGTGCCACACCTGTGGCGCAAAGTGGCTGGAATGAAATCCGCATTGAAAAGGGCCGCTGGCAATCGATTTATCTTGTTGGCCACTTCCTGCGCCGGGGTCAGGTTCCACCACCCCGCGGTACACGCTTCTTCGCCCGCAGCCTTGATGATGATGGCAACAGCCTGCGCGGTGATTGCCAGGTCTCGGTCGAAGGAAAACTGCCGGACAGCCGCTGGTGGTTTGTCAGCGCCGCATCGGGCACAGGCCGCACCACACTCGATGCAGGCCAGGCCGTGCGTGAAACCACAGGCGAAACCAACATCGCACTCTCGGTATCGCCCGTGTCCGGCAATTGGTTGGTGCCACCGGGAAGTGGCGCATATGAATTGCAACTGGTCCTACTTGGTGTGAGCGATGAGCGTGATGCTGCCGCCCCCGCCCTGCCGCGCGTCAAGCGCCTCTGGTGCTGACAGACATGCGCCGACAATTCTTCTGGCTCCTCACGGCCACGATCCTCGCCGTCATCGCACACATCGGCTACGTACTGTTTGTGCCCAGCCGCTCCTTCAGTGCGGCCATTGACACGGCACTGGGCACAGCACCCATCAACACCTTTGCCATTCTCGACTCCGAAGTGCAGTTGCGTCTGCTGCCCTATGCCTCAAAAGACAACATCATCGGCATCTGCAAATTTGATCTGGCATCGGGCCCGGTGCGTGTGGCAGCACAATTGCCGGAGAGCTTCTGGAATTTTGCAGTCTATACGTTGAGCGGCGAACAGGTCTACGCCATCAACGACACACAAGCCGACACCAACAACTTCAACGTCGAACTTTCCCGCAACGGCGGCCTCCTCGCCCAGGTGTTGAACAGCGCCGATGATGCTGTTGACGTCACAGGCGACGAGATCGGCTGGCGCATCTCCATGACGGAAAAACAAGGCCTCGCTGTGTTGTGGGTCGCAGTAGCCGATCCATTGCTGCGCAAGGAAACCGAGGCTGTGGTCAAACAAAGCCGGTGTGTGCGGGTTGAGGGGTGAAGGCCCTCACGCTGACGTGCGAGCCCTCGCCAATTCACTCTCCGCCAGCCGTGCCATTGTCCGCTGCGCTTCAAAATCGATTCGCTCGATCCTGACGCCCGTGTAGATCAGGATCGTGGCTGAGTGGCCCAGCTCGTATTGCGGCCTGTCTGGCTTGCTTGTGGTTTGAAACTGCAAAATGACAGCCATGTGTTGTATCCCGTAACAGCGTTGTCGTGGTGTGCGTCAAACACGATCAAAACCAGTTATGGTTAACAATTGCATAAAGGTCAGTCGATGATTGGCTGGAGTCCCGCCAGCCCATCACGGTCCTCAACTTCTATCACCCACAGGTCCTCATCGAATGACCGCGCCCGTGCAATTTTTGCAGCAACATCGGGCCATGCCAATTGCACATCAGTCAACTGTGCAAAACGGCGGTTTCCCTCGTCATCATAGGCAGGACCAGGTGCAGGACCCAACAGGCTGTGACCACCATCAAGGTGATTGACCACCACCAGCAGCGCGCCCGCATCGCTGTGGCCCCGCTGCAACACCGCGCCGTTTTTACCTGCAACCGCGCAACGCCTTAAAAACGCTTGAACCCAGAGTTCGGTCTTGAGGCGAGATGTCATGCAGCCGTCACGGCTTCTGCGGTGCTTCCGCCGCCTTCAATGCGCCCAGCAGGCCCTTGGAAATCTTGCCCTGCATCGGAAGCCCATGGTCCATTTCAAAAATCATGATGGCAGAGCGTGTGCCTTCATCCAGCTGGCCGGAGCGGCTGCCGGGATCATAACCGAGCAGTGCCAGGCGTTGCTGTACCTTTGCGATGGCATTGTCACCCGCCAATGGCTTGGGAAGGGGCGGAACGACCACTACCGAAGGCGCTACCTTGACACTCGGCGTGATAGACCCCGTGAATTCCGCCGCCTGGTTGAGCTTCCGCGTGTATTGAATGTGTTCAAGCAGGCCCTTCGATATTTCGCCCGTCACGTCCATCTTGTTGTCGCGCTGATAGGTCTCGATCGCCACTTTCGTGCGCGGCCCCGTGACGCCATCAACCAGACCGTTAAAATGCCCGGTTGCCAACAATTCCCGCTGCACGTCTTCCACCAGCGAATCATATTTCAAGGTGATGGTGCGCGAGGCTTTTTGTCCGGCCACCACAGTCACACGCGTCGTGCCATCACTGGCTGCCTGCGTGGCCACGTTGGATCCCTGGTTGAAAAAGGCATTGTAAACAATGCCGGCACTGCCAAGGAAGGCGGCCAGCGACAACACCACAGCAAAGGGTTTGGACGGTCGTGGCACATCCACAACGGCTGATATTTTCTTTCGCTTACCCAAGACCCAAACCCACTGACTGCCTGCAGTCTCCAATCTGCATTGCTGAGGGTTAACGTCGCCTTTCGATGTGCAAATCCATGGTTAACAAATCCTTTGGCTGACCCGGCCAATTTGTCACCAAAATTTCACGTCACTCCAACGTCCCTCTGCTACATCAGACCCACAACAACAGGGAACACCAGAAGGTGACGCCATGGGGATATTGAGAACACTACTTGTGGTGGGCACAGGCTTGGCTCTGCTGCCGTCGCCACCACCTGATCCTTCGGGCGAACCAGCCCCAAGCGGACCGGGCAATTTTGCCTATCTGGCAGCCGCCGCTGAAACCGTGGCAGACCTGCGCGGCTTTTGCCAGCGCAACCCCAATGCCTGCGCCACAGCGGGCGTTGTCGCCGGCATGGTCGAAGGCAAGGCTAAATACTCCGCCAAACTGGTCTATGAATGGGCCAATGACGGCAAACCCGTGCAAACAGCCGACAACATACCCAGACCAGTGTTGAAAAAAACCCGCGTCATTCCGAAGGGTTGAGGTTATACGGCCAAAGCCCTATCTGCTGGTCATGCAACACAGCTTCGAACAACTGCGCGAAGACTTCTCCTATCTTGATGATTGGGAAGACCGCTACAAACACGTCATCGACCTGGGCCGCAATCTGACCCCCATGCCTGATGCCTTGAAAACCCCGGCCACCAAAGTCAACGGCTGCGCCAGCCAGGTCTGGATTTATTCCACCCCGGCCCCCGGCAATAAACTGGATCTGCAAGGCGACAGTGACGCGCTGATTGTCAAAGGCCTCATCGCCATCGCCTTCATGATCTACGCCCCCCTCACCCGCGACGAAATAGCAAAACTCGACGCCGTCCCCCTCTTCGCCGAACTGGGCCTGAAGGACCACCTGACACCGCAAAGATCCAACGGACTGGCGTCAATGGTGGCTCGGATCAAGGCGGATGCGGGCAGTGTCGCTGGTTGAAACAAAAGCCCTCATCCGTCTCGCGCTCCGCGCGATCCACCTTCTCCCGCAAGCGGGAGAAGTGAAGAACGCTCACTTGCTTCACTTCTCCCGCTTGCGGGCGAAGGCGGCGCGACGCGCCGGATGAGGGCCTTTCTCACCACGAGTCCACTTACCCCGCCCCCGGTCGATACCCCTCCACCGCCCAATGCCCAATACGCCCTGGTCCTTGGTGCCGCAGCGGTGACTTGAAGCCGTAATGCCGTGCCAGCCGCGTCAGGGCCAGTTGCAAGACGGCCTTCCCCGCACGTCGTGGCAGGTTGAGTCGCAGTTCCGCCTGTTCCAACCCACCTGCCATGCAGCAGACATGTAGCAGGATTCCCGCCAGTTCCGGCCCCACCGAATCGAGGGCGTGGTGCAAACGCTGTCGTGCCGAAAGTGATGCGTCCGTCAGGGCGGCGATATGGTTGTCACTGATATGGCCCCGCCCACCCCTCACCCCGTCATAGGCCATGGTCACGGGAGCAGAGAGATGCGCGCCCTCATAATCCACCCGCAAGCGCTCACCCGCCCGGAACTGGTCGAGATCAAGCACCGCCAATCCGTCCGGCTGTTTCGTCGCCCATAAACGGTAGAGCGGGCTTTCCGCCGGATCGACAACGGGTTGTGTCACCGCACCGATGATCCGGAAAAGCCCTGGCACCTTTTCTTGAAGTCGGCCCGCCCGTCGCAATTGCTCCAGCACCCGGCTGTTGCGGACTGACAGGGGCTTGCAAGTAGAATCGTCCTTGGCCTGCACCAGCCAGCGGTCATTGCGCCACAGAAACGTGGCATCCAGGGGAACACGCGCGATTTTTACGGTAGCAGTCGGGGTGGTCTGAAGCATTTTTTAACTCTTTCTAGGAAAGAGTTCTAGAACAAATTTAGAACAGAATCAATCCCTATTTCAGGAAGAGACAGTAATTTTTTGGTCGTACTCCAGCTGAACTTCAGATGCCGGCAGAAAATGGTCGTAACACAGCACCATGCCAACGCCCTCGGAACCCAGGCGTAAAGGCAGTTTCAGCCAATATTGCACGACGTGTTCCTTGTTCACGAGTGGTCCCCGAATTACGCCCTGGGTGGGCAGTGCCAGCTCAATGGTGCGGCGGTAAGCGGCCTGCCAATATTCGGCCCGGTTGCCATGCGGCAGGTCCTTGACCAGCATACCGGTGACCTCCCGGTCATAAATATCCCGAAGCCGCGTTCCCGCGAGCCTTATCCTGCACTGTGAAATATCGTTGTGAACCTCAATCAGGCTGATGCCCGGCAACAATCGTGGCAGACGCACAGGGTTGATATCGGCGCGGGCCGGAATGGCGTTGTTTCCAGCCAGTTCCTGCCAATAGTCATAAAGTTGGCGTTGCTCCGGCACAACCAATTGTGCACGAAACGCCTGCGCGCCCGAACCCCGTTCCACTGCCACCCCGTAAGCTTGTCCCGGTTAGAACAACCGATTCCACCCCTGTATGAATCGACAGAGTCTGATCCGCAAGAGTCCCGGAGATTAATTTTTTATAAAGAGGTGCGGAGAGGCGACCTTCAATGCACTGGCGCGTAAGGCCCGGTCTTGCTCTGGGCCCAGTCCCAATAGGTGAGCAGTGTGCGCGCCTTGTTGAAGGACAGCGTTTCAAACATGCCCTGCAACTCGCTGATATCACGTTCACGCAAAACCAGCGGCAGGTCGGCATCCTGCATTTTAGCGAGCAGTCCGGTCACCGCACTGCGCGGATAGCCTGCGGCTTTGAGCATCACCACAATGGCTTCGCCCTGCACATCCGCGAGAATACGCGTCATGGTGGCTGAACTCACATGCATGAGGCTCGACAACTCTTCTGCCGCAATCTCGATATGACCGCGCGCCGCCCGCTCCAGTCCTTCAATCAGCGCATGCTGGCTCATTGGCTCAAGTATGCCCTCTTCATCGGTCTTTGTCGCCATGGTGATTTTGAGAATCTTCGTCAGCATCTCCGAATCTGTCAGAAAGCGCGAAATAATGAAGCGGCGCAATTGCGGGGGTGCCACCCAGAACAACTCGAAAGCAACGGGCGCCTGAAAATCCGGCCGCGTAGCCAATGGTGCCAGCAATTCTTCGTGGTTTTCGCACAGCAACAAGAGCGACTGAAAACCCTCGTGCGAAATTTCGGCTTCCATATTGCGCACCAGCGTTAAGACCACCGATGGATCACCCGATTGCACCAGCAGATCACTGATGGAACGCGTCAGGCGACGACGTCTTGCCACCATGCGAAGCTTTGCCGGTTCACCTTCTTGCACCACACTGACAAGGTCTTTGTCCGATAACTGCGCGCAATCTTCGAGCAAGGGTCCGGCCACCTCAACACGAGGATCGCGGATCAGACGGGCAACCAGCAAATGCGGCGGTTGCTCCATCATCGACAAACGACCGGCCAACTGAACCAGCGGTTTCAGATCAAGCCGCGGCACCAGCCGCAGCAACGTATCAGCCGCGAGGGCCCGTTCCTGGGGTTGTCCCGCTGCGTTGCCTGCCGCCATGATATCAAGCAGCGAGCGCATGAGTTCGGCCAGATCCTGCCCGCCACTTGCTGCCAGAACATCCGGCGTAAGCGAGACAACAGAACCCTCGCCGGATACGTCATCATCAACCAGTGTGGCAGGTTCAATCAACGACAGGTCAAGCTCTGCCGCCACAGGTTCAAGGTCTTCTTCGTCGTCTGCGAACAGCATGGCCTCGCGCAGATAAAGCGTGCGGTCATCATTGGTGGGTTTGGCCAACAACATCCGCCAGATGTTTTCGAGTTCAAGTTCAACGGCCCGATCCGCCAATTCCTTGGCCGTCGTTGGATCGTCACTTGCGGCAACCGCCTCCGAAGGCTCTTCGCCAGCTTGCGGCACATAGGTGAAATTCTCGGAAAAACCGCCGTCCAGCTCAGGCAACGCCTCAGCTACAGGTTCAATAATCTCTGGAGCAGCATCCACAACAGGAGCTACCTCAAGCAGTTGCTCCACCTCAACAGGTGCAGCCTCAACAATCGGATCAAACTCTGGCGACATATGCGCCACAACCACATGGGGCGGAGCAATTGGCGGATCAAAATCTGGCGATTCAAACTGCACAGCCGCGCGGCGCGGGGCAATCGGCTGATCAAAGTCGGGCGATGTATATTGTGCGACCACAATTGCTGGAGCAACGGGCTGTTCAACCACCGCAGCTACGAGTTCCGGCACTGAAATAACGGGTGGGGGCGCAACTGCGACTGGAATGACTGGCGGTGCTACGGGCACCAGCACAGGCTGCATGTCCGGCACCAGTGGTGGGCGTGCCTTCAGTCGTGCCGCAAGATTCCGGAATGAATCAGCCGACACGCGCGGCTTGGCCAATATCATGGCTGGTGCCTGCACATCTCGCGCCAAATCGGTCTGATTGTCAGACATGCCCGTCGGTGGTCCCTTTTTTATCCCATGACAGACTTGCAGCAGAGTGCTTCAAATATGATTAATGGCAATGCTGGGAGGCATACATACAGCCCCACCTCTCGCCACATGGTTAACGCCGCCTCAATTTATTCGTCCGCACTGGCACCTTGCAGCGTAAATGCCTACATAGGCTCAAAATTTCGCGAGGCATCATGACCAAGTCCACAGCACCCCAAGCCGAAAAGCGGCACCACGTCACCACATGGCATGGCATCGAAAAACACGATGACTACCACTGGCTCAAGGACGAAAACTGGCAGGAGGTGTTACATGACCCCAAACTTTTGAAACCCGATATTCGCGCCTATCTCGAAGCCGAGAATGCCCACACGGCTTCAATCATGGATGCGACCAAACCCAATCAGGACAAACTTTTCGAAGAAATCAAAGGCCGCATCAAGGAAGACGATTCCTCCGTCCCCTCCCCCGATGGACCTTGGCTCTATTCATCCGCCCATGTGAAAGGTGGGCAGCACCCATTGGTCAAACGCAAGCTGCGCAGTGGTGGAGCAGAGGAAATCCTGTTTGACGGCAATGCGCTGGCAGAGGGAAAGCCCTATTTCAGCTTCGGCGGCATCATGGTTTCACCGGACCACAGTCATGCGGCTTGGAGCTATGATGACAAGGGCTCCGAATTCTACACCCTGAAATTCCGCGACCTGGCAACAGGCACCGACAGCAGTTACGAACTCAGCAACACTGGCGGCGGTGCCGTTTGGTCCCCGGACCAAAAACACATCTATTACACCCTGCAAGACGACAATCATCGCCCTCTCAAAACCTTCCGCCACACAGTCGGAACCACGCAAGCTGACGATGAACTGGTCTTCGCGGAAAAAGACACGGGCATGTTCACAGGCGTCGGCCAAAGCCGTTCACGCCGCTTCGTCACCATCGATGTTAACGATCACGACACCTCCGAAGTCTGGCTGCTCGATACTGAAAAGCCAAATGCAAAACCCGTCTGCGTCGCCCCCCGCACACCCGGCTTTGAATACGACCTCGACCACCACGGCGAAAACTTCATCATCAAAACCAACAAGGATGGTGCTGAAGACTACAAGCTGATGATGACTCTAATCGACAAGCCTACCCCGGAAAACTGGGTCGATCTCGTACCGCATCGCCCCGGCATTTTCCTCGTTGGCTATATCGTGTTTCAAAACTGGCTGGTGCGCATGGAACGGGAAAATGCCCTGCCCCGCATCATCATCCGGAATTTCAAAACCTCAGAAGAACACGCCATCGCCTTCGACGAAGAGGCCTATTCCCTGGGCTTCGGCGACATGCGCGAATATGATACCAATACCCTGCGCTTCACGTACTCATCCCCAACAACACCAGCCCAGGTCTATGACTACGACATGGCAACGCGTGAACGTGTGTTGATGAAAACCCAGGAAGTTCCCTCAGGTCACACCCCGTCGGATTATGTCGCCCGCCGCGTCCTCGCCCCATCCCATGACGGTGAAATGATCCCCGTCACACTGCTCTATCACCACACCACAAAGCTCGACGGCACCGCCCCCCTCTGGCTCTACGGCTATGGTTCTTACGGCATGTCCATGCCCGCAGGCTTCAACACCAACATCCTGTCATTGGTTAACCGCGGCTTTGTCTACGCCACTGCCCATATTCGTGGCGGCCAGGAAAAAGGCCGCCGCTGGTACAAGACCGGCAAGCTCGAATTCAAAACCAACAGCTTCAAGGATTTCATTTCCGTCGGTGAATATCTGGCGAAAGAGAAATTCACCACACGCGGCAACATTGTCGCTCAAGGCGGCAGTGCCGGCGGTTTGCTCATGGGTGCGGTCGCCAACATGCAGCCAGACCTCTTCAAAGCCATCGTGGCAGAAGTCCCCTTCGTCGATGCGCTAACGACGATGCTCGACGACACACTCCCCCTCACACCCCCCGAATGGCCTGAATGGGGCAATCCCATAGCCGATGAAAAGGCCTACAAAACCATCGCCAGCTACGCGCCCTACGAAAACGTGAAGGCCCAACCCTATCCCCACATCTACGCCTTGGGCGGCCTCACTGACCCGAGAGTAACCTACTGGGAACCCGCAAAATGGGTCGCAAAACTCCGCACCCGCAACACCTCCGAAAACCTGCTGATACTGAAAATAACCATGGACCAAGGCCACGGCGGCGCATCGGGAAGGTTTGACCGATTGAAAGAGGTGGCAGAGGTTTACGCATTCGGTTTGCTGGTGACGGGGAAAATTGACGACGCTGCCGATTTGGTATAGAAAGGTAATACCTATTATTACCGGAGCCGCCAATGCCAGTCACTGCCCTATCTGTAAAACTGAGCGATGACGTAAAGTCGAGGTTAGACTCGGTTGCCAAACAAACTAAGCGAAGCGCGCATTACTTGATGCGCGAGGCTGTTGCTGAATATGTGGAACGTCAGGAAAAGCGTCTGGCATTCATCCATGAAGCCGAAGACGCATTGACTGACTATCATGAAACAGGTCTCTTTGTATCCGGAGAGGCAATGGAAAAATGGGCTTCTTCTTCAGATAAATCAAAGATGCCGCCGTGGGAAAAAAAATAGAGTACTCACGCAGGGCAGAACAAAATATCGGAGAAATTTTTCAGTTCTACGATGCCTTTGATCGAGAGACGGCTGACAAAGCAGTGCAAACAATTGTGCTATCATTAAAAAAGCTCGTCGAAGCACCTACCATTGGTCGCCCGGTGGTAGACTCAAACAGACTGCGGGAACGCATCATCCCATTTGGCGGGCAAGGCTTCATAGCGCTCTACGAAATTTTCCCAGACGGCGCGGGAATAATCATTGCAGCAGTCAGACATCAGCGCCAAGTCGGCTACAAAGAAGAAAAACCCTAATGCTCCTTGATGCCTCCAAAGCCTCCCTTCTCCTCATCGACATCCAGAATCGCCTTCTCCCGGCCATGGCAACGCCCGATCAAGTCATTGCCAAATCCCAAATCCTGCTACAAGCCGCCGAAACCCTCGGCCTTCCCGTCACCATCTCGGAACAATATCCCAAAGGCCTCGGCCACACGGTCGAAACCTTGCAAACCAACACCGCCACCATCTTCGAAAAACTGTCATTCTCCTGTTGGCGCGACGACGCTCTCAAAACCCATTTCATCAACCTCCATGAAACCAGCCGCCCGCTTGTGATCGTCGCCGGCATCGAAGCCCACGTCTGCGTCATGCAAACCTGCATCGACCTCGCCAACGCCGGCTTTGGTGTTTTTGCGGTTGCGGATGCAATGTCATCCCGAAAACCAGAGTCAGCCGCACTGGCCCTCGAGCGGATGCGGGCCAATGACGTGCAGATGGTGAATACCGAAATGGTGGTGTTCGAACTGCTGGAACGGGCGGGAACGCCGGAGTTCAAGGCATTGAGTGGGTTGATCCGGTAGTCCAACCGATTAAAATATCTGCACACTTATTTTAAATCGATCCGCCGAATTCAAACAAAGTGTTTGATTTTTTAATTGCCACCCATCATATTAAAAAAACAGGGTGGTTATTTTAAAATGCAGCCAGATGACTTTTCAGACCAGCAACGCCAGAACCTGACAAAAACTATTTCAGGGTCGTGGGCGTTCGTGCCGCCAAAATTGCCACCACAGATTGACTATGGCCCAATAGCACTTAGTCTTGCGGCAGCAACGGGCGCAATTGGCGAGTTGAAAGGCGCAACCCGACGCCTCCCTAATCCATATATGCTTGTGATGCCTCTCATCCGCAAGGAAGCCCTGACCTCATCCGCAATCGAAGGCACAATCACAACAATCAACAACATGCTCCTCGAACAACTGGCACCACGCGAAGGTGGCGATGACAATGCCCGTGAAGCGTTTAACTATGTCAGGGCACTGAAAGGAGCGGAAGAGGCGCTCAAAGAACTTCCGATCTCTCACAGAGTCATCAAGCAGGCACATAGAACGCTTCTTTCAGGACTGTCTCCAGCAAGAGGAGCAGGAAAGCGCCCCGGAGAATATAAGTCTGATCAAAACGCAATTGGCAAACAAGGGGACAGTGAAAGCACAGCACGATATGTTCCGCCGCCGCCAAATGAGACTGTCATCTGCATGGACGATTTGGAACGCTTCATCAACCGGGAGAACCGCAAATCTGGAGAAGAACTCGTAGATATAGCTTTGGCCCATTATCAATTTGAAGCCATACATCCTTTCAACGACGGAAACGGACGTATTGGCAGAATGCTGGTCACACTCATGGCACAGCAACTCCTTTTTTCCAGCGAACCGTTGCTCCACATCAGCGCCAATATCGAGAATAAAAAAGACGAATACATCGAAAAACTACTTGCGGTATCGACACATGGCGATTGGAACAGTTGGATCAACTTCTTCCTTGAAGTTGTAAAAGAGAGCTGCATTTCCGCCACGAACGTCGTCGATAAAATCATCAACTTGCAAAATGATTTGCGCCAACGAGCAATTCAAAAAAATGGAAACCACCGACTTGCAACTATTGTCGATTCGCTATTCACAAAAGAGTGGATCACAATAGGTGAGGCGGCAACGCTGTGCAGCGTCACATATCCAACAGCACAAAGCGATCTTGAAGAATTGGCCAAACTCGAAATCGTCCACAAGCATCAATATGCAAGACCAGCAATTTTCATCGCGCCCGCGATTTGGAACCTAGGTGGGCGCAATTAGTGACCCTCCTGCGACCCTTCGCGATTTGACTTCCCACCCTCATGCCGCGCAAATACCTCCAATCACCAACCACCGGAACCACTATGGCCAAGACCTCTGATTTCAATTGGGAAGACCCGCTCGACCTTGAAAGCAACCTCACCGAAGACGAGCGCATGATCCGCGATTCAGCCCGCGCCTTCTGCGCCGACAAGCTGGCCCCGCGCGTGAAAACCGCCTTCCGCGACGAGCGTTTTGACCGCGAGATTATGAACGAGCTGGGCGACATGGGTTTTCTCGGCGTCATGACCTCCGAAGCCTATGGCGGCTCCGGCTTGGGCTACGTCGCCTATGGTCTGGTCGCCCGCGAAGTGGAACGCGTTGACTCCGGCTATCGTTCCGCCATGAGCGTGCAAAACTCCCTCGTCATGCACCCCATCGAAGAATTCGGCAGCGAAGAGCAGAAGCAAAAATATCTGCCCAAACTCGCAACCGGCGAAATGATCGGTTGTTTCGGTCTCACCGAACCAGATGCAGGTTCCGATCCGGGCGGCATGAAAACCAGCGCCACCAAGGTGCAGGGCGGCTACGTGCTCAATGGCTCCAAAACCTGGATCAGCAATTCCCCCATCGCCGACATTGCGATCATCTGGGGCAAGCTCGATGATGAGATCAGGGGCTTCATCGTCGAACGCGGCATGAAGGGCTTTTCAACACCGGAAATCAAAGGCAAGATTTCCCTACGCGCTTCCATCACCGGCGAAATCGTTCTCGAAAACGTCGAGATCCCGGCAGAAAATATGCTGCCCAAAGCCAAAGGCCTCGGCGGTCCCTTCTCCTGCCTGAACAAAGCCCGCTTCGGCATCGCCTGGGGCGTCATGGGGGCCGCCGAGGACTGCTGGTTCCGCGCCCGCCAATACACGCTGGACCGCAAGCAATTCGGCAAGCCGCTGGCCGCTAACCAGCTCATCCAGAAAAAACTCGCCGACATGCAAACCGAAATCGCACTTGGTCTGCACGGCGCGCTGGCATTGGGCAGAGGCCTCGAACGCGGCACCATCGCCCCACCCGCCATTTCCTTGATGAAGCGCAACAACTGCGGCAAAGCCCTCGACGTGGCCCGCCTCGCCAGAGACATGCACGGCGGCAACGGCATCTCCGAAGAATACCATGTGATCAGACACATGGTGAATTTGGAAACCGTCAACACCTACGAAGGCACCCATGATGTGCACGCGCTAATCTTGGGCCGCGCACAGACGGGCATACAGGCGTTTATGTGAGAGGCCTCAACTCACCCACCACAACCGCACCGCCATCACACAACACACAACCACCAACAGCGGCCTGATCACCCGCGCGCCATTGGCAATGGCTACTCGCGCACCAAACTGCGCACCAACAAGTTGCCCCGCCGCCATGCACAGCCCCACCGACCACACGATCTTCCCGCCGAGAATAAACATCAACAAAGCCGCAATATTCGATGTGAAGTTCAACAGTTTCGTCCGACCAGTTGCTTCCACTACCCCCAAGCCGAACAAACTCACCAGCGCCAACATGAAAAACGACCCCGTTCCCGGCCCGAACACGCCGTCATAAAACCCAAGCATCGGTGCCAAGCAAAAAGAAAACACAGCAAGCGGAAATTTGGGAATTGATC
>JANPCL010000074.1:0-26255 GCA_031430915.1 Hyphomicrobiales bacterium
GTTGGCACGCTGGGCCCGCGCGACGCGAGACGGTGATCTGGTCGGTGGTGATTTCCCGTCGTGGATTTACGGGCTGTTTCCGGAGTCGGGTTTTGAAGGCGATGTGAAACATCCCACACCGCAATCCCTTGGGCTCACGGATCGGCGTGGCGAATGCATTTACGTCGCCTGCGCGCATTACAAGCGTTGCTTCATCGAAAAGAACCAACGCGCCGCCCGCAATGCGTCACTCGTGATCGCAAACCACGCACTCGTCATGCATCAGGCAGCGGTGGATTTTGCCTTGGGGCAGGCGGTGACGGAAGAGGAAGAAGCTGCCCCCGGCGGTTTGAAGCGTATCGTGTTCGACGAGGGTCACCACTTGTTTGATGCGGCTGATGGGGCGTTCTCGTCGCATTTGTCGGCGCAGGAAGCAGCAGAGCTGCGCCGCTGGTTGCGGGGACCGGAAACCGAGCGCCGTCGAGGCCGGGGTTTGGCGGATCGTTTGGGCGACCTCGTCAGCGATGATGATGGCACCAGCGCCATGTTGGACGAGGTCGTGCGGGCGGCGCGGATTTTGCCAACGGCGGGCTACATGCGCCGCATCCACGATGGCAAACCGGATGGTGTGGCGGAACAGTTCTTCACGCTTGTCAGACAACAAGTGGTGGCGCGCGATGAGAGCGAGTCAGGCTTTGCTTTGGAAACGGCGTGCCTGCCCTTGATTGACGGCTTGGCAGATGCTGCGCTTGATCTCACCAAGGCGCTGGAAAACCTGAAACGCCCGATGGAACGATTGGCCAAAGCACTGGCCGCAAAACTTGATGATGAAGCAGCGGAACTCTCCACCCATGAACGCGGTCGCATCGAAGCCATGTCGCGGTCTTTGCGCAGGCGCGGCGAGTTGATGTTGGGTGGTTGGCTCTCGATGCTGCAACGCCTGAACGGTCCACCCAATGTGTTGATGGTGGAATGGTTTTCGGTCGAACAGCAAGGCCAGTGGCAAATTGATGTGGGCCTGCATTCTCATTGGCTCGACCCCACTGAACCCTTGGCACTTGCGGTGTTGCGCCCAGCCGATGGAGTGATCATCACATCGGCCACCCTGAAAGACCGCCCGCCCAATGTGCCCGATGATTGGGAGAATGCGGAAATGCGCACCGGAGCTGTGCATTTGCCATACCCGGTGAAGCGTCAGCATTTTGACTCGCCGTTTGATTATCCGCGTCAGGCCCGGGTGATTGTCGTGAATGATGTGTCACGCGACAGCATGGACCAACTCGCGGCGGCCTATCGCGAATTGTTCTTCGCGTCGGCGGGTGGCGCACTGGGATTGTTCACGGCGATTTCAAGGCTGCGCGCCGTGCACAAACGCATCGCCCAGCCATTGAGCGAACGTGGGCTACCGCTTTATGCGCAACATGTGGACCCCATGGATACCTCCACCTTGGTTGATCTGTTCCGTGCGGAACATGACGCCTGTCTGCTCGGCACCGATGCCGTGCGTGATGGTGTGGATGTGCCGGGCGATTCCTTGCGTCTCATCGTCATGGACCGGGTGCCCTGGTCCACGCCCAACATTCTGGAGAAAGCCCGCAAGGAAGCTTTCGGCGGAAATACCTATGTTGATATGACGGTGCGGTTGCGGCTGCGTCAGGCCTTCGGACGCTTGATCCGGTCCGAAACTGACAAGGGCTGTTTCATCGTGCTCGATTCAAGATTGGCCTCGCGCTTTTCAACTGCATTTCCGGATGGTGTTGCGATTGAACGCATGGGACTTGTCGAAGCGATTGAGGTGGTGTCTAACTTCTCAATATCACAAAGGACAAACAGATGAACGAGGGCTATCTGCTAGGACCAGAATTTTGGGCAGGTGTGATTGGTGCCGTGGTTGGAGCGATTGCAAGTGGCGTAATTTCTTGGTTTTTGCAGCATAGTTAATTTGCAAATCAAGAAAAAGAACAAAGATCACATGATAAGAACCGCCAGACCACACTCGCTCACTCGGTTTTACTCAAGTTGCTAAGAATTCATTCAAATATAGTTCACTTGAATTCTCATTTGGAAGAAACATCGCAGGCCGCAGTCAAGGAAAAAATGGTCATTGCGCAGGCCTACAGAGCTTTCGCTAACTTACCGCAAAGAGTTCATTTCACTTCTGAGGAAATGACCAACATTCTTTCATGGGGGGATTTGGCTGCGTTTAACAAAATTTTAGGTGTGGACGAAATTCATAATTCAGTTCTTGGGCAATTCGAGACTGCGCAAAAATACAGTGAAAATATTAAGTCAAAAATGAAGGTAATTACCGGACAAGGGAACCGAGTTACGGTAGAGCTTGATTCAAACACTCGACTTTTGGCTATGGAGCTTGACGATTTACTCACTCAAATGTCTGGACAGTTAGAAAAAGACAGAGCTGAAACAAAGCAGTCCCTTGAAGAACTTCGACAACTAACGTCAAAACACCTAGGATTAGTAGTCAATCTTGAATTTGATTCTGTGCCTTCACCCAAAGCATAAGAGTCTATTTGATCAACCAATTTGAGTTGGAGTTCGTAATGTCCGGTACCATCAGCAATGAACAGGCGCTCATCTATGTGATGGTGATGATGTCAGGCGTCGAAGGCGTCATCAAGCCGGAGGAACTGGCGGAGATAGATATTCTGGTGCGGTCCCTCCCGGTTTTCAAACACTTTGACCGTACGCGGCTTGCGACCGTTGCACAGGAAGCGGGTGACATGTTGCAAGTGAAAGACGGTATGGCAACGGTTCTGGAACTGGTGGCCGACCAACTGCCGCCACGCTTGCGAGAAACAGCCTATGCGCTGGCAGTGGAGGTGGCAGCGGTGGATTTGGCGGTGGGCAAAGAGGAATTGCGATTCCTGGCAATTTTGCGCGATGCGCTGGGACTGGACAAGCTGGTGACTGCGGCGATTGAGCGATCAGCGATTGCGCGGTATCAGGGGTAAAGAAGGGACCTCATCCGGCCTTTGGCCACCTTCTCCAGCAAGGGGGCTGGAGAAGGGACTGCATTTAGACCTCCCTGCATTTTCCAAAAATTGGGGAGGTCCATATGCAATCCTTCTCCGTGCCCTCTTGCTTGGAGACGGTGGCCGAAGGCCGGATGAGGTCCCTTTCTTACCCGAACACCCTTCGCTTGATCGCCGGCAACCGCGCAGCAAACGAAATGCTCCGTACAAGGAAGAATACGCTCAGCGCCGCCCACAAGCCGTGATTGCCATAGCGTGGCTCCAGAACAAACCATGCCAGCATGTAAGCGCCCAGTGACAAGACCATCATGTTGCGCATCTCGCGCGTGGCCATGGCTCCGGTGAAAATGCCATCGTACAGAAAACACGCGGCCCCCAGAAACGGCGTGATGGCTGCCCAGATGAGATAGTCTCGCGCGAAACTGCGCACCTCTGCATTGGCGGTCATGAGGTCAATAAATTGCGGCCCAGCCAACCAGATGACAAGCGATGCAAAAGCGCCGAATACCATGACCCAGATCGACGACAGCGAAATTGCCTTGCCGTAGCTGGCTCGATCCTTCGCCCCAATGGCCTGTCCGACCAGAGCTTCCGCCGCGTAGGCAAAGCCGTCGATCATGTAAGCCGCAACCTCGAACATGTGCAGCAGTACGGAATTGGCAGCAACCGTCGTATCGCCGTTGCGGGCACCGCGCGAAGTGAACCATGCGAAAGCAAACAGCAGGCACACCGTGCGGATCATCATGTCGGCATTGGCGGTGATCAGGGATTTTATTTTTACGGGGTCAAGCACCAGCGTCCTGTTGAACGCCTGGCCCAATTTGCCAAGCCGCATAAGCACAAGCACCAGTCCAACTGCGACCGCCGCATATTCTGCAATCAACACCGCCATTCCAACGCCTGCGATGCCGAAGTCATAGTGCAATACGAGCAATGAACTGAGCGCCATGTTCGTCACGTTCAACGCCAGTTGTGTGACAAAGGCGATGGTGGATTTGCCTTGCCCTATGAACCAGCCAAGAATGGCGAAATTGGCGAGTGCCGCCGGGGCCGCCCAGATGCGGTAACTGAAATAGGTGGAAGCCGCTTGCTGAACCTCGACAGAGCCGCCCATCAGCGAAATCGACAGGGGCTTCAACAGGGGCGACAGCGCAATCAGCACAAGCCCGATCACACTGGCAATCATCAGGCTGCGCCAAACGACAGCGCCAACCTCACGGGCATCACCAGCGCCAGTCGCTTGGGCAGAAAGCCCGCTGGTGGACAGTCGCAGGAAGCCGAAACCCCAGAACAGGAAAGAGAAGATCAGCGATCCCACGGCAACTCCGCCAATCAACGCCGACGAACCCAGCTGCCCGATCACGCCTGTGTTCACCACGCCAATCAAGGGCTCCGTCACATTCGACAGCATGATTGGAATGGCGATGGTGAGGATGCTGCGGTGAGACACCGCCTGTTGTTTCAATAGACTCATGGCACCCCCGTTGCGCTTATGTTCTGAAACCGTCAAGCTTGCAGACGACATGGTTGATTTGCACAAACGCATTGCGCACTGGTTTGACACAAAAGGCTGGGCGCCCCGGGCGCACCAGCTTGAGATGTTGCAGCTTGGCCTTGCGGGCGAAAGTGCTTTGCTGATTGCTCCCACGGGCGGCGGCAAGACTTTGGCTGGGTTTTTGGCAACTCTGCATGACTTGGCGGAGCCGCATAAAACCGACGGCATTCACACCCTCTACATTTCACCGCTAAAGGCACTGGCGGTGGACATTGCACGCAACCTCGAAAAACCCGTGATGGAGATGGACCTGCCCATCACGATCGAAACCCGCACGGGAGATACCCCAACATCCAAGCGCCAACGCATCCGCCAGCAACCGCCGGATATTCTGATTACCACGCCAGAGCAAATGACGCTGCTCATCGGCGATGGCTCGGCACAGCATCTGTTGCGCAGCTTGCAATGCGTGATCATCGATGAGCTGCATGCGCTCGTTACCAACAAGCGCGGCGTGCTGTTGTCGCTTGCCCTGTCACGGATTCGCGCACTTGTGCCGCATGTGCGGTTTGTCGGGCTATCTGCAACTGTTGCGGACCCGGAGGTTTTGTGCGCCTGGCTTGCTCCCGGCAAATCTCCACCCGTTCCTTTGGTAATGGGAAAACCCGGCGCACCACCCGAGATTCATATTCTGAAATCGCAAGAGCGGGTGCCGTGGTCCGGCCATTCCTCGCGCTACGCCACCAAGGATATCTACGCGCAAATCAAAAAAGCCCGCATGACATTGGCCTTCGTCAACACAAGGTCGCAAGCGGAAATCCTGTTTCAGGAATTGTGGACCATCAACGACGACAACTTGCCGATTGCCTTGCATCACGGGTCTCTGGATGTGGCCCAGCGCCGCAAAGTCGAACAGGCCATGGCCGACAACAAGTTGAAAGCTGTGGTCTGCACCTCGACACTCGATCTCGGTATTGACTGGGGTGATGTCGATCTGGTCATCCATGTCGGCGCACCCAAAGGCTCAAGCCGCCTGTTGCAACGTATTGGCCGCGCCAATCATCGGTTGGATGAAGCAAGCAACGCGCTGCTGGTTCCGTCCAATCGGTTTGAAGTCCTGGAGTGTGAGGCTGCTGTTGAAGCCGCCCGCGAGAATGCCCAGGACACGCAATATCCTGTTGTGATGAAACTGGATTGTCTGGCGCAACACATCATGGGCTGTGCCTGTTCGGGACCTTTCCATGCCGATGACCTCTATGCCGAAGTCACATCCGCCTTCACCTTTCGTCACCTTTCGCGCCACCTCTTCGACCAGATGCTCGACTACTGCGCCACAGGTGGTTACGCCCTCAAGTCTTACGCCCGTTATGCCAAGCTGAAACTGCAGGCCGATGGTTCTTGGCGCTTGGCGCATCCGAGCATCGCGCAGGACTGGCGCATGAACATCGGCACCATTGTCGAAGAAGGATTGCTGAAAGTGCGCCTTGCAAAAGTGCGGCGCGTGGCCAGCAAGCGCGTTGTCACCGGCGGATTTGTTCTCGGTGAACTGGAGGAATGGTTTTTAAGCCAGCTCAGCGTGGGTGATACATTCCTGTTTTCGGGGCAAGTGCTGCGCTTTGAAGGCATGGATGAATTTGGCGCTTTGGCTACACGCTCAACAGGCACCAACCCCAGCATTCCCTCCTATCAAGGCGGCAAGTTTCCACTCTCCACCTATCTCGCAAATCGCGTGCGCGAAATCATTGCTGATCCCAAACGCTGGAAACAATTGCCTGATCAAGTGGGGGATTGGTTGGCTACGCAACGCTTTGCCTCAGTGCTGCCCCGGGCTGACCAGATGCTTGTGGAAACCTTCCCGCGCGCCGAAAAACATTACATGGTCTGCTACCCCTTCGAAGGTCGCCTGGCGCAGCAAACGCTGGGCATGTTGCTGACGCGCCGGCTTGAGCGCTGGGGAGCCAAGCCCTTGGGCTTCGTCGCCTCGGAATATTCCCTCGCCATCTGGACGGTGAGCGACATCTCCCACATGATTGCATCGGGTCGCCTGTCTCTCGGTAAACTGTTTGATGAAGACATGCTGGGCGATGATTTGGATGCGTGGCTGGCAGAATCAAACCTGATGAAGCGCACCTTCCGCAATGTCGCGTTGATCGCAGGCCTCATTGAAAAGCGCATGCCGGGGAAAGAAAAAACCGCGCGGCAGGTGACGGTGAATACCGATCTGATTTACGATGCACTGCGCACCCACCAACCTGACCACGTATTGCTGCGGGCGGCATGGGATGATGCAGCCGATGGATTGATCGATATTCACCGGCTGGGAGCAATGTTGAAGCGCATCAAGAACCACATCGTGCATCAGGCGCTGGACCGGGTGTCGCCCCTGGCTGTGCCCGTGATGTTGGATATCGGCCGCGAATCAGTTAGCGGCGAAGCCCATGATGCCCTTCTCGCCGAAGCCGCGGACGACCTCATTCGAGAGGCAACCCGGCTTGTCTAAACACCACCAGATAGATTTGGGCAGCCTCAGACTGACGCCGCACATGTCCGGTGCGGCCTATTGTGTTGACGAAAAACTCTTGCTCGTAGCGGACCTGCATCTCGAACAAGGAGCCAGCCTCGCGAGGCGGGGCCTGCATGTGCCGCCCTATGATACGATGGCGACACTCAACATGCTGGAACAGGTGTTGCAGGAAACGGGAGCACGTCGCCTTGTCTTGCTTGGTGACAGCTTTCACGATGCGGTGGCCCACGATGCAGTTCTGGAGCAGGACGCCGAACGCCTTCGCCGCATCACCACAGCCATCGACACGATCTGGATATCCGGCAATCACGATCCCAAGGCCCACGATGCACTGGGCGGAACCTGTGTGGATGAACTGGCGTTGGGCGATGTAACGCTACGCCACATTCCAGAGCGTTTGGCTGAGGGTGAAATGGAAATCGCAGGCCACCTGCACCCCGGCGCATCCATCATCCAGCGCGGCTCCCATATCCGTACGAAATGCTTCATCGCCGATAACCGCCGCCTGATTCTGCCAGCTTTCGGAAGTTATACGGGGGCCCTGAATGTGCGCACGACGGCTTTTGCAGGATTGTTTGACACCACCATGGCCCACGCCTGGATGATCAGCAAAACCGCCATTCATAAGTTTCCCTGGAAGCGTTTGGGGTAGTTACGACGCATCCGGCGAATCCGCCTTCCAGGCGGGATCGCTCACTGCGACTGTGTTCGCAACTTCCGGCGCGACCTCGGGCTTCCAGCTCTGCAAGCGTTCCTGTGTGCTTTTCAGATCAGCGGCTGACAAGGTCTTGGCCAATACGCCTGCGCGCTTGTTGGCGTCGGCATCATTTTGCTGGGCTGCTGCGGAATACCAGAACAGGGCTTCCCTGGGATTGGCTTTGGTGCCAAGGCCCCGTTCCAGCAGGATGGCGAGATTGAACTGGCTGTCCTTCAGACCATGGGCTGCACCCAGCGAGAACCACTTGAAGGCCCGCGCATAGTCGGATTTCTCCTGGTCGGAGTTTGCAGCAAGCACAGCCGCATTGTGCATGGCTTTGACGTTGCCGAGAGAGGCCGAGCGTTCATACCAGCCAAGCGCCGCCTTCAGATCTTTCGCAACACCCTTGCCGCGCTCATAAAGCGTACCCAGACGATATTGAGCGGGCGCATTGCCCGAAGCGGCAGCTTTGCCATACCAGTAAGCGGCCTTGCCGAAATCCTGCTGCAAGCCATTTTCGCCATTGAGGTAGCGCGTGGCGATCACGAATTGTGCTTCGCCGTTGCCCATGGCCGCAGCTTCACGCAACTGCAGTGAACCTGTAGCTGTTGCCGGTGCCATGCTGTCGCTGGTGCCGGAAACGATGGCCGAGAGGCTTTCTTCCGCAGGCTTTTCGACTGAACCCGTCAACAGCGGATCAGAACCATCAGGCGTCAACATGCCCTGGATTTCGGCTGGCTTGGGTTGTGGTGGCGTGGCTTTGGCAGCGCCTGTATCTGGTGTCACGACTTCCGGTTGGACAACCGTTGCGTCAGGTGCCAGCTGCTGTTCGATGGCAGCAGGCTGCGCTGGCATTTGTGCCTTTCGCGCCTGACCCAGCATATTGAATGTGAACACAGAAACTGCAGCGAGCAGGGCAATGCCCATGATGATATACTTGCGCTTCTTGTTCTCGTTGTTGTTCGCCGCCTTGAAGCCGGGCGGGTGCTTCAATTCCCCCATTACGGGTGCCGGAGTGTTTGCCGCTGGGGCCTTCTTGCGCCCCTTGAGGAAGTTGAGGCCCATGCCTTTTTTCGCCGCCGCATCGGCAGAGCGGGACGCGCCAGGCGACAAGCCGGACAAGGCGCTTTTGGGTTGGACAGAAGCTTGGGCAGCCCTGCGGGCCGCCGCAATAAAATCATCCGCCTCATTTATGACGGGTTGGGCTGGAGCATCGCCCTGTGCGTCGCCCAGTCCGCGTGATTGCTGCATGATTGCATCAAACGGATTGGACGGAGCTGCGTCTGCTACCGGCTGGAACGGGTCGATGGCTGGTGTCGCTGCAGCTTCAAACGGGTTGTTTTCTACAGCCGCTGTGGCAGGTGGGTCCCAATCTGAAGACGCTGGCGCTTGTTCAGCAAAGGCGGAACTCACAGTGGCAGCGTCTGTAAAAGGCATGGCAACTGCGGCAGCAACGCGCTGGCCAATGGCAGCAGTTTCGAGTTCGGCCAGTTTGGTGACGATCTGTTCCAGCGTTTCATGCACCGCTTCCAGGGTTTCCTGGTTACGGCTGTCAGCATGGACAGAGGCTTCACGAACTGCTTGCAAGCCATCTTGAAGTGCCTGGATCTCGGGTGTGCCCGACAGCGAAATCTGCGGCGCGGGTTGTGCCATGATGTGCTGGGCCATGCGATTGGCAGATGCATCTGCCACTTCCTGGGTCCATGCGCGTTGTTGCTCCATGCTGTCGAATAGCTGGTTGACGGCGCGTTCTATGGTTTCAAGTGAACCCAGCTGTTGCTCGGTGCGTTCCACACGGGCCGCAATATCGCCAAGCCGGGCTTCGATTTCCGGGCCGTGTGAACCGGATTTGTCAGTCACGGCTTCACTGAGTTTATAGTCAAGCTCGGAAAGCCGCCGTTCAAGTTCGCTGATCTGAGGCGAATTGCGGGTCTGCGCCTGGGTTTGCTCCAAGCGCTGGGTGATATCAACAATGCGGCGGTCCATTTCCGCCAATGGGCGCATGTCCGGGCCTTGCGCCACGCGTGTGGACAATTGCTCAACAGCAGCCCGCAACGCCATGACATCACCGCCATTGCTTTGTGCTTCCTGGGCTTCGTCAATGCGGGCGTTGACGCGTTCGACTTCGCTGCGCAAACGCTGCATTTCCGCAGGGCCTGCACCAGTGCCTGAAAGCGAAGCTTGTGCTTCCCTGACCAGACCGACAATGCGGCTTTCAATGGCACGCAACTCCTGCTGCGATGCCTGCACGGCCTGCGTCTGCGCACGTGAAGCCAGCGTTTCAGCGGTTTCCCGCACCGTGTCGATACGGTCTGCGAGTTCCGTCAATTCGTTTTTGAGAAGATCAGGCAAGGTGGCATGGCCGCCACCTTTTTCGCTGCGTTCCACCCGTGTTGCCAAATCGGCAAGCCGCGCTTCGAGCTGAGAAAACTGTGGCGCCTGTTTGGCAACAGCATCCTGCGGATTGACAGACGCCTTTTGCGACAGGGATGCCATGCGATCATGCAGGGATTTGAAATTGTCGCGCGTGCGCTTTTCGGAGCTTTCCATATGCTCGACGATATTGCGCACGGCCTTTTCAAGCGCCTGATAGCCGGGGTGATCCTCCGGCTTGGTTTCGCGCTTTGAGGCCTGTGTAATCTGGCGGCCCAGTACCGACAGGCGCTCGTTGACAGCCGTGAAGGCCTCAACGGTTTGCCGCTCATTGCTGTCTACACGGTTCAGCACCTTGTTCAGGAATTCGGGTTCTGCTGAAAGCCGCTGTTCGACAGGCGCATTTACCCGCGCCGCCGTATCCGTGTCCCGGCGTGAAATCCGGGCGAGTTGTTCGGCAATATCTTCGAGCCGGCTTGCGGTGCGTTCCAGTGCATGGTTCGGGGCCGCAGCACGGGGCGAATAGTCCGGACGTACATTTGGAATGTCGTCAGCGGTTTCCAGAATCTTGCTGTTCAGCCATTCACCCAGCGTCATGCCAGAGCGACGCGCCGCAATCTTTGCAGCTTCGCGCACATCGGGCTCAATGCCTTTGACACTCCAGGGTACACCAGGCTTCATCACGTCAACTCCTCGGGCCCCGCAAGACCTTGAACCAATGGCCCCCACGCCCAAAACGGCAAGGCCAACACAATTTCGTGGCCTGAAAGTTAACTCTTTTGGTAAATTTTACGTTAAAGTGTTGATCTTCCGTCTGTTTCAAACACATCTCGATCGTGGAGTATTAAAGTCTTGCCGCAATTTGCCTATGCCTACTCGCCCCTTGATCGCATGTCACACATCCGCACGGATGCGTTGCTGCTGGAGAAATACAGGAAAAGTGACGAGGCAAAATTTATCTGGGTGCATGGCGATGGCGTTCAGTTCGTCGGCGACAAACTCGATGTGTCGCGTCCACTTTCTTTTATGCCTGGCATATTTTTGGGGACCGATGCAGCGGGCGCACCATGGTTTGCGGTCGCCGCAGCGCAAAGTGATTCGCTGAAACCTCTGCGTAGCGTGATGATTGACGCGCTGTTGCCGCGAGAGGAATTGTCCATTCTCGCCCAAGCCAGAAGCCTCATTCACTGGCACGACTCTCATGGCTTTTGCGCCAAATGCGGGCTGGCGTCAGAGATGCAGGACGCAGGCTACCGCCGCCATTGCGCAGCTTGCGGCACCGACCATTTTCCAAGAACCGACCCCGTCGTCATCATGGCGGTGTGCCATGGAAATCGTACACTTTTGGGCCGTCAAAAAAGTTGGCCGGAAGGCATGTATTCTGCCTTGGCAGGTTTCATGGAACCCGGAGAAACCATGGAAGCTGCCGTGCGCCGCGAAGTGAAAGAAGAGGTGGGGATTACGGTTGGAAAAGTCGACTACGTGACGTGCCAACCCTGGCCATTCCCCTCAAGCCTGATGATCGGCATGATTGGCGAGGCTGAGGATGAGGTGCTGACAATTGACGAAAGTGAGATTGAAACGGCGCGCTGGTTCGAAGCAGACGAAATCCGCATGATGTTGGACCGGACGCATCCGCAGGGCTTACACGCGTCGCGTCCCGATGCGATTGCCTGGCATTTGGTTAAGGCGGCTTTGGAGCGGATTGACGGCCCCTCATCCGTCTCGCGCTGACGCGCGAGCCACCTTCTCCCGCAAGCGGGAGAAGTGAAGAATTACTCACCTCTCCCGCTTGCGGGAGGGGAGGCGCGGAACGCGCCGGGGAGGGCCGGAGATAACGCGCCCCGCCGCTTCGCTATCTCCACCCTGTACCCACTCGCCGGATAAGCTCCCAACACCCGCACATATGACGTAAAGAACCCCAGCTCTTCCAGCGCCAGTTTCACATTTGTGTCATCCGGGTGACCCTCGATATCTGCGTAGAACTGGGTGGCAGAGATTTGGCCTTCGAGTTGATAGCTCTCCAACTTCGTCATGTTCACACCATTGGTGGCAAAGCCGCCCATGGCTTTGTAGAGGGCAGCGGGAACGTTCCGTACACGGAAGACAAAGCTGGTGATCATCTTCTGTTTGCCAGAGACAAGCGGCCTGGGCTTCTTCGACAGGATCACAAAACGTGTGGTGTTGTGCTCTTCATCTTCGATGTTGCGAGCCAAAATTTTGAGACCATAGGTTTCAGCCGCTAGCTTGGTGGCAATCGCGGCTTGCGTTGCAATCCGCGTTTCTGACAATTCCCGCGCCGCCCCTGCCGTATCGGCAGCAACCACTGGCTTCAGCTTGTGTTCGCGGATGAATTTCCGGCATTGGCCCAGCGCATGCACATGGCTGTGCACCTCCTTGATGTCGCCAAGCTTTACACCGGGCACTGCCATCAAATGAAATTCGATGCGAAGAAAATGCTCTCCCACGATGCTGAGATGCGAGCCCGGCAACAGATGGTGCACATCCGCCACGCGCCCCGCAGTGGTGTTTTCAATGGCAATCATCGCCAATGCCGCCTTGCCCGTTTCCACCGCCTGGAATGCGTCCTCGAAGGTAGGGCAGGGCATGGGCTCATGGTCAGGGGCGGCCTGCACACAGGCAATATGGGAATTGGCCCCGGGTTCTCCCTGATAGGCGATCTTGGGCTTGGCAGTCATTGCTTAAAGGTCTTTCAGAAGGCGGCGCGCCATGTCGAGGTCCTGCGGCGTATCCACGCCGAGCGGATTGGAGTCAACCTGCACCACGGCGATTTTCATGCCGTTGTCGAGGGCGCGCAGCTGCTCCAGCGAACGCTCTTTTTCCCGTGTCGATTGCGGCAGGCTCACGAAGCGCTCCAGAGAAGATCGTCTATAGGCATAGATACCAATATGGTGCCAATGCGGTGCCGGGTGATCATCCGTCAAAACCCGCACAAAATCGCGAGCATATGCAACCTCACGGTCTTTGCCCAAGGGTGCAATGGCTTTCACGATATTGGGGTTAACGCGATCTTCATCGTTCAAAATTTCTGTGGCCACCGTCGAGATATCAACACTGTCGTTCGTGAGTCCGGCAAGGCAGCGCCTGACCGTCAAAGGTTCAACCGTGGGAAGGTCCCCCTGCAAGTTGACAACATGGGTGAAATGCCGCTCTGGGTCGCGCAGATGGAGCGCCGCCGCCACCCGGTCAGAGCCGGATTTGAGATTGGCCTCCGTCACAATGGCATCACCCCCCGCATCCCTGATGGCCGCTGCAATTTCGCTTTCACCCGCCGCCACCAGCACATGTCCAAGTTTCGCTTCCATGGCCCTGCGCCACACATGCACAATCATCGGGGTTCCATTGATGTCGGCCATGGGCTTTCCCGGCAACCGGGTTGCCGCCATGCGGGCTGGAATGACGATGATGGTATTCTGGTGATCAATCATGGGCTTATGTTCAAGGCGCGGCAAATTGCGCCGCCATCTTTATATGGGTTGCAGGTGTTGCAGCAAAGCATTAGTTAGCGCTGTGAAACAGGTTTTCGGCGGGATTTGATATGGATAGCTGGACTTTCAACAAAATTGCTGGCGCAGTGCTGGGCACAGCCCTCATGGTTTTAGGTCTCGAAAACCTCAGTGCGGGTATATTTCACCCAACGCTTCCGCCAGCCGACAAGCAGGGTTTCCTGATTGAAGTAGCTGCCGCCGAAGAGCCTGCAGCAGGCGGTGGTGGTGAGGCGGCGGCGTCTCTTGGAACACTTCTGGCCTCTTCCGATGCCACCAACGGCGCTGCGGTAGCAAAGGCTTGCGCAGCCTGCCACAGCTTCGAAAAAGGTGGTGCCAACAAAACCGGTCCTGCTTTGTATGAAATTGTAGACCGCGGGATTGGTTCCCATGAAGGTTATGCCTATTCCGAAGCCATGCTGGGCCACAAGGCTGACAAGTGGAACTACGACAACCTCAACGTCTACCTCAAAGCCCCGAAAAAATATATCGTGGGTACCAAAATGGCTTTTGGCGGCATTGCCAATGACAAGAAGCGTGCCGACTTGATCGCCTATCTGGCATCGCTGTCAGACGCACCCAAGCCGTTCCCGGCACCGTAAGATAATCTGACATCAGGACATTGTCACACCAGCGCAATTTGTGCTGGTGTTTTGTTTTGAGGCTGCGCCATCCTATGAAGGGGCGTTCGAATCAGGACGGAGATTAAAATGTCACAGTCACTTTCGAGGCGGCGCGTATTGCAATTGGCGGGTTCTGCTCCATTTTTGCCATTGCTTGCAAGGCCCGGTCACGCGGGGCTCATGAAATTTCGCCACGCAGTGTCGTTGTTGGGCGATCCGAAATATCCTGAGGGTTTTACGCAATTTGATTATGTGAATGCGGCAGCTCCAAAGGGCGGTAAAATAAGACTGGGTATTGCCGGCTCCTTTGACAGCCTGAACGGCAACACCATCAACGGCGACCCCATTGACCCCGGCATCAATGAATCACTTCTGGTGAAAAGCCTGGATGAGCCCTTTGGTGCTTACGGTCTTTTGGCAGGGGGCATTTGGTATCCGGAAGACTATTCCAGCGTTGTCTATAACTTGCGACCCGAAGCCCATTTCAGCGACGGCGAACCGGTGAAGCCGGAAGATGTAATTTTCAGCTTTGACTCACTCAAGGCCAATGTCCCGGCGCGCCAGGCCTATTACAAGGACATACTGCGCGCCGAAAAAACCGGCGATCATGAAGTCACTTTTGTCTTCGCAATCAAAGGCAATCGTGAGCTTCCCCAAATTGTTGGCGAGTTTGGTGTTCTGCCAAAACATTGGTGGACCGGCAAAGACGCAGACGGCAGGCAGCGCGATGTGAACTCATCCACGCTTGAACCACTGCTGGGATCAGCGCCCTATACCGTGGGCAAAGTCATTTCAGGCCAAACCTTCACATTGATCCGCGACAAAAACTATTGGGGCGAAAAGCTTGCCGTCAACGTTGGGCAAAACAATTTCGATGAAATTGAATATCAGATTTATGGCGACGGGACCGTGGCTTTGGAAGCCTTTAAAGGTGACAAGTTCGACGTGAATGTTGAGCGCTCGTCGAAAAGCTGGGCTACTGGCTATGATTTCCCTGCTGTAAAAAACGGAAGTGTCATCAAAGGCAATATCCCGCAAGGCGGGGCAGAGGGCATGCAGGCTTGGACCCTGAACCTGCGCCGTGAAAAATTTCAGGATGCGCGTGTACGCCATGCATTGAATTTGGCTTTTGATTTTGAGTGGTCAAATCAGAACCTGTTCTATGGCCAATACAAGCGGTCGCGCAGCTACTTCAACAATTCAGAATTGGAAGCCAAAGGCCTGCCCGGCCCTGAAGAACTGGAAGTGTTGGGACCTTTGCGCGATCAGGTTCCGCCTGAGGTTTTCACAACTGAATATTCAAACCCGATCAACACCACACCACAGGACAGGCGGAAAAACCTGCAGGCAGCCCAAGCACTGTTTGCGGAAGCCGGATGGAAGCCCGAAATTGAAAACGGCAAGCGGGTGTTGAAAAACCCCAAGGGCGAAATCTTCACCTTCAACATCTTGCTGGATTGGGACGCCTATGAGCGTGTGGCGTTGCCGTACAAGGAGCAGCTTGAGCTCATAGGTGTTGCGGTAACAATCCGGACAGTTGATGTGTCGCAATATACCCGCCTGCAAAAAGACTTTGACTATGATGTGATCGTTGCCGTTTGGGGCCAAAGCTTGTCGCCCGGAAATGAACAGACCGAATTCTGGACGTCCGCCTTCGCCGACAAGCCCGGCAGCCAGAATTACTACGGCATCAAGAATGCTGCTGTTGATGCCATTGTGGCCAAGCTCACGACCGCACCAGATCGCAAAAGCCTGATCGCCGCCTGTCGCGCTTTGGACCGCGTCTTGATCTGGAACCACTATGGTGTGCCCATGTGGTACCTGTCGGATCAACGGCTTGCCCATTGGAAGCGCGTTGCCCATACAGAAACGCTTCCAATGTTTGGTTTAGGCTATCCTGCGACGTGGTGGTTTGACGAAAAAGCTGATGCGAGTATCTCCAAATCATGATTGTGGTCTGTCGCTAAACAATGGGTGCCTATATCGTCAAACGTCTGTTGCTCATGATCCCCACGTTGCTGGGCGTCATGCTGTTGACCTTCGCCATCGCGCAATTTGTGCCGGGTGGTCCCATTGAACAGATCATTGCCGAACTGGAAAATCCCGCTGGGCAAAGCGCGCGGGACACGGGTGCCGGTGGCGAACTTCAGAGCAGCGGGCAAACAAATTCAAAATATCGCGGAGCCTCCGGGCTTGATCCCGAGTTCATAAAAAAACTCGAAGTACAATTCGGCTTTGACAAACCACCCGCCGAACGCTTTTTCAACATGGTGTGGAACTATCTGCGCTTTGATTTCGGCAAGAGTTATTTCAACGACAGACTAGTGATATCCTTGATCTGGGAGAAAATGCCGGTTTCGATTTCGCTGGGCCTTTGGCTGACGCTGGTCTCATACTTTGTGTCGATCCCCTTGGGCATCAGCAAGGCCGTGCGCAATGGCTCGAAATTCGACATCTGGACCTCCACCATCATCGTCATCGGCTATGCCATTCCAAACTTTATCTTTGCCATCATTTTGATCGTGTTGTTCGCTGGCGGCAGCTATTGGGACTGGTTCCCCTTGCGCGGGTTGACATCAGACAATTTTGATACGCTGTCGGCATGGGGAAAACTGAAAGACTACGCGTGGCATTTGGTGTTGCCGCTTGTGGCACTCGGTATTTCCAGTTTCGCCACCATGACATTCTTGACAAAAAATTCTTTCCTCGATGAAATCGGCAAGCAATATGTAACGACTGCACGCGCCAAAGGCCTCACTGAAAACAGGGTGCTCTACGGCCACGTTTTCCGCAATGCCATGCTGCTGGTAATCTCCGGTTTCCCTGGTGCCTTTTTGGCAGCATTTTTCTCAGGCTCGCTGTTGATTGAACAGGTGTTCTCGCTTGATGGCTTGGGGCTGCTCACCTTCAAGTCCGTGGTGAAGCGCGACTATGCCGTGGTCTTTGCCACTCTCTATATCATGACGCTATTTGGTCTCTTCATCGCGCTCATCAGCGACCTGGTTTACACGTGGATTGATCCGCGCATCGACTTTGAATCGCGTGAGACCTGAATATGCTGTTCAAAAATATCTCCGCCATCAATCGCCGCCGCCTGAATCTTTTCAAGGCCAATCGTCGGGGCTACTGGTCTTTTATTCTGTTCATGGTGCTGTTCGGGCTTTCAGTTTTAGCTCCCGTTATCGCCAACGACCGTCCCATTCTCGCGTCCTATAAAGGCGAATTGCTTTATCCGCTGTTCAAGGACTATCCCGAAACCATGTTCGGCGGCTTTCTTGCCAATACGGATTTTCGCGACACCGTGAATCAAGACGAAATCAACGCCAATGGCTGGATGCTCTGGCCGCCCATCCGCTATTCCTACAACACCGTGAACCGCGAAATTCCAGCCCCCGCACCGTCGCGCCCCGCCTTCCGCCTGGACCGCGAAGCCGCATGCGTAAAATTCCCGCTAAAAGCCGAAGACCCACAATGCATCTGGGGCAACATGAATTGGCTGGGCACCGATGATCAGGGCCGCGACGTGGTCGCCCGCATGATCTACGGCTTTCGCATCTCCGTTGCATTCGGACTTATCTTGACCTTCGTCTCCTCCATTATCGGACTCGCCGCAGGTGCTGTGCAGGGTTACTTCGGTGGCTGGATGGATTTGCTGTTCCAACGCTTCATCGACATCTGGTCGTCGCTGCCAGTGCTATATATCCTGCTCATCATGGGCGCCTTCATCACGCCGGGCTTCTGGGTCTTGTTGTTCATTCTCGTGCTGTTCTCGTGGACCACACTTGTGGGAATCGTGCGCGCGGAATTCCTCCGTGCACGGAACTTTGAATATGTGCGGGCTGCCCGTGCGCTTGGTTTGGGCGATGCGAAAATCATGTGGAAGCACCTGCTTCCCAACGCGCTCGTCTCAACCGTCACCTTTATGCCCTTCATTCTGTCGGGCTCCGTTGGCACGCTGACGGCGCTGGATTTTCTAGGCTATGGCCTTCCACCCGGTTCTCCGTCGCTGGGTGAAATGGTGAAGCAGGGCAAGGACAATCTGTTTGCACCATGGCTTGGCTTCACCGCCTTCTTTGTGGTGTCCATCCTCCTCACACTTTTGGTATTTGCAGGTGAAGCGGTGCGCGACGCGCTCGATCCGCGAAAGACGTTCCGATGAGTTTGCTGGAGGTCAAAGACCTGTCGGTTGCCTTCAGCCAAGGCGGTCAAACCACATTGGCGGTTGATCATGTGTCGTTTACCTTGGAGAAGGGCGAGACACTGGCGCTGGTCGGTGAATCCGGCTCCGGAAAATCCGTAACCGCAAATTCGATTCTCAAACTCCTGGCCTATCCTGCGGCCTCGCACCCCTCGGGCGAAATCATGTTCAAGGGTGAAAACCTGCTGGACGCTGATGAAGCCGACCTCCGCCGTGTGCGTGGCCGCGACATCACCATGATTTTCCAGGAGCCAATGACCTCGCTCAATCCGCTGCACACGGTGGAAAAGCAAATTGGTGAAATTCTGGATTTGCACCAGAGCATGAAGGGCGACAAAGCCCGTGCCCGCATCATTGATCTCCTCAATAAAGTCGGCATCCGCGATCCGGAAACACGGCTTGCCGACTTTCCCCACCAACTGTCAGGAGGCCAGCGCCAACGCGTCATGATCGCCATGGCGCTGGCCAATAATCCCGACCTGTTGATTGCCGACGAACCCACCACAGCACTTGACGTCACAGTGCAGGCACAAATTCTGAAGTTGCTGAAAGACCTGCAAGAAGAATTCGGCATGGCCCTGCTGTTGATTACCCATGATCTCGGCATTGTCCGCCACATGGCCGACAATGTGGTGGTCATGCAAAAAGGAAAGGTGGTGGAATACCGTCCCGTGAAAGAGCTGTTCGCCAACCCGCAGCATGACTACACCAAGATGCTCTTGGCCGCCGAACCCAGGGGCAATCCGCCACCCATTGACGCATCGGCGGAAACTTTGGTGACGACAGACAATCTCAAAGTCTGGTTCCCGATCAAACGCGGCTTCTTTCGCAGCACCATCGGCCACATCAAAGCCGTCGATGGCCTCACCTGTGAAGTGAAAGCCGGGCAGACGCTCGGCATCGTCGGCGAATCAGGTTCGGGCAAAACCACATTGGGTCTAGCCATTCTGCGCTTGATCTCGTCGCAAGGCCCCATAACCTATCGCGGCAAACGCATAGACGGCCTCAACAACAAGGCGATGCGGCCGTTGCGCCGCGATATGCAGGTGGTGTTTCAGGATCCGTTTGGATCATTGTCGCCGCGCCTTTCGGTTTTGCAAATCGTTGAGGAGGGGTTGATGATTCAAAACCCCACTATGTCCGCCACCGATCGCCGCGCCCGAGTGGCCACATCCCTTAGTGAAACCGGCCTCGACCCCGATACCATGGACCGTTACCCGCATGAGTTTTCCGGTGGCCAGCGCCAGCGCATTGCGATTGCGCGCGCCCTCGCCCTCGAGCCCAAATTCATAATGTTGGATGAACCCACGTCTGCGCTCGACATGTCTGTGCAGGCGCAGGTCGTAGACTTGTTGCGCAAATTGCAAGTGAAACACAATCTGGGCTACCTCTTCATCAGCCATGATTTGAAAGTGGTACGGGCGCTGGCAAATGAAGTCATCGTCATGCGCAACGGCGTGGTGGTGGAGCGCGGACCATCGCAACAAATCTTCGCCAACCCACAGCATGACTATACCAAGGCGCTGTTGTCAGCATCGCTGAACTTGAAGCCGGTGATGGCATGAGTGCATTTCTTTTTGTGACGCCGACCTGGGACGGGCAAGCCTGGGCAACCCAAATGCGCAAAGCCGCGCCCACACGCTCTGTCCGGGTTTGGCCCGACACTGGTAACTTGGAGGACGTGCACTACGTGGCAGCCTGGCTGCCACCCGCCGATGTGGTGAAGTCGGTACCCAATCTTAAAGTGATTTTCTCGCTTGGCGCTGGCGTGGATGCAATTTTGTCAGACCCATCATTGCCAATGGACAAACCCATTGTCCGCGTCAACGACCCCGATCTCACCATGCGCATGTCCGAACATGTGGTCATGCAAGTGCTGATGCACCACCGCCAGCAACGGCGTTTGGATGCCAACCAGCACAACAAAATCTGGGACCAGTTCCCGCAACATGCAGCGTCGGCCTTGCGTGTGGGTGTGATGGGTCTGGGCATATTGGGTACTGATGCCGCACGTAAACTCAGTATCATGGGCTTTCCAACTGCCGGCTGGAGCCGAACCAGAAAATCCATCGAAGGTGTTGAGTGTTTTGCAGGACATGTTGAGTTGGACCAATTCCTCGCCCGCACGGATGTGTTGGTCTGTCTCTTGCCAGCAACTGTCGAAACGGACGGTATTCTCAACCGCGCCCTGATAGGCAAACTCTCCCGCAGTGGACCTTTCGCGGCACCGATATTGATTAACGCGGGCCGTGGCCGCCAACAGGTGGAAGATGATATTCTGGCAGCCCTCGATGCAGGTGAACTGCACGCAGCGTCACTTGATGTTTTCCGCAAAGAGCCGCTACCCGCCGAAAGCCGTTTCTGGAATCACCCGAAAGTCATTCTGACGCCTCACACTGCAGCTGATTCAGATCCTGCAACGATATGCAAATACATAGCAGAACAGATTGCGCGATTTGAGGCTGACGGAAGTTTGCAGAACATCGTTGACCGTGGGCGCGGATACTAGATTCGCTTCACCGCCGTGACCGATGAACCTTTAGCAGCAATCCTTTCCATTGCCATTTGCAACGGTTCACTCACCACCAACATATGATGGCCATTGGCGTGCAGAAGTGACGTGCCATCCTGCATGATGCCGACATGGCCCTTCCAGAATACCAGGTCACCACGCCGCAACGTTTCACCAGAGATATCGACGCCAAGTCCGTGCTCTTGCATGTCACTGTCCCGGGGCGCATCGAAACCGCACGCTTGTAATGCGGTTTGCACAAGCCCGGAACAATCAATCCCCATCATCGTCTTGCCGCCCCATAGATAAGGCGAGTGCAGAAACTGTTCCGCTACTGAAACGAAGTCTGACTCCGTTCCGGTGCTGGCGTGACTTGCGTGGATTTGGCGTCCGGAAGCCAGCACATGAAAGTCGCCGCTCTCACCTGTCACGCACAATTCAGCGTTCATGGGCACGGCAATCGCGGGCTGGGATTTGATGTCGGGCTTCGGATAAAGATGCGTCAAAGGCACGCTGACACGATGCGTGCGCATGGCCTTGGCATCTCGCAACACTGTATCACGCACATAACCCACATAGCTGTCACCGTCGAGCTGAACCCATGACCAGCCGTTGCTTTGCTCAAACACCAACAATGCCTCACCCCACAGCATTTGCGTGAGTTGCATCGCGTCATCTGAGGGACTGCGAAACACGCCGGCCACCGGCACCGCACACTGAGCCGGTACACCTTCAACAAATCGCGCGGCTTCCAAACGGCCTTTCAGCCGCACATCTGCAAGATCAGCTCGCACAGCAAACAGTCTTTTATCGAGATCACTCATACATGATCCGCCTTTGCCGCGATTAGATCCGACAGCCGTTCCAGATAGAGCGCACCCTTCACCGTGCGCTGCACCAGCACATTGCGCCTGTCCTCGTCATCGCGACGACGCGAGACGATGCCGAGCTTGCCCATTGAGTCGAGTGCACGGGTGATCACTGGTTTCGAGACACTCAGCTTGCTGGCAAGATCGCGCACTGTGTGCGGCGGCGCTTCAAGATAGATCGTCAAAAGAATGCTGATCTGCCGCACTGACAAATCAGGCTCGTCATCCTTGACCTGGGCCAAGGCCACATCGTGCCAGAGTTGCAAGGATTGAGTGGAAGAAAAACGCATGGCCATGTGACGCAAACCACTTTCGAAAACTCGTTTCGGAACCGTTTCATTCCACTCCAATTGGGAGCTGATGGCAAGCGCAATCATTTCGCGTAGCGCTCTGACAGATAACTGAACAAGGCGCGCATGGCTTGTTGTTCCCCACCCTTGGGGCGACAAGGTTTGGCTGCAGGCACCCAGGCAAATATATCGAAATGTACATGGACTTTGGCTTTCTCCACAAAGCGCCGCAGGAACAGGGCTGCCGTAATCGATCCGGCAAATCCACCCTGACCCGCATTGTTGAGGTCGGCCATAGGTGTTTCGATCATCGCGTTGTAGGCTCGCCACAAGGGCATGCGCCAGAGTGGATCATTGGTCTTGGTGCCATGCATGGTGAGGGCCGCTGCAACACCATCATCATCCGTATAAAATGGCGGTAGGTCCGGCCCCAGGGCCACGCGAGCTGCACCTGTGAGTGTCGCCATATCCACCAGCAACTCCGGTGCTTCCTCATCCGCCAGCGCCAAAGCCTCGCAGAGTATAAGTCGCCCCTCGGCATCGGTATTGCCAATTTCAACCGTGAGACCTTTGCGCGTCTTGAACACGTCACCAGGCCGGAAGGCGTTTCCGGAAATTGAATTCTCGACTGCCGGGATCAACACCCGAAGCCGCAACATCAGCTTTGCCCCCATGATCAGCTGTGCCAATCCCAACACATTGGCAGCACCGCCCATGTCCTTCTTCATCAGCAACATGCCGGAAGATGGTTTGATGTCGAGACCGCCCGTATCAAAGCAGACCCCCTTGCCCACCAGTGTCACCTTCGGGTGTTTCGGGTTGCCCCATGTAAAATCAATCAGCCGTGGTGCGCGCGGTGATGCAACCCCCACGACATGCACAAGCGGAAATTCTTTCTCCAGTTTGGTGCCGGAGACGACCTTCACCTTCGCTCCAAACTGTTTTGCTATGTCTCGCGCTGCTTGTTCCAGCTCATCAGGTCCAAACAGGTTGGATGGCATGTTGACGCGGTCACGTACATCAAAACTGGCATTGGCCAAGGCGACGATTGCACTGCGATCAATCCCCCTCGGGCAGGCGAGTTTCACCGCTTTCACTTTCAGCGGGCGAAAGGGATCGTGCTTGTAAAGCTCCAGGCACCAGCCCAAGGCCACAAGATCGGCCTGCGGGGGAGGCTCGGTGAACGCAAACGTTCCCGCAGGCAGTTTCGATGCAATGGCACCCAGCGCAAACGGATCATCATCCGGTCGGGGTCCTCCCACCAGCACTTCAGCAATGCCACCATCCTTGCCAGCCAGCGCCAACAAGGTGAGAGGGGCGGCTTCAAAACCCTGTGCCGCGGCCCAGGTTTGCGAAACCTTGTCGAGGCCTGCCTTGTGTGAGGGCCAGTCTGATGCTGCTATGACGCGGAGAGGAATTGCAGTGCGGGCATTGGTCGGCAATAAAATCTCGGCGGCATCAATCACGGTCACGACTCCAAATCAGTTTTCGCAGTCTTAACACGTATGGTTAATCATTTGTTGAGACCTGCACGTCCATTCTGCCGTCATAGGGTGGAGTTTCGCATGGACGGTATTTGGCTTCGCAAACATGTGCGCGTGATGGGCACTGTTGCACTGGTGGCTGCGGCCTTGACGCTGGCGGGCTGCAAAAGCAGCGGCGTCGGCACAGACCTTGATCCTCTTGCCACGGCCTCAACTTCGAAGCCGGGACCGTCGTTCAAAAAGACGGAAGCGCTGAGCAAGCAGTGGAAGGCTGACCCGACGCAAGTCAACGTCGCCATTGCCTATGCCAACAGTCTCGACGAATTGGGCCAGAAGCCGACACAGATAGAAGTGCTGCGCACAACCGCCAGCAAGACCACAACCAGCCCCGTCGCCCAACTCGAAATCGGCAAGGCGCTTCTCGGCGCTGGCGACATGGAAGGGGCCACCACGTCACTCGAGCGGGCCGTGCAGTTAAATCCCCGTGACCCACACGCACTGTCGGTTCTGGGTGCCGTCCTTGACCAACAGACCAGACATGTCGAAGCGCGCGAGCAATACACGCAGGCGCTGGCCCTCGCACCGGGGGACGTGACTGTCATGAATAATCTCGCCATGTCTTATTCGCTACAAGGAAAACTGCCGGAAGCCGAAGCGACCCTGCGCAAGGCCATGAGCCTGCCCGCTGCAAAGGGAACACCGCGTATCCGCCAGAACCTGGCTTTGGTTGTTGGCCTGCAAGGGCGCTTTGACGAAGCCAAGAAAATCGCCAGTGAAGACCTGCCACCAGACCAGGTGGAAGCCAACATGGCCTATCTCCAGCAAATGCTGGCCAGCCAGAACACCTGGGCGAAATTGAAAGAGGGCTGTGGCGTCGAAGTAAGGGACCTCATCACCCCTTCGGGGAGCTTCTCCAGAGGAGAAGCGACTTGCTGCAGCACCTCCCCCAATTATCAACAATGAGGGCGCTTTACCAACGAGTCGCTTCTCCCCTGGAGAAGCTGCCCGAAGGGCTGATGAGGTCCCTTCACCGCCGCTAAATCTTCGCTGTCAGGAACGCCACATAACTCTCCAGCCACTTGCCCAGACGCTGCCGTGAATCTGCGTCTGTGAGGTTGCCATCCGTGTCAAATTTCTGGCTGCCGTGTCCGGCAAAAAATTCAGGTTTAGGCATGACAATGGCTTCCATGCCCTGCAGGTTTTGCCGCAAGTGATATTGCGAGCGCCCCGTACCCAGCGGCCCATCCGCCGCACCGATCACTCCCACGCGCCGCCACCTGAATGGTGAACCACCGCGCGACAGCCAGTCCGTGGCATTTTTCAGCACGCCGGGAACCGAGAAATTATATTCGGGTGTAGAAATCACAATTCCGTCAGCACTGCGAATTTTTGCATCGAGTTCCTTGACCGACTCTGGCTTGCCACTCTCTGCTTCCACGTCGCCATCATAAAGCGGGATGCCGTGCAGCGTGGCCACTTCTACCAGAATACCAGCTGCTGCCACTTCGCCCAAGGCCCGGCACAGACCGGTGTTGGTCGAAGCTTTGCGCAAGGCGCCGCTGATGGCAATGATCTTCATGGGGTTGCTTCCTTCTTGATGCGTTTAAAAGCGGATAGGGCGCGGTCCCGTGCTTTGCCATGGTCAATGATGCGGGCCGGGTAGGCGCGGGGTGGCACAGGCATCTCCCAAGGCTTGTGCACGAAGGCATCCGGCACATCTTTCAATTCCGGAACCCAGCGCCGCACATAGGCACCATGCGGATCAAACTTCTCGCCTTGCAGCACCGGGTTGAACACGCGGTAATAGGGGGCCGCATCCGCCCCACACCCTGCCACCCACTGCCAACTCGCGGAGTTGCTGGCGATGTCTGCGTCGAGCAGCGTATCCCAAAACCAGCGTTCGCCGTCTTGCCAAGGCACCAACAGGTCTTTGATCAGAAACGACGCCACGATCATGCGCACCCGGTTGTGCATGATGCCGGTGGACCAAAGCTCCCGCATGCCCGCATCGACAATCGGATAGCCTGTGCGGCCCCTCTGCCATGCTGCCAAGCCTGCTGTATCATTTTCCCACGGAAACTCTGCAAACTCAGGCTTGAAGGGCTTGTCCGGAAATGTCGGCACATGGTGCAGCAAGCTGTAAGAGAATTCGCGCCACAGAATTTCCTTGAGGAATTTTTCACCATCAGCATCCAGCGACCCTTCAGCTGCTGCAATCCGCTGGGCCGTCGCCTGCCACACTGTGTGGGGTGAAATTTCTCCCCAATGCAAATGCGGGGAAAGCCGCGACGTATGTGCCTTGTCCGGCCTGTCACGCCCTTCGCCATAGCCCTTCAGGCCGTCATCCAGAAAGTGTTGCAGCGAAGCCCGCGCTCCCGCTTCACCCGGTGCCCAGTGGTCGGCAAAGCCTGCAGCCCAGTTGGGTTTCGCAGGCAGCAGTTGCCATGCTGAAAGATCATCTGATACCACATCGCCGATATGACGACTGATTGCAGGAACCGGCTTTGGCGAACGTGGTTCCCCCTTTGCAAAGCACACCCGCGAGAAGGGCGTATAGACTTTGAAGAACTCTCCGGACCCATTGCGAATGCTTTCCGGTTCATGCAACAGGAAGCCGCCATGTCGATGGCAATCCACGTTGTTGCTGTCACACATCTCCTTCACCCGGCGCTCCAGCGCGCCTGACCACGGGGCATAGTCCCGCGTGAAGTA
>JANPCL010000075.1:0-2481 GCA_031430915.1 Hyphomicrobiales bacterium
GGGATTGGGCAAGGTATTGGCAAATTTATAGCCACCATTGCCGATAACCAGTGCTACCCGGTCAGCCGCAACAGCAGGAACCGCCGCTACCAACAGCGTCATAAAAACGAGCACAATATAGAGGCGCACGGCTTTCATGATTTCAAATCTCACTCGCCACCAAGATCCTGACGCTCGACAGTGATACGGAAGGTCGTAAGGTTCTTTTTGGGCATGAAGATTTCATGACAGTTTCAAGGTCCATCTGTGAACATCCAAGGGTGAGTAATGAAAGTGTTGATTGTGAATTTCTCGCCAGGCTGCAACTGCGCGTAGTCCACCGGTTTGCCTTTGAAATCGAGCCAGGTCACATTGCGCAAGGCGTCTGTGCGATTAATGAACGTCACAGTGACCGGAATTTTTGAAGTCTTGGACTTTATTTTGCCGAACAAGTCGCAACTTTCGGAATTGGCCGCAGAAGAAGCAGCCAGCAGAACCATTACAGAAAACAAAACTGATTGAGACAAACGGGGCATTTGTCGATTCCAAAATGGTATTGACCCCCGTCGAGCGATAAGCAATCACGCCATGGTGCAGGTGTCAATTGATCTTTCAATTGCGCGTTACTGGCTGAATTGACCTTCGCCCCTGAACGCCTATAGAGAGCCATGAGCAAACCTCCTTTTACCAAGCGCCCTTTCAACAAGGGCAAATCCGCATTTGGCAAACCGCATGTGTTCCGCAAGCCGGAAAAGCCCGTTCCCGCCACCCTGCTGGGTGACCGCCCGAAAGCGCTGACACATCAGCCAAAGCCCGAGAATGACTTGATCTATGGCATTCACGCCGCAGCTGCTGTTCTTGCCAACCCCAAGCGACAGATCGTGCATGTCTGGGCAACGGAAAATGGTTTGGGCCGTTTGAAGGAAGATGGTGTGGAAGTTTCAACCACACCGGAGATCGTTCACCCCCGCATTCTCGACCATTTGCTGACCGGGCAAGACGCCGTACACCAGGGCGTCGTGGTGGAAGCCAAGTCCCTGCCCCAGCCCCGTCTTGACCAAATTCCACGCGACGGCTTGCTGGTTATTCTGGATCAGGTGACGGACCCTCATAACGTGGGTGCCATTCTCCGGTCCTGTGCAGCCTTTGGCGTTACATCAATGGTGACCACAGCCCGCCATGCCCCCCATGAAACCGGCGTGTTCTTCAAATCTGCATCAGGCGCTTACGAGCACGTCCCAGTGGTGCGCGTGACAAACTTGAGCCGCGCCCTCGAAGAACTCAAAGGTTACGGTTTCACGCTGCTTGGTCTCGATTCCGAAGCGGACATTGAAATCAGCGATGCGCCAAAACAACGTCCCCTCGCCTTGGTGCTTGGTGCCGAAGGCAAGGGCCTGCGCCAGAAAACCCGTGAAACCTGCGATGTGGTGGCACGGCTCGAGATGCCAGGTACTATCAAGAGTCTGAACGTATCCATCGCGGCGGCCGTGTCTCTCTATGCCTTGCGTTAGCGTTACGGCAAAGCTCCTTCATGCCACTTTCTTGCGTGGCTTCGCCGCCGTGCGAGGGCGGGCGAAGGCCTCTCCTTTTTCGTCGAACAGGTGACAATCGGTGGCGGCAAAATTGATGCCCACTTTGTCCCCGATGTCCAGCACCAGATCGCCCTCGATCAGCGCAGTCGTCGACACATCTGTTGCGGTCACCACTTCCAGGAAGGTCTGGTTGCCCAGACGTTCGAGCAATTGCACTGTACCCACCAGCGCGCCCTTGCCATCTTGTGAAATACGCACATGCTCAGGCCGGATGCCGAGGGTTAGTTTCTGGTCTTTCACCACACCGGAAGCATCAACTGCCGCCTGAACTTTCGCCAAACCTGAACCGACAACACTCACACCGGAGCCATTGCCAGCACTGGCCGCTGTGACGGGTATGAAGTTCATTTTTGGCGAACCAATGAAGCCCGCCACAAATGTATTGTCGGGGTAATGGTACAAATCCATCGGAGCGCCGAACTGGCGCACATAACCACTATCCAGCACCGCAATGCGGTCCGCCAGTGTCATGGCTTCGACCTGGTCATGGGTCACATAGACCATGGTGGCCGAGAGATCGCGGTGCAGCTTGGCGATTTCAGCCCGCGTGTTGACGCGAAGTGCAGCATCGAGATTCGACAACGGTTCGTCGAACAGGAACACGTCTGGCTTCCGTACAATGGCACGCCCAATGGCCACACGCTGGCGCTGGCCGCCGGAGAGTTGCGAAGGCTTCCGGTCCAGCAGCGGTTCCAGTTTAAGAATGCGTGCGGCTTCCGCCACCTTCTTCTCCATCGACTCTTTCGGTTCGCCCGCAATCTTCAAACCAAAGCCCACGTTCTCGCCCACTGTCATATGCGGGAACAGCGCGTAGGACTGGAACACCATGGCGATGGAGCGGTCTTTGGGCTGCAGGTCATTCACAACCCGCTCACCAATCTTGATCGTGCCGGACGTGATGTCTTCAAGC
>JANPCL010000076.1:0-14930 GCA_031430915.1 Hyphomicrobiales bacterium
GGCGCTTCACTGTGCCTGAAGGTAATTCGACCACGCCCTTCACAGGTTCTTCCACGCTGATGATCTGCGCCGAGAACGGTTCGGTGTTCTCCGCCAGCGCTGCAATGGTGCCGTCGGCGCGCACGAACAGCATATCCAGCGAGATATAGGTGTTTTTCATCCACATGGCGGCGGGGCGGGGTTTGCCAAAGTCGAAGAGCATGGCCTGATTCTGCGGCAACACATGGCGGAACATCAATCCGCGTTCGCGCAGTTCGTCGTTGTCGGCGATTTCGGCGCTGAACAATGTCGCTGTTGTATCCGTCACAATCGACAAGGGTTCGATCCGCGCCACAGCTTGCGCTGATGCCACATCAACCGATCCAAGCAGTAACAGGCCTGCAAAAAGTATCCGCCGTGTGATGCCGCCATTTGCCATGTGGCACCTCTCCCGTTCAATTGCAGCAGAAGAAAGGCAACTCAGTTGGTGTGGGCCGGGCCGCCTTCGAGGCTGATACGCACTTCTGACGCCATCTTGCCGCGGTTGCTGTCGCCGTAGCGCACATAGACCCAATCATCAGGCACCAGTTCACTCATTGCGGTTTTGCGCAACACTTCCATGTGCACAAAGATATCGCCGAGGCCTTCGCCTTCGCTGACGAAGCCAAAACCGCGGGCGCGATTGAACCACTTCACCTTGGCGCGCACCCAACCGGTTGTGGGCTGCACTTCATTGTGGGTGCGGGCGCGGCGTTCGACAGGATGGATCGCCGTTGATTGGTCTACCGTCAGGACGCGCAAACACTGATAACCCTTTTGACGCGCCACCACTTCGCAGGTCACACGTGTGCCTTCGAGAGGCGCATCAAAACCATCGCGCTTCAGACAGGAGAGATGCAACAGAATATCCGGGAGGCCATTGTCGGGAATCACGAAGCCATAGCCGCGTCCCACATCAAACCATTTGACCAAGCCATCAATCTTGATGACATTCGCCGCCTGCATTCCCTCAGGCTGTGCCACACTAACGCGCGTGACTTCGTCTTGCTCTTGAGCCGCCATTTTACTTACCCAAACCCATGCAGCAATGCCTCATTGCCGCCCCGTTAACGAATATGAACGAGAATCCGGTGGTTTGTACAGATGCAAGCGCAACACGGTCGTGGAAAAAACACATTGTGGCCTTCGCAGTCGCAAACAAATTGCACTTGGCGTGGAATTTCTCCGTGTTCACAAGCATTTCCGCGAGATGATGTGTTCAACATGACGTGGGTCGATTGCAGCGCAACACGTGTCAGGGTTTTGCATTGCAGCTCTTGTGTTGAAAGAACTGGCGCATTGATTCGTTTTGAGGGATGAATCACGCCCATGATTCAGGAGAGAAAAATGAAATATCTGCACACCATGATCCGCGTCACCGACCTTGATGCATCGCTGGATTTTTTCGTCAACAAGCTGGGCTTCGTCGAACAGCGCAGGCACGTCAGTGACAAAGGGCGCTTCACGCTGGTCTTCGTCGCCTGCCCCGAAAGCCCCGAGTGCCCGGTTGAACTCACCTACAACTGGGACCCGGAAGTTTACACCGGAGGCCGCAGCTTTGGCCACCTGGCCTATCAGGTCGATAACATTTACGAATACTGCGAGATGCTGATGAAGCACGGCATCACCATCAACCGCCCACCGCGCGAGGGCCGCATGGCCTTCATCAAAACACCTGATGGCATTTCGATTGAAGTGCTGCAAAAGGATGATGGCTATCTGCCCGTGCAAGAGCCTTGGGCAAGCATGCCGAATATCGGGAGTTGGTAACCACTGCCCCTCATCCGGCCTTCGGCTACCTTCTCCCGTTGGAAAAAACGGGAGAAGGCCCACATCATTATCGCCTTCGCCCGTTTCTACCAACGGGAGAAGGTGCCCGAAGGGCGGATGAGGGGAAACGCCTCACCACTTCCCCGTCACCGCAATCGCCTCATCCATTCCCGGCCAAGGCGGCATAGTCACGCCGACGCATTTCAACGCTTCAACACCATCATTGCGAAACTGAAAATGCGTGCCCACGGGAATCGTCAACGACAGTCCTGAACTTAATTCGGTGACAGTCTCCACGTCACCGGTCTTTCGCCACATGCGCCCCTGCCCTGACAGCACGTACCAGACCTCTTCCACGGTATGATGTGCAACAGCCAAGGACACTTGGCCCCCCGGCAAGGTAAAATGCGCCATTGATCCGCGTTCACCACTTGCAAGAATCCGGACCTCGGACCCATCCGGTGCCAGCACGTCGTAGGCAGCAGGCAAAGCGCGATCCTTGCTCATGCCATCAACTGCCCGCCATTCACTTCCACTACCTGCCCCGTCACATAGCCAGACGCCTTGTCACTGGCCAGATAAAGGAAGGTGCCCGTGCAATCATCGGCAACACCGAGGCGCAGCATGGGAATTGTCTTGGCTGTGGCAAAGCGTTTTTCTTCTGTCGAAAAGCGATCATGAAACGCCGTGTGAATGGTGCCGGGTGACACGCAGTTGACGCGAATATTTTTCTCCACCAATTCCCGCGCCAGACTTTTTGTGAAGGCCGACACGAAACCTTTGGCCCCGGCATAAACACTTCCGCCGGGGCTTGAGCCATTGCGGGCCGCGATGGACGTAACGTTGATGATATTGCCATGGCCCTGCTTCACCATATGGTCGGCGGCAATGCGGCAGCAGTGAATGAGTTGCCGACAATTCAAATCAAACACCTTGTCGATGAAATCATCCTTCAAATCCGTCAAAGGTGTGCGTGCCACAAGGCTCCCCGCGTTGTTGACAACGACGTCGATGCGGCCAAAAGTTTCCATGGCGTGTGCAATCAACTGCTCCGGCGCATCGGGTTCCGTCAGGTCCAGCTTCATCGTACTGATTCCCGCAGCTTCAATCGTCGCCAGTTCCGGCCCACCCCCAAAATATTGTGCCAGAACTTTTGCACCGTTGGCTGCAAAGCCAAGTGACGCAGCCCCACCAATACCCGTCACGCCGCCGGTGACGACAACGACTTTGTTTTTCAGATCATCAAACATGATTGCACTCCATCCGATCAGACAAAAGCAAATGCCCTTCAAAGGCAAGAGTTCCGGCTATGCAAAATGAGAGGAGAGTGGTGCGCCCTACGGGAGTCGAACCCGTCTTTACAACGTGAAAGGCTGTCGTCCTAACCGATAGACGAAGGGCGCACTGAGACGTTTTCGCTCAAATCAGCGTCAACGAAGGCGGTCTATAAGGGGGAAAAACCGGATTGGCAAGCGGGTTATCCGACCCTTTTCTCCCTCGGCCCCCTTAGGCCGGGGGAGTACGGCGAAGCCGGGAGGGGGTGTGTCCACACAAAGACTTTTGCCTGATTCACGCCTGCCAGACTCTAACCCTCATCCTTCTTGGATTTTTCCAGAACCTTCTTGGCCTCAGCTTCCTGTCGCTCAATAATATCAAGCAACATCAGAATTGTTTTGCCGCTCTCTTTTTCCCCCGCAATCGCCTTGAACAGCTCTCGATGCTTGAGGACGAAAACACGGAGTTGGGTTGGAATTTTTCCATCAATTGCTTCCTGAAGGCTCTCAACCGTGAGGTCAAATATTTCACCACCTTTGTCTGTGATGGTTTTAAAGTGCTTTGACTTCTTCAGTGACTCTTTTCCGACGAGGCCCAGTAATGCAAGGCCAATGAAGCCAAAGCCCACGCTTGAAGAAGCAACACTAAAGGTAGCCACCGAAAAGCCCAGCAAGACGCTTCCGCCAAGCAATCCTACAACCGCATTCTGAACTGTTCCAGCCTTGACAACGCCGACCCGTACCGGGTGTGGCGACAGTAGAACGCTACGCAGGAACAACTGGATCAGAGCGAGATCATCCGCATCCATCAATTGGCCATGCCGTGCAACGAGAGCAAAAAGCTCAGACGCCAGAGCCGAAGACCTATCTTCTTGGCCAGCATCCGCCCCTACACGGTCAGCTTCATCATAAAGCGCACGGCCCCGTTCCGTTGCCCGCACAATGAGATCAGCGATCAAGTAAACTGACTCGCATGATTTTAAATTGGAACCTTCAAGCTCGTAGAGATTGGTGCCGGGTGCAGGGGTTTTTGCTGCAATGACCTGCCCACGGAACGCGGACGAAACGGTGAACAACTCTCCGGGGTCAACATTGCGCAAGTCATCCCGCGAGATTATGTTGCTCAGCATGGAAAGAGCAAACAACAGGTCCTCGGGCAGAGGCTGATTTTTAAACTTCGTCTCCAGCCGTTCCACCATTTGCCTAAGCAATGGCAGTTGCCGCGACATGAAGGATTGATCATCGGAGGGATGTGCAAGACCTTCTCGTTTGGCAATTCGCATAAGATTGCGGGCAAATGTAAACAGCAGACCTGCCGGGTTCGGGCGGCTAACCGCATCCGCCGCCTGCGCCTCTTCCACCCAGCGCTTTACATCGGCATTGATTTCTTTTGCTCCGCGCTTCCAGAACGTTTTATTGTAAGTGCCATCTTTCGAACCCAGCGCAATGTTCCGTTCCAGCGAGGCGCGAATAGCAGAATCTTTGATTCCGAAAAGATCACGCCCCTCGGCAATGTCGTCATACCATCGGACCCAGATTCCGAAACCTTCACCTGCCAAGCTGCCAGTTTGTAGATGCTTGAAGAACGTGTCCCGCTGTTTCATCCACCAGCCAGGGACATGTAACCAAAGCGGGGACCCAATGATAGCCCCGCCCTGCTCAAGAAAAAGCGCATCACTGGCGAGCATCTGCCACGCGGAGTCGGAAGAGCCGCCGGAGGCATAGGCGGCGGCGGCGGCGGCGTCAGCGACGTAGGAGGCGGCGGCGGCGACGGAGTCGTCGCCGGCGACGGCGGTGGCGGAGTAGGCGGCGTCGTCGGCAGCGGCGGCGTAGCAGGCAGCGGCGTCGGCGGAGGCGGCGGAGTAAGTGGCGGCGTCGTCGGCGGCGGCTGCGGCGGCGGCGAGAACAATCTTGCCAGTTTCATTGGTGGCCGCAACACGCGAGATTGTGTTGACCTGAAAGGTAACTTTAGTCAGTCTTGCGAATTCCTGCTCACTTAGCTTTCTGTTCCTGTGGGTGAGCGGCAAAACCCGCATAGCGCATCGGTTGGCAAGAGCTAAGGCGTCTTGCCTGATCTGTGTGTGCGGCAGCAACTTGAGTCGGCCTTCAAGCCACGCGTCAAAAGTCTTCCGGTCTTTGATCTCGCTTGCCGCCGTTGCCATGCCTTCTCCTGATGCTGCCCAATATGAGGGCGCGGGCTTTGTTTGGCAAGTTTGATGGGTGACACCGAGCTTGCATTTGACACCCCCTCCCCCCTTCGGGGTACTCCTCCGGCGAAGACGCCGAGGGAGAAAGGGGTTTTTCTCCCTTGGCCCTCTTGGGCCGGGGGAGTACGGCGCAGCCGGGAGGGGGTGTTTGCACATACTCCCTCTCAACTTCTTTCATCACACCGCGACGGATTTTCCCGCGATCTGCGTCTTAATGGCAAAGGGAACCTGCCATGCACATTGACCGCCAACGCGCCTATGCCCGCAACCTGCGGCAACACATGACGGGAGCGGAAACGCTGCTGTGGTCGCGCCTGCGCGGACGACGGCTCCAGGGTTTCCGGTTTAACCGACAGGTGGAGATCGGACCTTTCATCGTGGATTTTCTGTGCCGGGAAACGGCGGTGATTGTTGAAGTGGATGGCGTGACGCATTCCGATGCGCGCGATGTGGCTGCGGATGCGCGGCGGACTGCGTTTTTGACGGCGAAGGGGTTTGTTGTGTTCAGGGTGTGGAACAGCGACGTCCATGCCAACCTTGATGGTGTCCTGGATGGTTTGTTACAGGTGCTGGAAAGCAGAACCCGTGGACGCACCCCCTCCCCCCTTCGGGGACCTCCCCCATCGCAAGAGCGATGAGGGAGAAAGACTTTCTTTCTCCCTCGGCCCACTTGGCCGGGGGAGTGCCCGCAGGGCGAGGGGGTGTCACCGCACAAAGACCCGCGCTTACTTCACCCTACCCGCGCAACATCCTCGATCTGCACGCTCGGCACACGCTTTGCCCCCCACTCATCTGCCACCAACCGCCCGGCGATATGCAGCGGGAATGAGCGTTCGGACAGCAGCAATTCTCCCATCTCCGTGCCCATGGCGCGGAAGGCGATGGCTTTGAGTTTTGTGCCGTCGGATGCGGCGATGGTGCAGCGGATGTGGTCGGCACCTGCGGCATCGGCGTAGAGCACGCGGTGGGCGGGAAAGACGAACATCGGGCTGGGGTGGGCCGAGCCGTAGGGGCCTGCCTGTTCGAGCAGTTCGATGAGGTCCAGTGTGGCGGCGGTTGCGGTCAATGCGCCATCGACCAGTAGCGCGTCATCGCGGGCGGCTTCGACGCTGGCGGCCAAGGTTTCGTCGAGGAACTGGCGCAGGGCTGCGAGGCCTTCGGTTTTCAATGTTAATCCCGCCGCCATGGCGTGGCCGCCGCCCTTGGTGATGAGGCCCTGCTCAAGCGCCATGCGCACGGCTGAACCCAGATCAACACCCGATATGGACCGGCCTGACCCCGTGGCCAATCCGGTGTGCTTGTTCATGGCGAGGGCGAAGCTGGGCAGGCGATAGGCTTCCTTCAATCGTGCCGCGGCCAAGCCCACAACGCCGGGGTGCCAGCCTTCCGATGCGGTGACGATGACGGAGGGTTTCCGCTCCTTGCCCATGGCGGCTTCGGCTTGCGCCTTCGCATCTTCGACCACGCGCATTTCAATCGATTGGCGCTGGCGGTTCATCTCGTTCAGGGCCTGAGCGCGGTTGTGGGCTTCTCCTTTGTGGGTTTCCATGAGCAGGCCCAGTGCATCATCGGCATGGCCAATGCGACCTGCGGCATTGAGGCGGGGACCGAGCATGAAGCCCAATGCATAAACATCGGGGCGGCGTTTTAGTCCGGCAATATCTGAAAGCGCTGCAAGGCCAAGGTTGTCACGCCGCGCCATGATTTTCAGGCCTTGTGTGACGTAAGCACGGTTCAAACCTTTCAGCGGCACCACATCGCAGACAGTCGCAAGTGCGACGAGTTCCAGCCATTGCAGCATGTTGGGTTCGGGGCACTGTTCGGAGTAAAAGCTCCGTGTACGGAGTTCCTTGTTGGTGGCGGCCACAAGCATCATGACAACGCCTGCCGCGCAGAGATAACCCAAGCCTGATGTATCATCCTGACGGTTGGGATTGATCACGGCATGGGCTAGCGGCAGATCAACGCCTGCTTGATGGTGGTCAACGATAATTGCTTCAAGCCCAAGGTCCGCCGCGTGGGCCAAGGGATCGTGCGAGAGCACGCCACAGTCCAGTGTCAGTAATAACTTCGTGCCCGCGTCCGCCAGTTTGCTCACCGCCATCTGGCTGGGGCCATAGCCCTCAGAGATACGGTCAGGGATGTGGACCTTTGCGGTGCTGCCGACGGCATTGAGAAAGCGCAGCATGATTGCGGCGGACGAAACACCGTCCACATCGTAATCCGAAATAATGCCGATAGATTCGCCAGCGATAATGGCGCTGGCCAAACGGGCCGCACCCTTTTCCATATCGCGCACTGAGGATGGTGGCGGCATGAGGCCACGCAGAGTAGGGTTCAGGAAGTTCTCGGCATCCTCCAAGCCAACACCCCGCGCGGCCATAACGCGACCGAGGATTTCCGGAAGCTCCAACCGCTGCGATATGGCTTCCGCGGTGCGTGTATCATTAAGCCGCGCCACCCAGCGCTGGCCCTTGGCCGAGCGGGTGACGTTGAGGAAAGATTCTGCCACTTCGTCCCTCATCCGGCCTTCGGCCACCTTCTCCCGTTTGAAGAAACGGGAGAAGGCAAATACATCAGCCTTCTCCCGCGCCTTTTCGCGGGAGAAGGTGCCCGAAGGGCGGTGGAGGGGCCGCGAGTCACAGTCTCTCAATACGAATAACACGTGGGCGTCCCGCCACGTGACCATCCTTCTCGATCCGCGCCACCGCTTTGCGGATGGAGGGCTCCAGTGTGTCGTGGGTGATCAGCGTGAATTGCGCAGTAGCACGGGCGGCTTCCGTGTTGGGCTTGCCGCGCTGTACGATGCTTTCGATGGAAATTTTTTCATCGGCCAGAATTTTCGCAATTGACGCGACCGCACCCGGCTTGTCGAGCAATTGCAGCGCCACGTAGAAACCACCCTCATGCGCCTTCAGCGGCGGGGCCTTGAAGGGTTTCAGCTTTGAAGCGGGAATGCCGAAGGTGGGCCGCATGTTGCCACGGGCAATATCGACGATGTCACTCAGCACCGCAGAGGCTGTGGGGTGCGCCCCGGCACCACGTCCCTCAAGCAACAGGTCACCCACAAAATCGCCCTTGATAGCGACGGCATTGAACACGCCATCGGTATCGGCCATGGGTGCACCCTTGCGCACCAGCGTGGGGTGAACGCGTTGTTCCACACCTGCTTCATGTTTCACAGCAACGCCGAGCAATTTTATTTTATATCCCAGCTCACCCGCATTGCGAATGTCGTCGAGCGTAATTGCCTCAATGCCTTCAATGGCGATACCCGCAACATTCACCTGCGTGCCAAAAGCCAGCGACGTCAATATCGCCAATTTGTGCGCCGTATCAAAACCGCCCACATCAAACGTGGGATCGGCTTCGGCGTAACCCAAGGCCTGCGCCTCCGCCAACACGTCAGCAAAGCAACGGCCCTCGTCCGCCATTTTCGTCAGAATGTAATTGCAGGTGCCGTTCAAAATGCCGAACACCTTGCGTGGCGCGTTTCCGGCCAAACCTTCGCGCAAGGTCTTGATTACGGGAATGCCGCCCGCCACCGCCGCCTCGAAGTTCAGCGACACGCCCATGCTTTCCGCCAGTTTCGCCAGTGCCACACCGTGATGCGCCAGCAGCGCCTTGTTGGCGGTGATCACGTGCTTGCCGGATTTGAGCGCCGCTTCCACCGCGTCCTTCGCCGGGCCAGAATCGCCGCCGATCAGTTCGATGAAAACATCAATGCCAGCGGATTTGGCCAAATCCACCGGGTCATCCTGCCATTCCAGTTTTGACAGGTCATGGCCACGATCCTTGGCCCGCGACCGGGCAGAAACGCCCGTAACCGAAACACCGCGTCCACTACGCATGTCCACCAGCGTTCCATGCGTGCGTAGAATGTCGAGCACACCCGTGCCCACTGTTCCCAACCCTGCAATGCCCAGCCGCAATGAATTTGACATGATACCCACCCTGATGTGGCGCCCTTATGATGGGGGCCTTGCTCTCTGTCAAACGTGCACTAAACTACCCGCATGAGCACGCCACCGAAAACTACAAGCGACATCATCGGCACGTCCCTCGCCGATCCGGCAAAGCTGGCCCACAATCTGGGTCAGGTTTATGAACGCATGGCGAAGCTCGCGCAGATGATGGCGCAGAACCCCGATACGCAAGCCCAGGACAAGGATGCGCAGACGGTTCCCATCGAACAGATCAGCCGCACGCTGGGCGAGGTGTGGCAGGCGCATTTGCAGCAGCCGGAAAAACTCTATGAGGTGCAGGGCAAACTCTGGCAGCAATATTCCAGCATCTGGCAAAACTCGTGGTCCCGCGCCATGGGCCACGTGGTTGAACCCGTCGCGTCACCCGCCAAGAATGACAAGCGCTTCAAGGATAAGGACTGGGTTGAGAATTCCATCTTCGACGCACTGAAACAAGCCTATCTCGTGACCACGAAAGCCGCCCACGAAATTGTGGAATCGGCAGACGGCATTGATCCGCATACAAAACAAAAAGCGAAGTTCTATGTCGAGAATATTGCCAATGCGTTTTCGCCGACAAATTCTCCGCTGACCAATCCTGAGGTTATCCGCGCCACGTTGGCGACGTCAGGTGAAAACCTGCTGAAGGGCATGGACAAACTGGAGAATGATCTGCAGAAATCCAAGGGGCGCCTGCGCATCACACAAGTTGACGGCTCACCTTTCAAACTCGGTGAAAACATAGCCACAACACCCGGCAAGGTGATTTTCCGCAATGACGTGTTCGAGCTTATTCAATATTCGCCACAAGTGGCGCGCACCCATGAAATTCCCCTGCTCATCGTGCCGCCGTGGATCAACAAATATTACATTCTCGATCTGAACGAGAAAAAATCCTTCGTCAAACACGCCGTCGAAAACGGCCTCACAGTGTTCATCATGTCATGGGTGAATGCGAATGAGGAACAGGGCCGCAAAAGTTTCGGCGATTACATGCGCGACGGTTTTTTAAAAGCCGTGGACGTGGTGACGGAAGCCACAGGCTCCGCGAAGGTCAACACCATCGGCTTTTGCATCGGCGGTTCGCTGGTGGCCACAGCACTGGCCTACATGGCAGCCAAGGGCGACAAGCGCGTCAACGCTGCCACCTTTTTTACCACGCAAGTGGACTTCAAGGACGCTGGCGATCTGCTGGTTTACGTCGATGACGAGCAGGTGAAATGGATTGAGGGACGCATGGAAGACAAGGGCTACCTGCCGGGAAACCGCATGGCCGATGCGTTCAACCTGCTGCGCTCAAACGACCTGATCTGGAATTACGTCGTCAACAATTACATGCTGGGCAAAGACCCGGCACCGTTTGACCTGCTGTACTGGAACAGCGACTCGACGCGCATGCCCGCTGGCGTGCATTCGTTTTATTTGCGCGAATGCTACATGCACAACAAACTGTCTCAAGGCCAAATGGTGTTCGACAATGTGCGCATTGATTTGGCCAAGGTGAAAATCCCGGTCTACAATCTAGCCTGCAAAGAAGACCACATCGCCCCCCTCCCCAGCGTGTTCAAACTGGGACACTATTTCGGCGGCGAGACAACACTGGTGGTGAGCGGAAGCGGACACATCGCCGGTGTGGTCAACCCGCCCGCCGCACAGAAATATCAATATTGGACGAATGCAAAGAAGACGGCGAAGCTGGACGACTGGCTGAAAGGTGCGAAAGAAACCCCCGGAAGCTGGTGGCCCCACTGGGTGGACTGGATCACGTCAAAGAGCGGCGACAAGGTGACAGCCCCTGTTCCGGGTGAGGGCAAGTACAAGGTGCTGTGTGATGCACCGGGGGAATATGTCCGGGTGAATGGGGTGGAGTGAGCTCTGCCTTCTCCCGCCCCTCTTGGTGGGAGAAGGTGCCCGAAGGGCGGATGAGGGACACTCTACAGAAAGTTTCACTTAATATTGTCGTCCGTCAGTCACATCGGGCAGAGCGCAAGAAGTTTCTGACTATGTGAACAAGACCCATCTTTAAAAAGCTATTGTTTGAGCTCAATATAACTTCCAAAGTCTGCGCGCTCAGACATCGTTGAAATCGCACTTTCAGCGGCCTTGTGTCGGTCATCTTCGCGCAACTGTGCTTCACTGATTGCAAGATCGGCGGATAGTCGTAACAAACTCAGGATTCCATTGCCGACCGCCACCGCCCTCAACACGACTAACGAAAGCGCCATAACTATCAGCGCATTCAGTACAGAAATAATTTCAAAAGTTCTATCATGCAGTTGAGCCCAAGCCAGCGGAACTTCAAAAACTATCGACCATTCCGATACTTTGCCAACAATAACCAAAAGACTGCCAACCATTGAAATAAGAAAAAGGCCAATCCAGATCAACATCTGCCCTCGCAACGCATCACGATATTGCTTCAACGTCTTCACCGACAGATTTCCCGCCCGGAGGACGCTAGCGGTGAGAACCATTGTGGGAAGCACACCAGCCATCATGAGACCAAAAAGTGCAATAAGTTCTTGAGTGACGCCCTTGAATGCGTCGTTTGGGAGAAAAGCAAGTGAAAGGCTTCCGGCAACGAAAATAGCAACCAGTGACAATTTAGACTTCAACTTTCTCCAGTACTTTGTCATCCCTCGATGTAACCGTTGCTGACAAAACTCTTGTAGCCTTCATAGAGCGCACGTGCGACGTCTTCCGTTTTCAGCAAAGTTCCAATCGTTTCCACATTTGCCGGGTAAGACAGCTTTTCGATCTTGCCATTCTTTTGGCGACCACCCGGACCCTTCAGCGTCAACTCGTCGTCTGGAATATTGCGCAAGAGCCGATTTGTGTCTTCGATTGTTAATGACCGACGCCGTCTACTTTGGCCCTTAAACCGAATCTGGAGCGTAACCTCAATTTGGGTATCATTAGCAGCAAACTTCTGAATGTCTGCTTCATCCATTCCCGCTGCCTTCAACACTTCTAGTGCATTAGTCTCCGCAACACCTCTTGTTTCAGTTTCCAAAGTTGGAATCGTCTCATCGACCCCAAATGCCTCTTGCGTCTGTGGTTGAAAAGACTTCGGCTTAAAAACAACCTCTTCAACGTTGCTCAATTGCATAGCCCCACCGTTGGTGGTCAGTTCGGCCAACAATATAACATGCGTGCCCTTGGCTAACGTGGAAGTTAAATCTGATAGCAACCAACTCAAATATCGCTCTGCACGTGCGCTCGAAACGTCACTCTCCACCAGCACTACATGGCTCCCCACAGCCATGAAATAGAGTGTGCCCCTTAACGGCTCATGGCCAAGCGGTGCCTTTGCTTGAGTAAGGTTGTATGCTTTCACGCCTGATGCCATTTGAAGAAGTGGAAGGTCTGCGCCCGGTTCAAATCTCACTAGTTCGCCAAAAAAGTAGTCTGGTCGGTCGTCAAGAAAGTTTAAAACAAGCGTGCCATAGCCTACATCATTGTAGTGCCTCTGTGAAGGATCGTCGCCCATCTGGCCAGCACCGTGTGGTTTCTTCATGCAAGCCGACAATACCTGTTGAAGGGTTTGGCCATTGAAGGCCCGAGCTACATCGTCAAGCTTCCGATATTGAACGGTGACTTTTTTCCTCGTGATTACTGCCATCGCCATCCCTCCGAAGTTTACTTATCATCCAAATTTGTTCATTTAATGTTCCGCAAAGAAGAGTCAATGCCTTCGTACTGACTTTTCTCTACTCTGCAAAGACAATGTGCGTATTTCGCACCGCACCAAAGAACCTTTACTTCACGCCGCATCCCGCCGAAAGCTGATCCCACCTGTTTTTTTCGCCCTCCCCGCTGGGCGCACGACAACTTCCACATCGTGGCCAAAGGTGGTGAGCATCAGCAACAACCGTTCGATGGAAAAGCCCCGAAATTTTCCGCGCAGCAGGTTTGAGAGATCGGGTTGGGCTACGCCTGTCAATGTGGCGGCTTTGGCTTGGGTCAGTTTTTTCAGCTTCATCAGCAGGGAGATTTCGCTGACGATTTGGGCTTTCAGCAGCAGGTCGTCGGCGTTGGGCAGGCCGAGGTCGGCGAAGATGTTGCCGCTTGAGACGTCGTGGGCGGTCAGTTTGGGCATGGTGAAGGCACCTGGTTGAGGATAGCGTTATACTCCCTCATCCGGCCTTCGGCCACCTTCTCCCGTTGGAAGAAACGGGCGAAGGCGATAATCATTGATGAGCCTACTCCCGCGCCTTTTCGTGGGAGAAGGTGCCCGAAGGGCGGATGAGGGGGAAACTGGGACGCTTCGCTTTTTCGCATCCCCCATCAATACATCCCCGAACTCCGGTTGATCTTCGCTGGTGGGCATCTTTCGAAGATTTTCTTGCAGGGGAAGACTTCGATATCGATCACATCTGTCACGACATCCTTGGTTTGTTTGTCTTCGATCCAGATTTTAACGAACGTCCCCTGCTGGCTGCCTGTTGCAATGTAGCTGCGACCAGGTGCAAGTGTGAAGGTGAAATAGAAGATATCGCCGTACTTCGGCATGGCTTCGAACAGGGGATTTTTGGGTTTCAGTTCAAAGGAAACGCCAACGCCGATGGCATGTTCGCCCGGCGGCACCTTTATCGGTTTGCCAAACCAGGATTCCCTCGTCTTGCCGTCAACCAAAAATGGTCTGATCTGCAGCCCATTCGTCCACGAGTCGGCCCCATGTATGGATTGGAACAAAAGGGCGGGCGCTTTGGTGTCGCCTGCACGACTTGCTGTTGTCGCCAGCAGTGTCGCAAAGAGTGCCAGTAAAGTGATGCCCCTCAGACCAAGGAAAGTCATTGCGCTTGTTTCGCCCCCTGTTGCGCCACTATCGACACAGGTGTCATATTCTACACGTCTGGTGCAATCGGCAAGTGTTGTTCCGCGAGCTTGCAACTTTGTCCGCAGTTTCGCAATTGCTCCCTTGACAATGTTCTGTATATGTTCCACGCTCAGTTCCGGAGGTTATTGTGGACTGGGAACGGGCTGTTGCGGTTAATCGGGAGGCTCTTTCCCGCATTGTGGCGGAATTTGCGGCTTTGCTGGCGGCTTTCGCGGGCGTGTTGCAGCTGCCGCTTGGGATTTATCGGACTGTGGCCTTGGGGCTTTTCAAGGCTGAAACGGCTGTTCGTCGGCTGATTGTGATTGCGGCGCGGGGGTTGAGCGTTGCTGTGAAACCGCAGCGCCCCATGCCGGTGGGGCTGGTGATAGAGCGCAAGGGCGAGACATCCCGGCCCATGGCATTCCCGCTGTTTGACGCGCGCGTGCCCTACAGTTGGGTCGAAGAGCCGCAACGCATAACCGGTCCCCGTATCCGAATGGTGCACGCACCCGATCCACGCGCACAATTCCTTGCCCTGTTCAAGCGGCCTGCGGGCGGGTTTTGCAGCGAAGCCGCAACCACGCATCTGCGGCGGCGGCTTGATGCCACGCTTGCAGCACTTGGCAATATTCCACGCGACGCCATTCGTAGGGCGCGCTGGACCGCGCGGCGGCTGGCGCTGGCAAACCCGAAATTCACGTCACCCCTCAGGCCCGGCCCGCCGCCGGGGCGGGACAAACCTTCAAAAGCCGACATCGATATCATCCTGCGCGAATGTCATGCGCTGGCGTTTGATGCGCAGCGGGTTGACACGTCTTGAAGCTGAACAAACAAAAAGGGCCGCTCTTGCGAACGGCCCCCATACAATTGATGTCTG
>JANPCL010000077.1:0-39913 GCA_031430915.1 Hyphomicrobiales bacterium
CTTCATCCGTACAAGGATTGGTTGAAGAAGACGCAAGTTGTGTTGCGCGATATGCCAAAAGCCAAGACCACGCGGCCAAAGCCAACGACGCCATTGCTGGATCGTCAGCAAGCCTTTGGCTACACCCAAGAAGATTTGAAAGTGCTGATGGCGCCCATGGCCTCCACAGGCCAGGAAGCCACAGGCTCCATGGGCAACGACGCGCCTGTGTCAGCCTTGTCAGATCGTGCCAAGATGCTCGATACCTATTTCAAGCAGAACTTTGCGCAGGTGACGAACCCGCCGATTGACCCGATCCGCGAAGAGCTGGTCATGTCGCTGGTGAGCTTCATTGGCCCGCGTCCAAACCTCTTGGACCTCAAGGGCACGTCGAAGCACATGCGGCTGGAAGTGTCGCAACCCATCCTCACCAACGAGGAACTGGAGCGCATCCGCAACATTGGTGAAGTGCGCGAAAACCCGTTCCGCACGGTCACCATCGACATCACTTATGACGTTGCAAACGGCGCTGACTATATGGAAGCAGCTTTGGATTCTGTAGGGGCCATGGCCGAACGCGCCGTGAAAGATGGCTACAACATCATCATCTTGTCAGACCGTGCAGTCTCGGCTGAGCGTGTGGCCATTCCGGCCTTGCTCGCCACGTCGGCCACGCATCACCACCTGATCCGCAAAGGTCTTCGCACGTCGGTCGGTTTGGTGGTTGAATCAGGCGAACCTCGCGAAGTGCATCAGTTCGCCATGCTCGCGGGCTATGGTGCCGAAGCCATCAACCCCTATCTTGCTTTCGAAACGCTGGAAGCCTTGCTGCCAACACTCGATGAAAAAGTGTCGGCCTATGAAGCCGTCAAGCGCTTCATCAAGGCCGTAGACAAGGGCCTGCTCAAGGTCATGTCAAAGATGGGCATTTCCACATACCAGTCCTATTGCGGTGCACAGATATTTGACGCCATTGGCTTGTCATCAGAATTCGTGAAAAAGTACTTCACCGGCACCGCATCACAGGTTGAAGGCATTGGTCTGGAACAGGTCGCAGAAGAAGCTTTCTCGCGCCACGCCGACGCCTTTGGTCTGAACCCCGTGTTGTCAACGCAGCTCGACGTGGGCGGCGATTACGCCCAGCGTATTCGCGGTGAAGCCCATGTGTGGAACTCGGAAACGGTGTCCACCCTGCAACACGCCGTGCGCGGCAACAGCCAAGACAAATACAAAGAATACGCCCGCCTCATCAACGACCAGAACGAAAAGCTGAAGACCCTGCGTGGCCTCTTCCGCATCAAGTCAGCTGAAGAAATGGGAAAAACGCCTGTTGCCATTGAAGAGGTCGAATCCGCCAAGGACATCGTCCGTCGTTTCGCCACGGGCGCCATGTCCTATGGTTCGATTTCACGCGAAGCCCACACCACACTCGCCATTGCCATGAACCGCATCGGCGGCAAGTCCAACACCGGTGAAGGTGTCGAAGAGTCGGATCGTTATATGCCAATGGCGAACGGCGATTCCATGCGCTCCGCCATCAAGCAGGTGGCCTCTGGACGCTTCGGTGTGACGGCAGAATATCTCGTCAACTCCGACATGATGCAAATCAAGATGGCGCAGGGTGCCAAGCCCGGCGAAGGCGGCCAGCTGCCCGGCCACAAGGTCGATGCAACCATCGCCAAGGTGCGCCATTCTACACCGGGTGTGGGCCTGATTTCGCCCCCACCCCACCACGATATTTATTCCATCGAGGACTTGGCACAACTCATCTACGACCTGAAGAACGTCAACCCCGCAGCGCAAGTTTCCGTGAAGCTCGTCTCCGAAGTTGGCGTTGGCACCGTGGCCGCTGGCGTCTCAAAAGCCCATGCCGATCACGTCACCATTTCCGGTTACGAAGGCGGCACCGGCGCGTCGCCTTTGACCTCGATCAAACACGCAGGTTCGCCTTGGGAAATCGGCCTTGCTGAAACCCAGCAAACCCTTGTCACCAACGATCTGCGCGGCCGCATTGCTGTACAAGCCGATGGCGGCATTCGCACCGGTCGCGACGTGTTGATTGCAGCTTTGTTGGGTGCTGACGAAATCGGCTTTGCCACCGCTCCACTGATTGCGGCTGGCTGCATCATGATGCGCAAGTGCCACTTGAACACCTGCCCTGTCGGCGTTGCCACGCAAGACCCCGAACTCCGCAAGCGCTTCAAGGGCCAGCCGGAACACGTCATCAACTTCTTCTTCTTCGTCGCAGAAGAATTGCGCGGCCTCATGGCATCCATGGGAGTGAAGAGCTTTGTCGAACTCACAGGTGCCACCGAATGGCTCGACACAAAGAAGGCAATTTCGCACTGGAAGGCCAAGGGCCTCGACTTCGGCAAGCTTTTCGCAAAGCCTGATGTTGTCGAAGGCGTGGCGACGAAGCATGTGACCACACAGGACCACGGCCTCGACAAAATTCTGGATCGCAAACTGATTGCCGAAGCCATGCCCGCATTGGAAAGCGGCACACCTGTCGTCATCGAAACGACAATCCGAAACTCGGACCGCACGGCAGGCGCTATGCTTTCCGGTGCCGTGGCAATGCGTTACGGGCACAAAGGCCTGCCGGAAGACACCATCCACGTGAAGCTGAAAGGCTCCTCCGGCCAAAGCTTCGGTGCCTGGGCTGCCCATGGCGTGACGCTGGAGCTCACAGGCGAAGGCAACGACTATGTCGGCAAGGGCCTCTCTGGTGGCAAGCTCATTATCAAGCCAAAAGACAAGATCGGCTTCAGGCCGGAAGAGTCCATCATCATCGGCAACACCGTGCTTTACGGTGCCATCACCGGCGAAGCCTATTTCCGTGGCGTGGCAGGCGAACGTTTCGCCGTGCGCAACTCAGGTGCCGTCGCCGTTGTTGAAGGTGTGGGTGACCACGGCTGCGAATATATGACAGGCGGCTGTGTACTCGTCATCGGCCAAACCGGACGCAACTTCGCAGCAGGCATGTCCGGCGGCGTGGCTTATGTGCTTGATGAAGACAAAACCTTCGAAAAGCGCTGCAACCTCTCCATGGTGGATTTGCAGCCCGTGCCCGAAGAAGAAGAACTCCTCGAAAAGCACCAGCACCACGGCGGCGACCTCGAGTCCCATGGACTCGTGGACATAACCTCCGGCATGGACAAGCACGACGCAACCCGCATCCACGAATTGCTTGCACGGCATGTGAAGTACACAGACTCGTCAAAGGCGAGAACGATACTGGCCAACTGGGCACACTATCTGCCGATGTTCGTAAAGGTCATGCCAGTGGAGTACGCACGCGCTTTGAGCGAACTTGAAAAAGCACAGGAAACCTCAAACGGCCTGACGGTCGGCGTCAAGCGGAGCGCGTGAGAAATTGCTCCCTCACACCGCCATAAACGGATTGCGAATTTCAACCCGTCCAACCCATTGTCCATGGTTCATGTCTTCCGAGTACAGCAGATCACATCCGGCGAGTTCTGCCGCAGCCACGATATTGGAATCATATATCCCAAGATTGGTCACCGAAAAGATTTCCCATGCGCGTTCATGGACGCGCAAAGTGAGAGGCACTATCTCGCATTTCATTTTGAACAAACTCAACCCACTGGCAATCTCCTGCCCCGTGAGTTTGAATTTCTTGCCTGAGATGTTTACAAATTCGTTCAAGACTTGCGTACTGATAATAGCAGCGCCAGAAAACACCAATTCCTTGGCTATTGGCGTTCGGCCTTCGTCCTCTTCAATTGAGTACAAAAGAATATTTGTATCCAGAAAGAACTTATCGGCCACGGCTGTTTGCTTCTTCGCGGTCAAACTTGTAACCGTCAGGGCGTTTCGTGCGCTTTCTGATTTTCTCAAGTTCCACCCACAATTCGTCAGCAGATTTTTCGCGCTCAAGCAAAAGCTGTTTTTCTTCAGCAAAGCCATTAGCTTCGACCAATTCGTCGCCTTCTTTCAAGCCAAGCCTTTCGGCAACATCTGCAGGGATGCGGATAGCCAGACTATTTCCCCACTTAGAAACTTTCATCACATCCTCCTCGGATATACATCTGACCATCATGTATATCATAACCACGCACAGGTGTAAACATGGGCAAGATCACAGGCTTCCTTGAAATCGACCGGCAGGACCGGAAATATGCGCCAGCGGCTGACCGTGTGCGCAACTACAATGAATTCGTCATCCCCTTGGGCGACGAAGGCACCAGGAAGCAGGCAGCGCGTTGCATGGATTGCGGCAGTCCCTATTGTCACAACGGTTGCCCCGTCAACAACCAGATCCCCGACTGGAATGACCTCGTTTACAACAACCGCTGGGAAGAGGCCTCACGCAACCTGCACTCCACCAACAATTTTCCGGAGTTCACGGGCCGCGTCTGCCCTGCCCCTTGCGAAGCGTCTTGCACGCTGAACCTTGAGGATATGCCAGTCACAATCAAATCCATCGAATGCGCCATCGTCGACAAGGCGTGGGAAAATGGCTGGGTGAAGCCCATCATCGCGTCAGAAAAAACCGGAAAGAAAGTTGCCGTCATTGGCGGCGGTCCGGCAGGATTGGCAGCGGCACAACAGTTGGCCCGTGCTGGCCACAATGTGCACTTGTTTGAAAAGAACGCCAAGGTGGGCGGTCTCATGCGTTACGGCATTCCTGATTTCAAAATGGAAAAGCATTTGATCGACCGTCGCGTTGACCAAATGGAAGCCGAAGGTGTCACCTTCCATTACGGCGCCCACATTGGCGTGACACAAGATGCCAAACAACTGACAGATTCATTCGACGCTGTGCTGATGTGTGCAGGTTCTGAAAAAGGTCGTGACTTGCCCATTCTGGGTCGTGATCTGGATGGCGTACACTTCGCCATGGAGTTCCTGCCACAACAAAACCGTCGCGTATCGAAAGAAAGCCCGCTCGATAATCACCCCCTTCTGGCGACAGGCAAACATGTTGTTGTTGTCGGCGGTGGTGACACAGGGTCTGACTGCATTGGCACGTCTATTCGCCAAGGTGCCCTGTCAGTCACGCAAATAGAAATTATGCCAGCACCTCCTGAAAAAGAAAACAAGGATCTCGTTTGGCCCAATTGGCCGATGAAGATGCGTACGTCCTCATCCCAGGCGGAAGGTGCCATTCGTGATTTTGCTGTGGCCACAGTCGCACTCGAAGGCGAAGGCGGCGTGGTGAAAACCCTGAAATGCGCACGCGCTGGATCTGACTTCAAGCCGGTTGCAGGCACTGAGTTTGATTTGAAAGCTGATCTTGTTCTGCTCGCCATGGGTTTTGTACATCCGGTGCACGACGGCATGGTCAAAAACCTTGGCGTCAAGCTTGATCCGCGTGGCAACGTCGAAGCCAACATGAAGGACTACAAGACCACAGTCGAAAAAGTCTTTGCTGCTGGCGACACCCGCCGTGGCCAGTCCCTGGTGGTCTGGGCCATCCGCGAAGGTCGTCAGGCGGCCCGTGCAGTGGATGAATACCTGATGGGTGCCACAACGCTACCGCGCTGAGAAAAAATTACGGCAGCACGGGTGCCGCAAAATCATCTAAGCGACCAGCGGGAGCAGCTGCAATTTCTCCCGTTGTAAACATCCGTTGTGCTGCTGTTCCGGGTTTAGCTGCAAGCTTGAAATCAACCGATGTTGCATCCACACCAGACCCACTGCGCTGAACCGCTTTGGTCTGGCCAGCAGGCTGAATGGCATCAGCCTGGAATGTGATCTGCTCACCATCAAGACCATCCTGACCAAAACTTGGAACGCCAGTGGGTACAACTGGTACCACAGGTATAGCCGTCCCGGACGTCGCCACATTGGCTGTAACAACGGGTGGGGCTGTAACAACGGGTGGGGCTGTCACATTCGGCATGGCCGTGTATTTTTTGATGTCCGCGAGAACCAGTTGCCCAAATCGGTTGTTGCCTTGCTTGAAAAACGTGATGCCATCGCGTGAGCGGAGTTTGCGCTCTGTGCCCGTTTCATCTGGCCCCTTGTCCACATAGCCGCCATCAGCGGCGAGAAATGCCGATCGCACATCAACATAAATTCCGCCGCTTGCAGTAACCAGTTTGGCATGAATATCACTGAGGTAACGCATGTCGCCGTCAAATGCAGGATCTGCCATGGGCGGGATGCTTACCCAAAATACTTTGGCCGATGCACCCTTTGCCGCTTCCAGCAAGCGACCGACATTGGCCTCATAGCCCTTCACCCAATCGGGTGACTGAAACGGATAGCGAAAGTTACCGCTGCGAATATCCTGTCGGTCGTTGACGCCAACCAGAACCACCACCGCATCAACAGGCCGATCAGACATGATTTTGCTGACAGCATTGGGCCAGTCATAAACCTCAGGCCGCGCCAATCCCGATGACTCGTTGAAGCGATTCAAGATTTCGAATTGCCCGTCGTCTTGCGTCATGCGCGTCATCCCCGCACCAAGACCGCCCGCCAGACCATCGCCTACAACAAGAATACGAAACGTGGAATCCGGCGCATCCGGCGCAGCAGGCAGAGTGCTGGGAGATGCTTCGGATCCCATGAGAGGACCAGATGTATCTGTTTGCGCCTGCGCTGTAGCCAACATGGCCCATAGCAACACAACAAGACTGCGCAATAAAAAGGTGAGAATGGCTCTCATGCCGTTAACGCTACGAGCCCTTGCGCAACAGCTCAAGCACTTTGCGCGACGGGTTTCCATCCATTGCCGCACCCACACTCCGTTGGAATGCAATCACGGCTTCATAAGTCCGCGCGCCAAATCGTCCATCAGCACCACCTGTTTCAAAACCCTTTGACGACAACCGCCTTTGCATCTCGACCCTTTCCTCAAAACTCAGATCAAAACTCACATCTGGCCACGCCCCTTGAATGCCAGCCCCGCCACCAATGCGATCTCCCAGGTGCCCAACGGCAATCGCGTAGGAATGCGACAGATTGTAATCCATGATCGCCAGAAAATTTTTGGTCACCAGAAACGCCGGACCATCAATGCCCTGCGGAATCATCACAAATGCTTCGGCCTGAGGTGCATTGAAAGTTTTGGCACTGGCCGGAACAACACCAAGCTTCACCCATTCCGACACCTTCTTCCAATGGCCACGACCGATGAGTCCGCGATTGAATTTGGCAGGCAGTGCAACTTCCCACCCCCAAGGCCGGTCAGCCCGCCATCCGGCCTTGGCGAGGTAGTTCGCCGTCGATGCGAGCGCGTCTTCCTTCGATCCCCAGATGTCTTTTTTTCCATCCCCCGTCCAATCCACAGCATAGGACATATAGCTTGTGGGAATAAATTGCGTATGCCCCATGGCCGCTGCCCACGAGCCGGTAAAATTGTCCGGCGTGCGAATACCCTTCTGCAAAATCTTGAAGGCGGCCACGATCTGGCCCTTGGCATAGTCGCGCTTGCGGCCTGCGTAGATCAGCGTTGCCAGCGAGCGCATGACACTCATGGAACCCTTGTCCTTGCCAAAATTTGACTCCATGCCCCAGATGCCGAGAACCACGCGCTTGTCGACGCCATATTTTTTCTCAATGGCTGACAAGAGCTTGGCATTTTCCACCAGCATGGCCTTGCCCGATTCAATGCGGATAGGGGTTACGGCCTTGGCCAGATACTCCGATGTGGTGGAGGTAAATTCAGGCTGCGTTTTCGCGAGCTTCAACACCACCGCGTCGGGCTCGGTGATACCGGCGAAGGCCTGGTCGAACAAGTCCCGCGAAATGCCTGCGGCTTTCACCTGTGGCCAGATGGAATTCTGAATGAAGGCCTCGAATTTCGCATCAGCCATGGCAGGCCCGCTGGCCAACACCGCGCATAGTGCCAGGGCAAAACTGGTTTTCCGCATTCACATCTCCTATGGCAGCAAACGCGATTCGCGTTGCTCTGTCCTACACCTACAGGAGATCAGTTTTAGAGCAAAATGTGCCCCAATTCAGGCAGCGGCTCGATTGGAGTTAAGGCGTTTCAATGGTGATTGAGGCTTTGCCCTTGGCGCGCGTTGCGAGTTTTTTGTCGAAAGTCAGAAAGGCACTGCAATGTTTTGACCGCGCAAGATGCAGGGCGTCGGCAAAGTCCATTCCTTCAATCATCCAGGCCAGTGCTTGAGCCACCTGAGTGGGCTCCTCAAGTGTTATGCCTGGAAGACCGCCGATGCCACGCAAGCCTGTCGCGATCAAGTCTGGTGCAAACCCATAACCGGCTCGCAGGACCCATTCTGTTTCAATAATGACAGTAACGCCAATGAAGATGTCACCAGCTTCCATGACACGTCGCGCCGCTTTCGCTTGTTTGGGATCGTCAGCCGTCAGAAAGCGGACCAGGATATTGGTATCAACTGCGCGCACGACGCTTGGCTTCCCGGGTGACAGCTTTATCCATATCTTCCAGTGAAAGAGCCCGCCCACTGTGCCCCAGGGAGCCAAAGACAGAGCTTACAGCTGTTCGTGCGAATAATGGCACAGCCTTCAGGAGAACACCTTCAGCCGTATCCTCGACAGTCAACTGTGTGCCAGCGGCCCAATGGCGTTGATCCCGGATCGTCTTCGGCAAAATAACCTGCCCTTTTGTAGAAATCACAGTGGTGATGCGTTTCTGCATAATCCTGAAGCTTTGCGGTAAGAGTGGTGTAAGATATGACAAATCGGGTTGTTTGGCAATCGTCTATTGCAAAGTTCTGCGGCAGCGATGACGGCTCGGGCGAAGGCCTAAGACCCCAATTCAGGCAGCGTTCCGCCGCATCAAATGCTGTTCCCAGCGCATGGCAGAATCGACGATGAAATCCAGATCATCATGCTTGGGCTGCCAGCCCAGAACCTGACGCGCCTTGTCCGCACCCGCCACAATGCCAGCCGGGTCGCCCGCACGGCGCGGACCGTATTTCACATTGAGTTTGGAACCATGCACGCGCTCTACTGACTTGATCACGTCCAGTACCGAGAAGCCCTTGCCATAACCGCAGTTGAAAATGCCGGACTCGCCGCCGCGCCGCAAATGCGACAACGCATCCATATGCGCCAAGATCAAATCACTGACATGAATGTAATCACGCACACAAGTGCCATCGGCCGTATCATAGTCGGTGCCAAACACTTCCATCTGCGCACGTTGCCCAAGCGCTGTTTGCGCCGCCACTTTGATCAAGTGTGTGGCCCGCGGTGTGGACTGGCCGGAACGACCTTTAGGGTCTGCCCCCGCCACATTGAAATAACGCAGCGCCACATAATTCAAACCATAGGCCGCGTGGGAGTCTCGCAGCATCTGCTCGGTCATCCACTTTGATGTACCATAGGGTGAAATTGGAGCCGGGGCGTCCAACTCCGTCACAGGCAACGAAAGCGGGTTTCCATAGACAGCTGCCGTCGACGAGAAGATGAAATTCCTGACGTCGCTTTTGACGGCAGCATGCATGAGATTGCGCGAGTTCACTGTATTGTTGAGATAATAGCCGAGCGGATCCGAAACTGAATCCGGCACCACAATGGAGCCTGCAAAATGCACGACCGCATCAACCTTATGCTCTTTCATCACCTTTAACATCAGCGCTTCATCACCAATGTCACCTCTGATCAATTTAGCCGCAGGCGACACCGCCCAAGTGAAACCTGTCGTCAGATTGTCAACAACAACTGTTTCAATGCCAGCATCCGTCAAGGCCAGAACCATATGGCTGCCAATGTAACCTGCACCGCCCGAAACCAGAACCGCCATGATCTATCCCCTTAACCTGAAATCAACACCGTTGGGTTTAGTACAATTTGACGGGAAGGTCTTTAAGACGTGCCCGCAGTTCGTTTTGTGAGTTAAGGTTTGGTAAACATGCAGCGTCCCATCCGCAAGGCCGTATTTCCAGTCGCTGGTCTCGGCACCCGCTTCCTTCCCGCCACCAAGGCGATGCCGAAGGAAATGCTAACGGTGGTGGATCGACCACTGATCCAGATCGTCGTGGATGAAGCCCGCGAGGCTGGCATTGAACATCTGATTTTCGTCACAGGCCGCAACAAGTCAGTGATCGAAGATCATTTCGACAAACAATACGAACTTGAGTCCACGCTGCGCAAACGCGGCAAATCCATTGAACTCGATTTGCTCGAACAGGATTTGCCTGCCGCCGGCCAAACCTCATTCACCCGCCAGCAGGAACCATTGGGCCTCGGCCACGCCATATGGTGCGCACGCAATCTCATCGGCGATGAACCTTTCGCCGTGCTGCTGCCCGACATGATCATGAAAGCCGAAACCGGCTGCTTGAAGCAAATGGTGGACGTCTATCATGAACGTGGCGGTGGCAATGTTCTCGCGGTTGAAGAAACTGCATGGGAACAGGTCCACCGCTATGGCATCGTTTCCCCCAAGGACTGGCAGGACAATCATTTCATGATCGATGGCATGGTGGAAAAGCCGAGTCGCGACAAAGCCCCGTCAAATCTCATCATCTCAGGCCGCTACATCCTGCAGCCCGAAATCTTCGCCGAAATCGAAAAACAGGAACCAGGTTCGGGTGGAGAAATCCAGATAACAGATGCCATGATCCGCCTGATGGCGACACAACCGTTCCATGGCCTGAAATACAAAGGTGTCACCTATGACTGCGGCGACAAGATCGGCTTCCTTTCAGCCAACGTCGCTTTCGCGCTGGAACATGAAACTCTGGGCCCGGCCTTCCGCATGGCACTCGAACAAAACATCGCAGCCCACGGCGGCTTCCTTACATGGGGCAAGTCGCAATCACTGACTGATGTGCTGGCCTTGCTCAAACAGGACAATGCTGCCGTTGATGTGGAAACCGTCACGAATGAAGACATGGTGCTGGAGCAGTCGGCGTAAAACAAACAGCTAACATTTGAAATGTAGTTGCCTCTAAACCACCGTCATTCCAAACACGAGTGTAGCGCAGCGGAACGAGTGATTTGGAATGACGAATTGGACCCATCCTATCGGCCAACCGCTATCCTCAATGCCTGAGAATAATGCTCGTCAGCAACCGGTGATCCACATAGTTGCTGCCAGCCGCTGCCCCATTGAAGAAGGTGCCCTCATAACCCGCGTTCAGCACGACATAGGGATTGACGATCCAGTTCACGCCGAAATTGCCCACTGTCGTCACATCAGTTGTACCGCCGCTGCGCTCGAAGCCGCTGCGCACCCCACCCACCAGTTCAAGATTATCCCGCAGGGAATGCGTAGCCGCCACGCCGAGATTCCAGTTTTTTGACGCCGACACACCAGCCGATGCCGCCTCTGCCAGACTGGCACTTGCGTTGAATTCAAAACGCGTCAGGTCCGTCGGTCGCCAGGTCAGATTGGCGGCAACACCGGGCGCAAGAATGGTTTCAAGACTGTCATCAGAATAATCGCGCCGCTCCAAAGTGGCCGCAATATCGCCAGTCCAGATCGGGTCATCGGCAATGCTGATGCCGGCTGCAACGCGTAACCCCTGTGAGCTGCGCCTCAAGCCATTACGATCCGTCTTTTTGTCGTGAATGCGCGGTTCAAAGGCAATCTCGGCAAAAGGTTGTACAATAGCACCTGTCTTCAAAGTGGCCCGGGCCGACAGCGAAAGCTGGGTATAGTCACGGTCAGAATTATCTTCTTTTCCACCGCCACTCAGATTGACGTCACCATAGAGCGAGCGCGACACACCAAGTCGCAACAGTCCCTGAAGTACGCCAAAATCATGGGTCACAGCAGCGCCCACACCAAAGCTTTGATCAAGCCGCGACCCTGTCGCTGTGGCGGGAAGTTCACTGCTTTCCAGCCCGACCGATGTTGCAGAATATGATGTATCAAAATCAGCCGTCGTGGTGCGCCGGATATCGAGGCGCAAAGCCGCCTTCATCTCACCGCCGCGCGACTTGATATCCTTGTTGTCGAAGAACTGTTCGGCGTTGAGCGACGCCGTCCCCGTCAAGCTGTGGCGAACCCAATCACTCTCAAACCGCAATTGCGGCTTCAACCGCAATCCCACATCGGCTTTCGCCTTGGCAGGAGATTTGCGCACATTCGACGTAACAATACTGCCAATCTCCAGCGTAGGGTAAAGCACGAAGGCACCAGCCCTGAGACCAGGTGCTGCATAGGCATCCAACACCTTCTTGCGTTTCCGGATGACGGGTTCCTCATCATCACCAATCGTGATACGGGCAGCTTTTGGAGGCGGCGGTGGCAACGCCACATCTGTATCTTCCGCATCGGTATCAAGCCGCAATCCCGTGTCGGCCTCTTGCGCCAAGCCAGTCCCAGCCGCGCCGCACAAAAGCGCAACGGTCCACAGGCAACGTAAGGTTTTCGCAACACACGACATTTCGCCTAAACCCTAGCGGAATTATGGTTAACCCTTTATTGAAGGGCTGCTCCAATTCACCAGTTGATTGCCGATTCATGCCCACCAGCACAATTTCCTCCGCCCGCCGCGCCATCGAAATAGAAGCCAAGGGCCTTTCAACCCTGCTTGACGCTCTCGACGGCCCTTTGGGAGAGGCGTTGCAGAAAGCCGTCGCCACCATCCTCGCCGCCTCCGGGCGGGTCATTGTGTCGGGCATGGGCAAGAGCGGCCACATCGGCCGCAAGATCGCAGCCACCATGGCCTCGACTGGAACGCCTGCTTCGTTCGTGCATCCCGCTGAAGCCAGCCACGGCGACCTCGGCATGATCACAACAAATGACGTGGTGATCATGCTCTCAAACTCCGGCGAGTCGGCGGAGCTGAAAGACATGCTGAACTACTGCGCCCGCTTCTCGGTACCGATGATCGCAATCACCGCAAACGCCGCCAGCACCATGGGCCGCTCTGCTGATATTGTACTGCAATTGCCAAAAGTGCAGGAAGCCTGCCCCAACGGCCTTGCGCCCACAACGTCAACACTTCTGCAGCTGGCGCTCGGCGATGCAATGGCAATGGCGTTGTTGGAGGCGAAAGGGTTCTCCGCCGATGATTTTCGCAATTATCATCCCGGAGGAAAACTTGGGGCACAGATCAAGCATGCACGGGACATCATGCACCGCGGCGAAGAACTGCCGCTGGCAACCGAGGGCACGCTGCTGTCTGTCGCAATTCCAATACTCTCCGAAAAGAAATTTGGCTGTCTCGGCGTCGTCGATAAAAATGGGACCATGATCGGCATTGTCACCGATGGTGACTTGCGCCGACACCTCGGCCCGGATCTCACATCACGACGCGTTGAAGAAGCTATGACAAAAAATCCGACAACAGTGCACGGCGACATGCTGGCGGCCGAAGTGATTGAGATCATCAACAGCAAACGCATCACCGCTGTTTTCGTGTTGGAGGAATCGCGAAAGCCCATAGGTCTGATTCACATTCACGACCTGCTACGTGAGGGTGTGAGTTAAAGACCTCATCAGCCCTTCGGGCAGCTTCTCCATGGGAGAAGCGACTTGCCGCACCACCTCCCCAAACAATCAACATTGAGGGCGGACTACCAACTTGTCGCTTCTCCTCTGGAGAAGCTGTCCGAAGGACTGATGAGGTCACTTGCTCACCCAACACTGCCCCTTCGCACACGCACAGTCTGGGGGTTGCTTTCGTCACTGCCCACGGGCTAGGTGAAGCGGTCGTCAATGACCAACAGAGGAAATCTTGCGTGTAAAAGTTTCGGAAAAATCCATCACGGCGCTGCTTGAACGGGAAAATGCCCTTTATGTTCAACGCAATGCTACGTCGGCGCTTCTTTCTGAAAAATCTGCAAGATACTGGCTCCGCGGTGTTCCCATGCACTGGATGGTGGACTGGGGAACACCGTTTCCGCTGTTTATCCATGAAGCCCAAGGCACAACCCTCACAAGTGTTGATGGGCATAAATACACAGACTTCTGTTTGGGTGACACTGGTGCCATGTTCGGCCACTCACCCAAAGCCATCGCCGAAACACTGGCCCACGAAGGCGCGCGCGGTCTCACGACCATGCTGCCATCAGAAGATGCGGTTGACGTTGGCGCGTTGCTCGAAGACCGCTTTGGATTACCCATATGGCAAATCACGGCAACAGCGTCCGACGCAAATCGCGCCGTCATTCGCTGGTGTCGCGCCATCACTGGTCGGACAAAAATTCTAGTCTTCAATCACTGCTACCACGGCTGCGTTGATGACACCTTCATCACGGCAGACAATGGCAAAGTGAAAATGGTGGACGGCCTTGTTGGTGAACCGCGAGACCTCACCACCTTCACCAAAGTCGTGGAGTTCAATGATGTTGAAGCACTTGAAGCCGCGCTGAAAGATGAAGACGTTGCCTGTGTTCTCGCCGAACCTGTCATGACGAACATCGGCATGGTATTGCCAGCACCAGGATTTCTGGAAACACTCCGTACACTGACGAAACAGACCGGCACCCTGCTCATCCTCGATGAAACCCATACGCTGTCATCAGGGCCGGGCGGTTACGCTCGTGAACACAACATAATTCCAGACGGCCTCGTCTTCGGCAAACCCATCGCCGGCGGCATTCCGGCAGCGGCCTATGGCTTCTCCGCAGACGTAGCCCAACGCATTCGCACCTTCCTCGCCAGCAATGGTGAAGGCCGCTCCGGTATCGGCACAACGCTGTCCGGGTCGCGCATTCAACTTGCACTGATCAAAACAGTGCTGACAACCTTTTTCACACAGGAGGCTTTTGCCCCCCTCATTGTTCTGGCGCGCAGGCTTGAACGAGGGGTGGCCGACGTCATCATCAAATACAATCTGGATTGGCACGTGACCCGCGTGGGAGCCCGCGTGGAATTCATGTGTTGCCCGGTGCCTCCGCGCAATGGTTACGAGGCGTCACAAGTGATCCACCAGCCCGTCGATGTGGCGGTGCATCACTACCTGTTAAATCGCGGCGTGGTCATCACGCCGTTCCACAATATGATGCTGGTTTGTCCTTCCACAACGGAACATGATGTCGAGAAACTGCTGAACGCACTCGACGCCTGTCTAGACGAACTGACGCATTGAACGCCTTGGAAGCCCCAAGGTTGGAGAACTGAAAATGCCTGCATTTGTAACCCCCAAAATGGGCGCTGAGGCGCAAACATTTCTGGATGCCAATCCAGATATCGAAAGCATTCACATTGTCTGGACCGACTTGTGCGGTGTGGTACGCGGCAAGGTGCTGCGCCGTGATGAACTGGTGCCCGCCTTTAAAGATGGCCGCTTCCTGCCAATCTCAGCCCTCGTCCTCGACGTGACGGGTCAAGACGTTCCCGAAACCGGCCTGGTCTTCGACGAAGGCGACCGCGACATGTTGATGTGGCCCGTGCCCGGTTCACTGAAACGCATTCCCTGGATGGACGTACCCTCAGCGCAATATGTGGCAAAGATTCACGACCTCGATGGCATTCCGCACTACGCCTGCCCGCGCAATGCGCTGGAAAACATCGTCGCGAGATTCCAGAATGACTTGCACATGACTCCCATCGGCGCAGTCGAACTGGAATTTTTCCTGATGGACCGGAAGTCGGCACTGGAGGGAAATCCGCGCGCGCCGCAAGCCCTGATGAATGAAGCAAGGCCGCAACATTACCAAGCTTATCACTTGCAGGATGTGGATGATTTCGCCCCCTTCTTCAAAGACCTCTATGCATGGTGCGATGTTCAGGACCTGCCTGCAAAAACTCTCATCGCAGAATATGCGCCGGGGCAAATGGAAATCGTTCTGCGCCACCGCGATGATGTGTTGAAAGCCTGTGACGAAGCCATCATGCTGAAGCGCGTTATCAAGGCCGCTGCCGAAAAGCATGGCCTCTGCGCCACCTTTATGGCGAAGCCCTATGCCGAGTGGACAGGCTCCGGTATGCACGTCCACGTCAGCTTGGGTGATGAGAAGGGCGACAACTTGTTTGCCGCCGAAGACCCAACCGAGAATGCACTGTTGCTCAATGCCATCGGCGGATTGAAAGCGGCGATGGCGGAATCAATGTTGATTTTCGCCCCCAACGCCAATTCCTACCGCCGCTTCCGCCGCAATTCCTATGCGCCGGTGGCAGCAAACTGGGGCGTCAACAATCGCACCGTCAGCTTGCGCGTGCCAGCAGGCAATGCCAAATCCTGCCACATTGAACATCGACCCTCAGGTGCCGACGCCAATCCATACTTGGTCATGGCCGCAATTCTTGCAGGCATGCACTACGGTATCACCGAAAAATCCGATCCCGGCAATCCGGTGGTCGGCAACGGCTACGAGCGCCGCGCCAAATATATTCCGGGCAATTGGTACGAAGCGATAGATGCATTCTACCGCGCGTCGATCCTGAAGGAATATTTCGGCAAGCCCTTTGTCGATACCTTCTGCACACTGAAGGAAGTTGAAGCAGATCGCTTTTATCACGAACCGTTCAAGCGCGATTTTGATTGGTATTTGAGGACGGTTTAAGATCGAGCCCACTGCCCCTCATCCGGCGCGTCGCGCCACCTTCTCCCGTTAGAAGTAACGGGAGAAGGCCATCTTTTCTGCCTTCTCCTGCCCCTCTTGGCGGGAGAAGGTGCCCGAAGGGCGGATGAGGGACAACCGCTCATCTCTCAACCAACCTCCTCAACCCCTCCACAGTATCGGCCTCATCCGCAGGTTTATCCCACCTTATGCGGCTCACCCGCGGAAACCGCATGGCAATCCCGCTCTTGTGGCGCCCCGACATTTGCACCGCATCAAACGCCACCTCCAGCACCAGTGAAGCCGTCACCTGACGCACCGGGCCGAATGTTTTGATGGTATTATTCCGAACGAAGTGATCGAGCTTCTTTAATTCTTCGTCGGTAAACCCCGAATAGGCTTTGCCCACAGGCACCAATTCGCGCGGAGATTTACTCTCGTCCCAAGCCGCGAATGTATAGTCCGAATAAAATGATGAACGCTTGCCCGATCCACGCTGCGCATAAATCATTACGCAGTCGGCAGTCAGCGCCTCACGCTTCCATTTCCACCACTGGCCCCGTGGACGGCCTGATACATAAACACTGTCACGACGTTTGAGCATCAAACCTTCAATGCTGTCACCGCGCGTAGCAGACCAAATCTCTCGCAGGTGATCCGCAGTATCAACCCGCAAAATTTCGGAGATATCCATGCGCAACGGTTTGTACGCATGGTCCCATGCCTCAAGCCGAACACGCCGCTCTGACAGTGGCAACCCGCGCAAATCCTCACTATCCAGTTCCAGCACATCATACAGCCGGATATGGGCGGGATAGTCCGTCAACATTTTCTTCGTCACGGTTTTGCGGTTCAGCCGTTGCTGCAAGTCCTGAAACGGAGCGACCACAGCATCGCGCATCACCAGCAATTCACCATCCAGCGTGGCCGAAAAAGGCATATCCAAAAATTCCGGAAACGTGCCAGATATGTCGTCACCCGAACGCGAATAGAGCCGCGTGCCACCCGCCCTTGCACAAAGCTGCACACGAATGCCATCCCACTTCCATTCGATTTGATATTCACCCGGATCCAACACCGCGAGGTCATCCGCTTCCAGCGGATGCGACAACATCAAAGGCCGGAACACCGGAACATCTTTCACATCAGGCCGCGCTGCATCGCCGCCAAGCCATGCGAACAACGGCGTGTAAGGCATGGCCAACCCGTGCCACACCTCCTCGATATCCTCGACAGGCTTACCGAATGCTTCGGCCAATGCGAGCTTTGCCAACCGCGCCGACACACCAGTACGCATTCCACCCGTGACAATTTTCAGCAACGCCCACCCGCCATTCACATCAAGCATATCCAGCCATTTTGCCAACTGGTCTTTCAGCTGATTGCGACCAATCAAGCCCAGCGTTTCGATCACCAGGGCTAACGATGGCACTTCGCCCAGATTGCGATTGGGCCAGATCAACGACAAGGTCTCCGCCGTGTCGCCCACATAGTCGCGTGAAATGCGAAACAATTCAGGGTCAATATGTTCCGACGCCAAATCCAATACCGTCTGGCGCACTGGAAATGAAAACGGCAACCCATCGGTAATCGCCGCCAGCGCATAACCGCGATCCGGGTCCGGCGTTGACAGGAAGTATTCTTTCAGTAGCGCCAGCTTGCCATTGCGAGCAGGTGTGTAAGATAGTTTATCAAGCATCAAGGCAAAGGCTTTCATTCGCCTTCCTCCTCGCCATACCCCACCATCGAAAGCGCCCGCGCTTTCAGCCCCATCGCCCCACATTGCAAGGTCAACGCATCATCGCGCCCATGCGTTATCCAGATTTCACCAGCACCCACATCTTTGATCGTCTGCACCAGCTCTGGCCAATCCGCATGGTCCGAAATAATCAGCGGCAACTCCACGCCCCGCTGCCGCGCCCGCGCCCGAATCCGCATCCACCCCGATGCAAAAGCCGGAATGGGATCAGCAAAGCGCCGCGACCAGCGATCACCGATGGCAGAAGGCGGACACAATACGATTTTCCCCGCCAGCGAGTCCGCAGATTCCGTCACCAATTTCAGATCACCAAGATCAATACCATTGCGCACATACAAATCGCAGACCGATTTCATCGCGCCATGCAGCCAGATGGTTTCGTCATATCCCGCATTGCGCAGCAACTTGATCAAACGCTGACACTTGCCCAAGCCATAGACACCAATCTGGTGCGTACGCTCCGGGAACGTGCGCAGCGATGTCAGCAGCTTCGCAATCTCGACGTCATCGGGCTCATGCACAAACACAGGCAGCGCAAAAGTGGCTTCCGTCACAAACAGATCACACGGCACCACCTCAAACCCGATACAAGTCGGATCAGCCCGGCGCTTGTAGTCACCAGACACCACTGCGCGTTGGCCCTGATATTCCATGACCACTTGCGCCGATCCGAGGATATGACCCGCAGGTGCCAACCACACCGTCACGTCACCCAGCGTCAAGCGCTCACCCAAAGCCAGCGCCTGCTGCGATTGCCCGGCTCCCGCACCGAGACGCACCCGCATCACCTCGAGCGTTTCCGCTGTGGCCAGCACTGAATCATGCCCGGGCCTTGCATGGTCCGAATGGCCATGCGTGATCACTGCCCGCGCCACTGCTTGATGCGGGTCGATATGGAAGTTGCCCGGCACGCAGTACAGGCCTTCCGGCCCCGGCCTCAGCCAGCTTTCAATAGGTAAAGTCATATCCCGAATATGGGGGCCATCACGGGATTTTGCACTTGCGCAAATTGCCGTTCCCCCCTAGATGGCGTTCGTTATAACGAACGGTATAGATATGACAGACACCATCCATCACGACGTTATCCCCACGGGCATGTTGGCCGAAAAGGTGACGCAAGTGCAGCATTACACCGACCGCCTGTTTCGCTTCCGCATAACGCGGCCGCAGTCCCTCCGGTTCCGTTCTGGCGAGTTTCTGATGATTGGCCTGCCCAACGCGCAAAAGCCTGTCATGCGCGCCTATTCTGTCGCCTCACCGTCTTGGGATGAAGAACTGGAATTTTTCTCGATCAAGGTTCCAGGCGGCCCCCTGACCGAACACCTGCAAAAAATCCAGGTCGGCGACACCATCATCATGCGCCCCAAACCCACGGGCACGCTGGTGAATGATGCCCTCATTCCGGGCAAGCGCCTGTTCTGCTTTTCAACAGGCACTGGCTTTGCACCCTTCGCCTCGCTGATCCGCGATCCCGAAACCTACGAAAAATTCGAAACCGTTATCGCCACCCACACCTGCCGCGAAGCCAATGAACTGAAATATTCCGCCGACACCGTGGCCGCGACATTGAGCGATGAACTGGTGGGCGAAGTGGCGCAGGGCCACTTGCTGTATTTCCCGTCAACAACCCGCGAAGAAACCCAACATATGGGCCGCATCACCACGTTGATCGAGAACGGTGAATTCTTCCGCACACTGAATATATCGCCCTTGTCAGCCGAAACCGACCGCGTCATGATCTGCGGCTCAATGCATTTCATGAAAGATATTCGCGCAATTATCGAACCCATGGGATTTGTTGAAGGGTCGAATAACGAGCCGGGAAGCTTTGTGGTGGAACGGGCTTTTGTGGGCTGAAGTTTCCCTCATCCCACATAACTGTCAAACGCCGCCCAGAATTCTTTGCGTACAGCATCTGTCTCCAGCAAAATTTCATGCAAACTCTGCGCGATGGTCACGACAGAGACGCCCGGCATGCCGCTCGCAAAACTATGCGCTGCCCGATTGTCGACAACACGTTCGCGTCCTGCCAGCACCATCAAGACGGGGCAACTCAGGCCCTTGCCCCTGTTGCGGCGGTGCAGGTCTTTGAAACTGAGCATGGTGGCAACCAGCCAGGCATAGGTTGGTCCGCCAACGCCAAGGTCGGGATGTTCTTCCAGCGTGCGCAAATCCCGCGTCCAGCGACGCTCGTCACTCGTCAGAATATTTTCAGCAAAGCCCCGCAGCAAAAACGGCAAGCGTTTAAAACCCGGCAAATAAGCCCAGCCAAAACCAAAAGCTGTGGCAAGGCTTGCCAGAAAAAACGCAGCGCCCTTCGGCCATGAACCATATTGCAATTCCATCAGTGGTGACGTGACGATGGCTTTCTTGAACCAGGTCTGCCGCGACAATGACCGCAAAAGAATATGTCCGCCCGTGGAATGGCCAATCGCATAATAGGGCCCAGGGCAATTCTTGGTGACAACCCCTTCCATTACGGCCCGCAAATCTTCGTCATATTCGCGGTAGGAGCGAATATGGCCGCGCAAACGATCCTTGAGCAGCCGTTGCGAACCGCCTTGCCCGCGCCAGTCAAAACCAGCCACATGATAACCTCGCCCCTGCAACTCACCCATGGTTTCAAAATAGCGCTCGACAAAATCAGCGCGACCATTCAGCAGCACCACGGTACCCTTGCTTTCCGGGGTAAGGGCAGGTGCGGTCATCGCACGCAGACGCATGTTGTTGCGGGTATGGGCAGCATAAACATCCGTGCCCTTGGGCAGGCGGTTATCAGGCGTTTCATTAAGCTGCATAAAAAAGTCCCCGTGTCAGCGGGGATTTAGAGGATTGCGTGGTGGAAGGCGAGTCAGCGCTAGTTCACCTTCTTCACATCAATGATTTCGCCCGAGGCGGCCGTGAGCTTGATCTGATAAGTCTTGCCGGCGCGCGCTGCGGTATAGGCATAGGTCGTTCCGGTACAGGCTTTGGGTTTTACGTCAGCAAATCCATAGCCTGTCACCACTGCGGCACCCGCGGTGCAGCCGATGGTCTTGTTGGCAACGGGTTTCGTTGCGACGGCTTTGGCTTTTGGTTTTACCTTCACATCGGGCTTGTCAAGACTTGCCGTTTGCACATCCCGATCGACCTTGAGCGTCGGTTTCAGTTTTGGCTTGGCTCTGACAGGCACGTCCTTGATGGCAATATTGCGCGCAGGCTTCCGCAACGCCTTGCGCTTTTCCAACTTGAGGCGCGCATCATCCTCCATCCACCAGATGTCGTCTTCGACAACACGGGGCTGCACGCGTGGACGACGTTTCACAACGACAACATCCTCATCGTCGTAAGTGTCTTCCTCGTAATAGGCCACATCATCCTCGCTATCGTCCATGAGGTAAACCTCACGGTCATGCCACGGGGCGAAGAAGCGGTATTGGAAACGGTCGCGCGCTTCAGCGCTGACGGTTGTGGTGGCAAGAATGGCAAGGCCCATCAGGGCCGATATTTTGATCATGAGACGTCTCCCAACGTTCATTAAAATTTACGCAATGATGATGGCCAAAAAATGCCGGGCGACGCTTGCGCACCGCCCGGATTGTGAATTCATTGTGGCAATCGGCTAAACCTCAGTAGGCTTCCTGTACCGAAACGATGTTACCACTGCGACTTGACACTTTCACGATGAAGGTGTTGCCATTGCGGCGTGCGCGATAGCTGTAACGCTTGCCATCGCAATCCAGTGCGCGTACCTTGCGGAAGCCGGCATATTTGACCTGCAAACGGCCATCTTCGCAGGAAATGCCGTAACGGTCATAGTCGACATCTTCTTCATAACGCGGATAGTGGTGGCGTGGACGCGGTGCTGGCTCATAAACCGGATACACAGGATAGTCCGGCTGATAATAGCCCTGATCGAATCCGCCGACATAGAGGTCAACCTTGACCTTGGCATTGGCAGGTGCGGAAACGCCAACAGCAAGTACGGCTACTGCAGCGGCGGCAATGAGTGTCTTGGTAATCATGATAATGGCCCCTCTTTACTCTTGAACTGGGTGACAACCGTGATTGGTCATCGTTGAACGGGGTTTAGCCCAAGTAACTTGAACGGAACCGGAAGGTTCCGTTCATCTCCGGTTCATGTTCGGGGTAAAATCAGGGCAAGCCACCCCTTGAAGCGCCAAATCGGCACACTACATGGGTTTTGCGGGTGCCAATCGGGCCCGCGCCAACCCGTAAGACCCGGCCTTTTTCGGCGGGTCTGTAACACATTGCTTTCAGGAGAATGTACCATGTTTGATTACGCACCCCTCTATCGCTCGTCCGTCGGTTTTGACCGCATGTTCCGCCTGTTGGACGAAGCCAACCGCGTCGAAACCCAAGCCTACCCTCCCTACAATATCGAGCGCCTCGGTGAAAATGCCTACCGCATCACCATGGCCGTTGCAGGTTTTGCGCAGGACGAAATTTCAATCGAAGCCAAAGGCAACGCCTTGACCGTCACAGGCAAGAAAGAACCCAAGACCAACGACAATTCGGAATTCCTGCATCAGGGTATTGCCGGACGTGGTTTTGAACGCCGCTTCCAGCTTGCTGATTATGTTGTCGTCAATGGTGCGGAACTCGACCACGGCCTGCTCCACATTTCGCTCACCCGCGAAGTGCCGGAAGCCATGAAGCCACGGCAGATTGCGATTGGTTCAGCCACAAAGCCAAAGACGATTGAAGCCAAGGCCGCCTGAACGAAACGGGCTGGGTGCGGCATGTCCCTCATTCGGCCTTAGGCAGGCCTCAATGACTATCGCCTTCTCCCGTTTCTTCTAACGGGAGAAGGTGCCCGAAGGGCGGATGAGGGAGGTTAAGCGCCCTGCACCGCACGGCGGCTCATCTCGCGCCCCGCCCAAAGCGTAAATCCAATCGCCAGCGCACAAGCCAAACCAGCCGCACCATAAATTGCACTCAAGCCGTAGCCTTGCGCCACCACACCCAAAAGCATCGGTAGAAAAATCCGCGGCGGCCCACTCACCGCTGACGCCAGCGAAAGCGCCGCAGCGCGTGACTCAGGTGCAAGCCGTGCCGCCACTGAAAACAGGCACGGAAAAATCAGTGCGAGCCCGCTGCCCGCCACAGCAAAGGCCGCCACTGAAACCGCAAATCCAGGCCCCGTTGCCAGCACTGCAAATCCCGCCACACCAATGCAAAGCGATACGATAATCAGCGTGATATCATTGAAGCGCGCCCGCAACCCGTCACCAAACAGCCGCACGGTACCATTGCAAAAACCATAAAACGCTACGCCAAGCCCGGAAAATTGCGCCAGCGTCGGCTGCATCTCCGCCAGCATTTGCCCCGACCACTGGATGCAGGTGAGTTCCGCCGCCACATCAAGCCCGATCACAATGCCGATGATGATCAGGATTTTGCGCGGCAAAGCTGTGGGAGCAGGGGCGTCTTCATGGGCTTCCACCCGATGCGGAATTGCCGCATGCACCGCCCTCATCGCCACTATCACGAACGGAACGGCCAGCAGTGCCGCCCATATCGCACCATAGGTCACAGCAATATAACCGCCGCCAAGACCCGACAGCCCGATGCCATAAAGCACACTGGCATGGAACGATGAGAACACCGGTTTGCCCAGATCATGTTCAACAACCCCAGCCTCCGCATTCATGAAAATATCAAGTGTGCCGAGACAATAACTGAACAGCACGACGGTCAATCCAAATGTGAAAACCGAATTGACCAGAAGGCTTGCGACAAGCGCCACGAAGGCCACCGGCAAAATAAACAGGATGACACTGCGATGGTCGAACCGCTTGTTTAACCATCCTCCCAGCGCCAGCGCCAGAATATTGGCGGCAGTCCCCAGTCCTGTGAGAATGCCAAAGCTGAAAGCATCAACACCGGCATTCACTTTCAAAACCGGAATGGCTCCGATTTGCGCACCCACCATCACGCCGAATGCGATGAAGACAAGCGTGATCGCCGCCCGAGGAGAGAATGTCACGCTCAGCCGCGACCCACAAATGGCATCTTCGTCGCCATGATGGTCATGCTCTGCACATTGACCGACAATGGCAGACTGGCCATGTGAACAACCGCACGTGCCACTTCATTCACATCCATCGTGGGTTCAGGTTTGATCGACCCATCCGCCTGCGGCATGCCGCTGGCCATGGTCGCTGTCATTGCCGAAGTGGCATTGCCGATATCAATCTGCCCGCAGGCAATGTCATATTTCCGGCCATCAAGTGACGTGGATTTGGTGAGGCCGGAAACTGCATGCTTGGTCGATGTATAAGGCGATGAATTCGGCCGTGGTGCCATTGACGAAATCGAACCATTGTTGATGATGCGCCCACCCATCGGCGTCTGCGCCTTCATGATCTTGAAGGCTTCCTGTGTACAGAGGAACGGTCCCGTGAGATTGGTGTCCACCACATTTGTCCACTGCTCGAATGTCAGGTCTTCGAGCAAAATTGTGCCGGGCGCACCAGTACCAGCATTGTTGAACAACACATCAAGCCGTCCAAATTTTTCTTTGACCTGTGCAAACAGATTTTTGACGGAATCCGGATTGCTCACATCTGCCGAAACACACAAGGTCTCCCCCGTCATGCGTGACGCTGTATCCTGCAACTTCGCAACATCGCGCCCCGCCAGCACCACGGCATAACCTGCTTCGCCCAAAGCCATGGCAGAAGCCCGCCCAATGCCGGACCCCGCCCCCGTAACCAGTGCCACCTTCATGCTATAATCCCTTCGCCCGCCTCCATGCGGCGACCAATGTGTGGGCTGATTCCAACACGGTCCTGAGGCTCATCCCCGGCTTATAAAGGCTGGAGCCAATTCCGAAACCAGAGACTCCACATGCCAGCCATTCCACCATATTGGAGGGCGTCACACCACCCACGGCATGAACCTGGATATGTTTAGGCAAAACCGCCCGCCAGGCTTTGACTGTCGTCGGGCTTGCGACTTCAGCCGGAAACAATTTCAAATGGTGTGCGCCGGAACGAATGGCAGCGAACGCCTCCGTCGGCGTGAACACACCAGGCAAAGGATCAAGACCCACAGCAATGGCCCGCGCAATGACTTCGGGATTACAATCCGGCGAAACCGAAATCGTACCACCGGACTCTTTCAGCAGATTGACATCCTGCACACTGAGCACCGTGCCAGCCCCCACCACCATGCGCCCGGCGAAGGCCTTGGCGAGTTTGCTGATGGACACAAAGGGATCAGGTGAATTGAGCGGCACCTCAACCACTTTCACACCCGCCTCAAGCAGCACATCAGCCACCTGAATCACTTCGTCAGCTGTAACACCGCGCAGTATCGCGATGATTCCACAAGACTTTAAGGCATCGTTTAATTGCATCATATAATCCCCGCCGCCTGCGACACAGCGCGTTCGCCTTTGACGATGGCCAAAGGGTCACCCATCGACACGCGAAGTCCTGCCTCCTTCATCGCCTTGATGTATTTGCCACCAATGCCCGGAGACGCCAGCACCACATAATGCTCGCTCGCATCACGGCTGGACACCGCATGGGCAATTTCAGCACCGATGATCAGCCCTGAAAGATAAGACGAAATCTTGTCCGACGTGATTTCTTGATACAGCGCCAAACTGCGCGCCGAAAATAGATTGTGCAGCAAACCCGCCGGGTCCTCAAACGCCTTGTCGACACCCTTGAGGAACATCAACTCGTCATCCACATCATTGGCCATCAAGCGGCCAAGAATGGAATGGGCTTTCATCACCGCGAACATTTCGCCCGTCACGTAAGTCGCAAAATTGGTGATCTTGCCGTCCACCACATCAATCCATTTGCTGTGCGTACCCGGCGTCACAAAATGCGCAGCGCCGGACTCCATCGCGCCGAATACTTGCGTTTCCTCAGACCGCATCACATCATGTCCGAGGGACGGACTCTTCAAATGCAGCCCGGTCAGAAAATGTACCGCACGTCCCGACGTCAAGGTTTTCGCAAACACAGCCTTGGCTAAATCCTCAGGCCCCGCCGGACAATCCACATAGGGCAATTCCACCCAGCCCTGCCGAGACGTGATCATGCCCGAGGCAATCACTGGCAGCGCCTTGTCCCAACCGCCAATATGGGATTCAAGCACCTGCTCAAACGCCCCGTCCTTGACGGCGAGTATGCCTTCAGGCGCCGCGAATTGATCGGTGACCGCACCCTCGCCATTCACAAGATAAGCCCGGAAAGACGTAGTGCCCCAGTCAAGGCCGATAAATGGTTTGGTCATGACCGCACCGCAGATAAAGGGACCTCATCAGCCCTTCGGGCAGCTTCTCCAGAGGAGAAGCGACTGGTCGGCAGTCCTCCCCAAAATTCTGACATTTGAGGGAGGTCCCACACCGAGTCGCTTCTCCCCTGGAGAAGCTGCCCGAAGGGCTGATGAGGTCCCTTGTCGCCCGCTTGGTCCGACTGTCTCATGCCATCCTCACCCCACCTGGCTTGAACCCGGGCTTCATGTCCCTTAGCACATTGCGCAGCGGTGCTCCAAACGGGTCAGCTTCAATCTCAAACACATCACCATTCTGGGTCACAACACCATCAGCGATCGACAGTGTTGCCGTTCCGAAGAAGTGAATATGCAAATCCCCCGGAACGCGAAACGCGTCATATTTGAAATGATGATATTCTAGGTTCTCCAGCGTGTGACTCATATTGGCTTCACCCGTGAGAAACGGCTTCTCCCAGATCACGTCATTGCCGCGCCAGATGCGGCTCTTGCCTTCAATGTGCGACGGAAGTGCCTCAGTGATCATCTCTGGTCCAACCGCACAATGCCGCAGTTTCGAATGTGCCAGGAACAGATAATTCTGCCGCTCTGTCACGTGGTCGGAATATTCGTTGCCAAGCGCAAATCCAAGCCGCACCGGCTTGCCCTTGTCGTCAATCAGATAGAGCCCCGCCACCTCTGGCTCTTCACCACCATCAAGCGCAAATGAAGGCTTCGGCAAAGCCCCGCCGGGCGGCACCAGCCAGCGGCCATCACCCTTGTAAAACCATTCCGGCTGCACACCCGCCTCACCCTTTTTCGGACGCCCACCCTCAAGCCCCATCTTGAACATCTTGAGCGAGTCCGTCAGAGCCACCTCACCCCCGTCAAGTTTCTTGTGCATGGAGTCGCGCGCCGACGCAGAACCCAAATGCGTGAGGCCCGTACCCGTGATGATGCAATGCGCCGGATCATCATGCGTCACAGGTGGCAGAATGCGCTTTTCCTTGAGAACTGCCTCATAACTTTCCGGGCGCTCCGACGACAGTTCCTTGGCTAAACTGGCAAGCTTCTTTTTCTCCTTCAAAGCCAGCTTGGCCAGTTGAATGGTGGAAGTCACACCCTTCACCACATGCAATCCATCGCCAGCCACAACGCCAACGGCTCGTTTGCTTTTCTCGGTAACATATTGGACGATGTTCATGTTGTGCCTCGTTTTGTGTCATGGTGACAATGAAATAACGGCGGTCCCTCATCCGCCCTTCGGGCACCTTCTCCCGCGAAAAGACGCGGGATATGGCTGATCGCGAATGCCTTCTCCCGCTTCTTCCAGCGGGAGAAGGTGCCCGAAGGGCGGATGAGGGGCAACGGTAAAAGTCTCAACCAGCAAATTCATTCTTCAACACTCCCTTTACCCCGGGCCTCAACGCAAAAACCCCACCTTGCTCCGGATAGCGCAACAGGGTCGCCGCATCCACGTGGGCGCGAGATGTCGTGAGATAAAGTGTATCCATGTCCGCCCCACCAAACACCGGGCACGTTACCCGCGTTGCTGGAATTTCAACCACGCGATCTATACGGCCCACAGGATCAATCCGTAATACACAAGACCCCTCCCAGCGCGCCGACCAGATGTAGCCATCAGCGTCAACAGTTGCGCCATCAGGATAGCCATAGGCCTTGCTGTCATTCAAGATGCGGCGGTTTGAAATGCTGCCATTCCCCGCGTCGAAATCATAGGCATAGATAACTTGGTTCTTCGAGTCAGAAAAATAGAATGTCCGCCCGTCGGGAGACCAGCATGGCCCGTTCGACACACCGATATTGCTATCCATAATCTGCGAAACGCCATCAACGCCAACACGAAACAATTTTCCAGTATCAGCACTGATATCGAGGTCCTCTCCCTTGGGACCAATATTCTGCATCATGCTCCCAATCCACAACCGACCTTGCGGGTCGCAGGAACCGTCATTCATGCGGTTAAGCGGAATGTCGGTTTCAGGACTGCAAAGCAATGTCGTGGCACCCGTAACAAGATCAAACCCGTAAACCCCATCTTCGCCACCAACAACAAATCCCCCAGATTTTTTCTTGGCAATGGCCGTCAGCAACAGGGGCGACGTCCAGATATCATGCATCTGTGTGGCAGGAACGAAACGCTGAACCCGCGAAGGCCGCGCAATATCGAGCCACCACAAGGCTTGCGCTTCGGCGTCCCACAAGCAGCCCTCTCCGAGCCTGTCTTTTGAATCAACGACACATTCCACAATCATTGCCACACCGCCCAAACAAACCCTGTCTTATCCCAACTCAATTGTCCTACAAATAGAAAATGACAAATCTTTAATCCGGCACCGCCTTGTATTGGCGCAATCACCTCCCATTTCGAGGGCATGGTGCCGGGCCCCTCTGGCATGACCTCCAGGTCATGCGATGTCGGAACCATGATTGTAACAACATTCATCATGGAGCCCGATATGGAGCTTATTCAAGCCGCCCTCACTACTGATTTTCTGGGAACCCCCACCTATTTTTGGGTCGCCTTCATAGGCATTGTCATCGGCCTTCTGGTGTTTGACCTTGGCGTTTTGCACAAGGAGGACAAAGAGATTTCAGCCCGGGAAAGCTTTACGCTTTACGCTGGCTACGTCGCCATTGCGCTCGCCTTCGGTGCCTGGGTCTGGTGGTCACACGGCCCCCAGGCTGGCCTTGAATTCTATACGGGCTACGTCATCGAACAGTCCCTGGCCATGGACAATATCTTCGTCATTGCCACCATCTTTGGCTACTTCGCAGTACCACGCCAGTATCAACATCGCGTTCTGTTCTGGGGCATCATCGGTGCCATTGTCATGCGCGCCATCATGATCGGCTTTGGTGCCGCTCTGGTCACGCAATTCTCGTGGATACTCTATATCTTTGGTGCCTTCCTCGTTTTTACTGGCATCAAGATGTTCACCGCCACGGACGAGGCCACGGACTTTGACAACAACAGGATTCTGAAATGGCTGCGTGGCCATTTCAATATCACCCGCGAATTGCACGGGCATGACTTCACAGTGAAATTGCCGGACCCCAAAACCGGCAAAGTCGTGACGTGGCTCACACCCCTCGCGGTGGCCTTGATCCTCGTGGAATTCGTTGACCTGATTTTCGCCGTGGACTCGGTGCCCGCCATTTTTGCAGTCACCCTCGATCCCTTCATTGTCTACACTTCCAATATCTTCGCCATCCTCGGCCTGCGCTCGCTTTACTTCGCACTGGCAGCCGCCATGCACCGCTTCAAGTACCTGAAGATTTCGCTCGCGGTTATCCTGACGCTTGTTGGCATCAAGATCTTCCTCGTACCCATGGGTATTAAAGTTGATACGCTGATCTCGCTGGTAGCCACCTTGGGCATTCTTGCAGCGGGAATTTTGTTCTCGCTTTGGAAGACCCGGAACGATGTTCTCGATCACGCATCATAAATGGATTTTGTACCACTACGCAGTTTGTCATTACCGCACTTGTTGCGGTAATCCATAGTTCAACCAGCGGAATCCAACAGGACAACCCCACTCCATCTCTACCATGGATTACCGGAACAAGTCCGGTAATGACAGGCTTGGAGTGGAATTGTATAGAGGGAATCACATGAAGCAGATTGAACATTTCATCGAAAACATCATCCTCGCCTCGCGTTGGATTCTTGTGGTATTCTATGTGGGCTTGGCCGGCGCTTTGGGGCTTTATGCCATCACTTTTGCGCGCAAACTCTGGGAATACGCTTCAAAAGTCATGGTGACCGATGAGACCGACGCCATACTGAAAATTCTCAGCCTCATCGATGCATCTTTGGTGGCCAGTCTTCTTGTCATGGTAATGATCTCAGGTTACGAAAATTTTGTCAGCCAATTTGACAACGTAGATCCGAAAAAAACTGAACTTGCGTGGCTCGGTAAAATCGATGCAGGTTCGCTCAAAATCAAAGTGGCATCTACCATTGTTGCAATTTCATCTATCCATCTGTTGCAGGTGTTTCTGAATTCGGACAAATTCACAGATTCAAAGTTGATGTGGTTGACCATCATACACATGGCATTTGTGTTCTCCGCCCTGCTGTTGGGCTATCTCGACAAGCTAATGTCGGCCAGCAAAAGTTATAAAGACAAAGATTAGGAAAAACCCATGACCCGCATTGCCTATGTCAACGGCAGCTACGTTCCCGAAGCCGATGCCAAGGTCTCGATCTTTGATCGCGGCTTCCTGTTTGCAGATGGTGTTTACGAAGTCACCCCCATCGTCAACAGCAGGCTTGTCGACTACGACGCTCACATGGAACGGCTGGATCGTTCCCTCAGCGAATTGAAAATGGCCTGGCCCTGCACAAAAGATGAAATGCTGGCCATGCACATGGAACTCATCAAGCGCAATAACTTGACCGAAGGCATCATCTACATGCAGGTCACGCGCGGCGTGGCAGACCGCATGTTCAACTTCCCGAAAGACATCACGTCTTCGCTCATCGCATTTCCACAAGTCATGAAACTGGTCGACAATCCAAATGCCACACGGGGCGTGAGCGTTATCACCACACCGGACATCCGCTGGTTGCGCCGCGATATCAAATCAATCATGCTTTTGGCCCCCGTACTGGGCAAGCAGGACGCTTACGAAAAAGGTGCCGCCGAAGGCTGGATGGTGGAAGATGGCTACATCACGGAAGGCACATCTTCCAACGCCTATATCGTCAAGGACAACGTGGTGATCACCCGTCCCCTCTCCAACCGTATTCTCGCCGGTTGCACAAGACGAGCCCTGCTCCGCCTGTCGCAAGAACACGGTGTCAAAATTGAAGAGCGCCTGTTCACCCCCGAAGAAGCCTACGCCGCCGACGAAGCCTTTCTCACCTCCGCATCGCAATTCGTCATGCCGATCACAGAGATTGACGGCAAGCGCATAGGCGGCGGCCAGCCTGGCCCCGTGGCAAGGAAACTGCGCGAACTGTTTCTGGAAGAAGCGCAGGCTTGAAACTGACCCTCCCCGGCGCGTTCCGCGCCACCCCACCCCCGTGCGGGAGAAGGTGGATCGCGAACGAAGTCCGCGAGACGGATGAGGGCCGTTACGCCGACCGCTGCAAATAATGCGTCTCAGTCCTGGCCCGCCGATGCGCGCGCACCGCATTGCCAAACGCCGTGAACAGCTTCACAGAATCCGGATTCTGCGCCGCCTTGAACTCCGGGTGCCACTGCGTGCCAAACGCAAAGGCCTTCGCACCCTTGACAGACACCGCTTCAATAACACCATCAGGCGCTGTCGCCTCAACATTCAATCCAGCGCCGATTCTCTTGATACCTTGACGGTGGATCGTGTTCACCATGGTCTCTGACTTGCCCAGCATAGTCTCAAGCAATCCGCCCTTGGCGATGGCAACGCCATGCCGCGGGCCATAACGCTCATAAATACTGTCAGATTTCGGCGCACGATGATCCAGTCGTCCTTCACCCCGCTGCAACTCGGTTTCAAGCGACCCACCCATGGCCACATTCAGTTCCTGAAAACCCCGGCAAATGCAGAACAGGGGAATGCCGCGATCAACCACGCGGCGAATGAGTTGCAGCGTGATCGCATCCCGGTGATGATCATAGGGTTCATGATCCAGCGTCGGCTCTTCGCCATAATGCGGCGGATGCACGTTGGATAAAGCACCCGTCATCAACACGCCGTCGAAATGCGCCAGCAGCCCGTCAATGTTTGCAGGGTCAATGGCATTGGGAATCATCACCGCTTCCACATCTGCCACATCCGTCAGGGCACGGACATATTTGTCACCGAGGGAATGATAAATGAAACCGTCTTTTTCGTGGGTGTCAGCGGGCAGGCCGACGAGTGGTCGAATATGGGGCATGGTGCAACCGTCAAATCAGAGTTCGAAGATACTGCCAGCATAAACCAGCAGCGAGACCCAAGGCCAGCGTTTTGGGAATGCCCGCCTTCAGTTTAAGCAACACAAAGCCGAGCAATACGGCCAAAACAAGGGCCGCCCCATCAAAAGTGGAGAGCTCAGGCCACCACAGCGGCACTGGCGCCGGCAAACGCTCCACCCGGCCAAACACCACATGCAAAAAAAACCAGAGCGACAGATTGAGGATCACCCCGGTGACAGCCGCCGTGATGGCAGAAAGCGCCGAGCGCAGTTTGGGAATACTGTCCAGCCATTCAATCCATGGCGCTCCGGCACAGATCCACAGGAAGCACGGCGCAAACGTCATCCAGAGAAAAATCACACTGGCAAAAACGCCCGCCCACAAACCTCCCTGAACATGATGTGCCGAGGTGAAAGCCACAAACTGCCCCACCAGAATCAAAGGTCCCGGTGTTGTCTCCGCCAGGCCAAAACCATCCATCATCTGCTGCGTCGTCATCCAGCCTGTAGTCTCCACAACGCTCTGTCCAAGCGAAGCCAGAACCGCGTAAGCACCGCCAAAAGTGACAACAGCAAGTGTTGAGAAAATAGTGGCCAGCCGCGCATAGACATGAGACTGCCCAAACACCAAAATCAGCGTTGCCAAGGGGAACAACCAAACCGCCAGCCAAATGCCAACCGTGCGCAACGTCTCCGACAATCCCGGTCGGGCGATGCTAGCCAAAGGCCCGCCAACCCCACCCATGAAAAATCCGACAATTGCCGCTGCAGCAACCACCAGCAAAAACGGCAACCCGAAAAAGAACAGCGCCACAAAAGCCAAAGCTGCCAACACCCAGTCCAGCTTGCGCTTCAGCGCCTTTTTAGAAATCTTCAGCAGCGCCTCAAACACAATCGCGACAACTGCCGCTTTCACACCCCAGAACAGTGCCTGCACCACAGGCACATTGCCGACCAAAGCGTAGATGACAGACAGCGCCAACATCACCAATGCCCCCGGCAGCACGAACAACAGCCCCGCCGCCAAACCACCTTTCTGCCCATGCAGCTTCCAGCCGCAATAGGTGGCGAGCTGCATCGCCTCAGGCCCTGGAAGCAACATGCAGAAGTTCAGTGCACGCAGGAATTCCGCTTCACCAAGCCAACGGCGATCCTCCACCACTTCCTTGTGCAAAAGTGCAATCTGCCCCGCCGGACCACCGAAAGACAACACCCCGATCCGCGCCCAGACTTTTAACGCATCACTAAAACTGGTCATGCTGAAATCTTCTTGGACGTTGGCCAATTGTGGGTTTCATCCGTGGCATCACGGCACCAACGATAGAGGGCGTCATAGACAGTCAGGCCCGCCTCGAGCTGTTCCAGATCATCGCTATACTGCCGCGACAGGCCTAGCGAAATTGCCAGCAACCCAGCAGCCTCAGGCTCCGCATCAAGCGATCCAGTATCAGCGGCACGAACAATGCGCGCCAAATGCAGCAATGCCTCAGTCTCCAGGCCAAACTCCGTCAGCATCTTGTCAAACGTACATCGCTCTCCCTCATGCGTCCAGAAACCGTCTGGCATATCATAGGCCGTTGCAGCAAAGCGTTCGGCAACGCCCTCAACATCGTCGGGAGGCACGAACAGAAATTCCGCATCACGGTCAACAAAACGCTTGATCAGCCATGGGCAGGCAATGCGATCAATCTTCGGACGGTGCCGGGTGACCCAGCGCGACTTGATCACAGTCTCTGGCACCAACGGCAGTTTGGCAATCTTCCAGGCCTCAAATCCACCTTCCAGTGAAACAGCATCAACCCCCTTCAAACGCAAGAGTGCCGCCGCACCTTGACTGAGTTTGGCACCGCGTTGACACACAACAATGGCAGCAGGAGCTGCGACCGATGTAATCTCAATATGCGCAACGCGTTTCGATCCAGGCAAGCGACGTGGATCAAGGGCGAAATCTTCCTGCAGGCGCACATCAACAATGAGCGGCGCATTTGCAGTTCCAATCAGCTTGGACAGTTTATCAACGGAAATTGAATTGGGGCCAGACATGGCACGCCTCCTTGAAAAGAAATAAACGGGAGGCGAAACTGCGGCACGGAGCCTTGAGGGGTGTTCGCTGAACCCCTGTAATTACCTTCGGCGCGACAAGCACAACTGTCAAGGTTCCACTCGCCCCCGCGCCACATGGGCAATCACATGGGCCGCAATCCGCCCTGCCGTATAGGCAAAGGCACCGTGCGTATCCTTCGCGGGTACAAATTCCACCATGGCGAATCCGGCAATCCGCGCCTTGGCCGCAACTCCTGCAATCAACTCAGTGACCTGCGTGAAGCGCAATCCACCGGGAGACGCATGGGCCACAGCCGGCATTTCGGACGTATCGAGCACGTCAAGATCAAGCGAAATCACGCAATCAGACCCGGGTTCAATGTGGTTCAATACCTGCTGCAAGCCGTCGCGGTGAATAGCGGGTGCTGCAACGATATGGGCCCCCCAGCTGCGTGCGGCCACCACCTCTTCTTCCCGCGCTGACCCAATGCCGTGCGCACCCGCCTGCACGATGCGCCAGACATGTTCCATTTCGGACGCCCGCCGCATGGTCGACGAATAGCCCATGCGTTCTTTCTCACGTTCATGGCGCCAGTCGATATGGGCGTCGATCTGCAACACGGTCACCGGATTACCGCCGGAAAATCCTGCCAGAAATGGAATAGGCGTCGAATCATCGCCCCCAAACATCACTGGCACGGCCCCTGCCTCAAGACACTGGCGTGTTGCCTGCTCGATCAGTGCCCGGTTGCCCTTGCCGTCACTGAACCTGGTTTTGAGATTGCCAAGGTCCACTGCTTTAAAATCGCCGGGCGGCAGCAGCGTCCCGTCAAAATCAAAATCCCAATGCTCCAGCCACGCCGCATCATCCCACAGCGCCGCACGAAACGCATCCGCTGCCTTTTGATGAATGCGATTGTCGATGCCGCGGTAAGGCGTACCATGCGGAGCACCAAACACAGCAAGCCGCGCCCCCGTGGGCCGCACCGCAGCGCGCGTCGCCATGAAAGGTATCTTCGTTTGGATGAAGGAACTGACCGCCATAGCGCTAGTTTGCGCGATCAGGAGGCGTCTGGCAATCAGGCGACTTTTGCAGCGTCATCAGCTTCATGTTTGGGCCATTCAATGCGCCGCGCTGGCAAGATCAGCGAGGCGGTTGTACCCGCCCCCGCCACACAGCTCAGCACCACATCACCCTCATGCAGCCGCGCAATGCGACGCGCAATCGGCAGCCCCAGACCAACGCCGCCATAGCGCCGCGCCAGCCCACTGTCAGCCTGCACAAAGGGATCAAACACCCGGTCCATGTCTTCGTCAGAAATGCCGATGCCCGCATCCTTGATGGCGACAACAAGTCGTCCCTGCGGTCCCCGCAACATGTCCACGTTGACAATGCCGCCCTCATTCGAAAACTTGACGGCATTGGTCAGCAGATTTATGATCACCTGCTTCAGCCGTGTCACGTCGCCAGTAATGGTAATGCCATCGCTCAGTCTTGCAACAATGCTCACACCGGCTTTTTCTGCCACTTCACGGCTGAGCTTGATTGCAATTTCCACAAGTTCAGCCGCTTCCACTTGCTGTTCGCTGAGCTGAAAAGTCCCGCGCTCAATGCGCGTGACGTCAAGAAGATCGCTGATGAGCATCTGCAAATGCCGTGAGCTTTCCAGAATGGTCTCGGCAAATTCACGGCGCGACTCCGGCGGAAGGCGACCATCCCTGTCCTGCGCCAGCAACTCTGAAAATCCGACAATGGCGTTGATGGGCGTGCGTAGTTCATGGCTCATGACAGCGAGGAACTGCGACTTGGCGGAACTCGCCCGCTCGCTCGTGTCCATTGCCGCTTCAATGCGGCGCTGGGCTTCCTGGGCTGCCGTGATATCCCGGCACACGCCCCTGTGGCCGGAAAATTTCCCGTCCCGATCCGCCAGCGGATGAGCCGTCATCTGCCACACCACGGGCTTGCCATGCAGTGTCAGTTCAATCGTCAGATTGACCATCGGCCCCTCAAGAATCGACGCTTTCTCAAACCCACGCAACTGCCCGGACGAAGCATGTTCGCCCAGAATGTCTGGCAATGGCCGATGCAACAAATTTCTGGCTTCAACCTGCAACACTTCCACCAGGCGCGGAGACACATAGGCCAGACGACCATCCTTGTCGGTTTCCCACAGCCAGTCACTGGCATCACGTTCGAAATCATGCAGCAGCAGACGGATCACATCATTCTGCCGCTTTACTTCAACTTCCGCCTTGGTGCGGCGGCTGAAATCCATATGACTGTCGAGAGTAACGCCAATCAGCACCAGACAATAAATGGCGCACAGCAACGTCGCCAAAAGCTGGTGGTTGTCGAGCGCCAGATAAAGCGACCGCGCAAGAGCCGCGGTAACCAGAGACAGAAACACCACAGCACCCGCAGGCACCCGCATCAGCGACACGACGCCGATACCCAGCATCGCAATCGTCACACCGGCCACCGGAACAATGCTGTCCTGCTGGTTCAATTGCACCACGGCCGCAATCGGCACGGCCCACACCAATCCCAGCATCAGGCTGATGAGTTCGAGCCCGTGCAGCATGCGTTCCGGCTTGCTGTGCAGCCGGCCCCTGCGCCACATCACAAAGCAAACAGCCAAAGCCAGGCCAACCAGGGTGGCCATGAAATGCCAGACGCCCAGCAGCACATCAAGAACCTGGAACTTGGCCAGGCTCTGCAAGCTCAGGGCGGCCACTGCATGAAACAGCAGAAGCAACGGAATGGCCCGTACTGTTTGGGCCACTTGAATGCGATGAACGCTGTCAGCGGCCTCGCCATCCAGTCCTTCAAGTGCAAGCTTTGCCGTCAAGGTCTCTTCGCCCGGGAAACTACTGGAATGTGAAGGGCTATTGGACAAAGTGTCGCCATTTCGAATCACTGGATAAGCCTGATTTACGTGCAACTGCAACAGATCGTCCACCGTAAAAGGCAGATTGGAAATTGGTCCGGATCGCCAACCGTTTGACAAAGCCGGCGAAGCGAATAAGGGACGCGCCATGAGCAAGACGACGCAACTTCAATACCCCATATTACCACCGGGCCATCCACCCATCTTGCCCACCCGTGTGGGCGTGCTTTTGGTTAACCTCGGAACACCCGAGGCCACCAGCTATTGGCCCATGCGGCGCTATCTGAAAGAGTTCCTCTCCGACCCCCGGGTGATCGAGGTCAACCGCGTGCTGTGGTGGTTCATTCTCAACTTCATCATCCTGTCCTTCCGTCCGCAAAAAAGCGGCCATGCCTATGAACAGATTTGGAACAAAGACCGCAACGAATCGCCGCTGAAAACCATAACCCGCGCGCAAGCTGAAGCCGTGGCACAAAATCTGGGCGAGAACATTGAAGTCGATTGGGCCATGAACTACGGCTTTCCACCCGTCTCTGAACGGCTGCAGGCCTTGAAAGAAAAGGGCTGCAACCGCATTCTGGTATTCCCGCTCTATCCGCAATATTCAGCGTCAACCACAGGCTCCGTGGTGGACAACGTGGGCAGTGCTTTGAAAACCATGCGCTGGCAACCCGCCATCCGCGTGGTGCCGCCTTACTTTGCGGAAGACAGTTTTGTCACGTCCATTGCCAACAGTCTGCAAGACCATCTCGACCAACTCACTTGGAAGCCTGACCGCATTCTCATGGCCTTCCACGGCCTGCCCCGCGAATACCTCGACAAGGGCGACCCCTACCATTGCCAATGCCAAAAGACGGCGCGGCTGGTGCGCAACAAACTGGGACTGTCAGCCGATTTTCTGCAAGTTGTCTTCCAGTCGCGCTTCGGCAAAGCCGAATGGCTGAAGCCCTATGCGCAAGACACCGTTGAAGAGCTCCCGGCACAAGGTGTCAAAAACCTGCTGATGATCTCCCCCGGCTTCGCCTCCGATTGCGTCGAGACACTGGAAGAACTTTCCATCGGTCTGAAAGAAACCTTCGAAGAACAGGGCGGCAAAAACTTCGCAGTCGTCCCCTGCCTCAACGCTTCGGCAGGATCGATAGACATGCTGGAGAGTGTGATCCGCAATGAGTTGCAGGGGTGGGTGTAGAGTCGAGTTTGCTGAAACACCCCCTCATTGCTTCCGATCTCTCTTGAACAATCTGCTAACCTTTCCAAATCGATTCGCGGAAGGACAACACTATGTTTGAAGGCCTAGGGGTATTTGTGCTCGTCTTGCTGGCGGTCATCATTTTCTACATGCTGCGGGCCATTCGCATGGTTCCCCAGGGTTTCAACTACACGGTGGAGCGTTTCGGCAAGTACGTCAGAACACTGCAACCGGGCCTGGGCCTCATTGTCCCCTTCATCGACCGCATTGGGCACAAGCAGAACATGATGGAACAGGTCATGCAGGTGCCCCAGCAAGAAGTGATCACCCGCGACAATGCCATGGTCACTGTTGACGGTGTTGCCTTCTATCAAATCATGGATGCAGCAAAGGCTGCTTATGAAGTGGAAGACGTGCAGAATGCCGTCATCAACATGACGATGACCAATATCCGCACCGTCATGGGCTCCATGGAACTGGACAGCCTGTTGTCGCAGCGCGACGAGATCAACCATCGCCTCTTGGGTGTGGTCGATCAGGCCACCCAGCCATGGGGCGTCAAGATGACCCGCATCGAAATCAAGGACATCAACCCGCCACGCGACCTCGTGGAATCCATGGGCCGCCAAATGAAGGCCGAACGTGACAAGCGCGCCGCCATTCTGGAGGCTGAAGGCATGCGCTCTGCCGCCATTCTCAAAGCCGAAGGCGAAAAGCAATCCGTCGTGCTGGAGGCCGAAGGTCGCCGTGAAGCCGCCTTCCGTGACGCCGAAGGCCGCGAACGTGCGGCTGAAGCCGAAGCCAAAGCCACCCAGATGGTGAGTGACGCCATTTCTAAGGGCAACGTGCAGGCCATCAACTACTTTGTCGCCAACAATTATGTAAAAGCCCTGGAAGCCCTGGCCAAATCCCCCAACCAGAAAATCCTGATGATGCCGCTCGATACCACAAGCATTCTCGGGTCCATCGGCGGCATCGCCGAGATTGCCAAGGAAGCTTTTGGAAATAACACCGCACCCGACGCCGCGCGTCGCAAGACACCAAATATCTGAGGACAGTACATGGCTGATCTCCTGTCCTTTTCCGGCCCGTGGTTCTGGTTCATCATCGCAGGGCTACTGCTGATTGGCGAATTACTCTCGCCCGGCGTGTTCCTCATGTGGCTGGCCGCAGCCGCCGCCATCACCGGCGTTGCCGATCTTGTCTTCGCCATGGGCTGGGCCGGAGAAGGCATAACCTTCGGCCTCACATCATTATTGACCGTATTCGCCACGTGGAAACAGGTTACATCTAACTGGTCGGCAAAATCCGATCAACCCAACCTTAACAATCGCCTCAACGGCTTTGTTGGGCGCACGATCGCGTTGGACCAGGCCATCATCAACGGCTCCGGCAAGGTACGCATTGAAGATGCGCTCTGGGATGTTGACGGCGAAGACGCACCCGCGGGAACAAAAGTAAAATTAACGGGCGTGAAGGGCTTGCGGTTGGTCGCTTCAAAAATCGAGTGAACTGAAACACCCCCTCCCCCTTCGGGTACTCCC
>JANPCL010000078.1:0-6843 GCA_031430915.1 Hyphomicrobiales bacterium
TTCAAGGCGACGGTCGCCAAACCGCCCCAGCGTAACAATCTCCATCACAATCCCTCCAAATCACGGACATAAGTGAATCAGAAATCAGGACAACCTGCAAATGCGAGATGTGTGAATGCGGTAGCCAAGAGGGGTGGGAGAGGTGAAGACTTTTTCACTTCTCCCGCTAGCGGGAGAAGGTGGATCGCAAGCGAAGCTTGCGAGACGGATGAGGGCCGGAGCTTACAACAAACTCCGCAACCCCGCCCTATAATCCGGATACAAAAACTCATACCCCAATTCATCCCGAACCCGCGCATTCGAAACCCGCTTTGAATCCATATAGAAACTCCGCGCCATGGGAGACAATTCAGCCAGCTCAAACGGCACCTTGGGTGGCGGTTCTACGCCCAGCAACTCCGCTGCAAAGGTGATCACATCCTGCGGCGGGCAGGCTTCATTGTCGGCAACATTATAGGCGCGGCCGGGATTTGGTTTTGCCATTGACGCCTGAAGAATGCCCGCGATATCCTCCACATGAATACGGCTGAAGATCTGTCCTCCGCGGATCACCCGTTTTGCAGTGCCGTCGCGCACAGACTCCAGCGCATTGCGGCCCGGACCATAGATGCCTGCTAGTCTGAAGAGGTGTACGGGCAGGCCATAGTAACGATGGGCATTGAGCCATAAGTCTTCTGCCTCCTTGCGGCGGTGGCCACGTTCCGTGTTAGGCGTCAGTGGCGTATCCTCGTTCACCCAGCCACCGCCATGATCACCATAGACTCCGGTGGTCGACAAGTAGGCTACCCATTCAATTGATTCAGTAGACACTATGAGATCTTTTCCGAAACGCTCAAGAACCGGATCACCGTGTTCATTTGGCGGTACGGATGACACCACATGGGTTACATCATGTGCAATGCCATTGAGTTTATCATACACAACGCCACGATACCCCATTGCGGTTATGCGTGCAGCCCCTTCCACCGAACGACTTGTTCCGGTGACAGTCCATTCATCGGGATCAAGTCGTCGCGCCAGGGCTTCCGCCGAAAAACCAAAACCAAAAAACAGCATATGCTTTTTCATGTGAGTTGCTCCAAAGCCCATATCGCCATCGCCTGCACCAGCGGAGACGCATCACTCAGCAACGGCTTCACCCTTGAAACAAGTTCTGCATCCCCACTGTTACCTGCTGCAATCAGGCAATTGCGGATGAAGCGATTGCGGCCAATCCGCTTGACGGGCGAGCCCGAAAACGTGGCGCGAAACCTGGCATCATCAAGCTGCAGCAAATCTGCGAGTTTGGGTTCAATCAAATCGTCGCGCGCCACCAGCTTGATCTCCCGCGTGGCCTCGGCAAACTTGTTCCACGGACATATCGCCAGACAATCATCACAGCCATAAATCCGGTTGCCGATGGCTTTGCGAAACTCCTCTGGAATATCGCCCTTGTGCTCAATCGTGAGATAGGAAATGCAACGCCGCGCGTCGAGTTGATAGGGCGCTGGAAAGGCCTTGGTCGGGCAGATGTCGAGACAAGCTGTGCATGTTCCGCAGCGATCAACCTCCGCCTCATTCACCGGCAAAACTGCCGAGGTTAGAATCGTGCCAATGAAGAACCATGACCCCTGCGCGCGTGACACGAGATTTGTATGCTTGCCCTGCCAGCCCAAACCCGCTTGCTGCGCCAGAGGCTTCTCCATCAGTGGAGCCGTATCGACAAACACCTTCACTGGTTCATCCGTAGACTGATGAATCCATGAAGCCAGACGTTTCAGCTTCCCCTTGAACAGGTCATGATAATCCCGGTTCAAACCATAGACCGAAATCACACCCTCATTGCGCCGCTCAAGCCGCTCAAAACTGTCCGTGTCCTGACTATAATTCTGCGCAAATACGATTGCCGAACGCGCCTCCGGCCATAGGGCATCGGGGCTTTTGCGCCACTCTATCCGGTCTTCCAGCCAGGCCATGTCACCGTTATAACCCGCAGCGACAAAGGCCGACAAGCGCTCCCCCACCGCGTCCGGTAAATGCGCCGCAGCCACATACGGCGCACTTAGCCCTTCGGCTTCGGCCCGCTTCGTCAATCCGGCCAGAAATTTAGAAGTCGAGATCGGCATAATGCGCCGAGGCAGCGACACCGGGAACGGTATCACCGAGCAGTACCCGGAACGAGGGCCGGGACTTGATGCGTTGGTACCACATCTGCGTCACCGGATGCTCCGTCCACGGAACATCTCCCAGGTAGTCGATTGCCGAAATATGCGCCGCCGCCGCCAAATCCGCCAGCGACAGTTCATCACCTGCCAGCCACGAGCGCTCTTCAGCCAGCGCACCGATATAATCGAGATGCGATTTCAGCAGCTGCAAACCAGTGCGCACCCGCCCCATGCTGGGCGCTGACGAACCAGAGGGTGACGCCACAAAACGCCGGATGACTTTTTCCGTCAGCACAGGTTCCGTGACTTCCGTATAGAATTTCACATCAAACCAGCTGACAAGACGACGGATTTCCGCCCGCGCCAGCGCTGAACCGGGCAGCAAGGGTCGCGCCGAACCCAGCGTTTCTTCAAGATATTCTGTGATGGCTTCCGGACCGCAAATCGCAAGGCCTGAGTCTTCCACATAAACCGGACTGAGGCCCGACGGATTGAGACGTGCCACCTGGCCCGTGGGCTGCCACGGCCGCTCCTCAACTGATTGCACGTCAATGCCATATTCGGCGAGTGCCAGACGCAAGCGGCGACCAAAGGGATCAAGCGAAAAGTGATGCAGTTTCGGCATGGTTCAGACTGTTAATCTCAATACAATAATTCAATTCTGCAGCCATTGTTACGCCATCATGGCGCATCTATGACCTTTGAAACACTTACAGCAATCGATTCGAAGCGCAAACCAGCATGTTTCTAGAGCAGATCATCGTCCTCGCCCTGATTCAGGGCATCACTGAATTCCTGCCCGTCTCGTCCTCCGGCCATCTCATTCTGGTTCCCGCTTTGACCGGCTGGAAAGACCAGGGCCTGCTTACGGACATGGTGACCAATGTGGGCACCTTGACGGCAGTGATCATCTATTTTTGGCGCGATGTGCTTTCGATGTTCCACGGCTTGGGCGATGTTGTGCGCCGCCGCGCCACCTATAATTCACGGCTCATGTTGAACGTGGCGATCGGCACCATTCCCATCATCATCGTCGGTATCCTCATGAAGCTCACGCATCTCGACGATCATATCCGCAGTGCCACACTGGTGGCAGTGAATGCCATCGTCTTCGGCGTCCTGCTCTACATCGCCGACACCTATGGCCTGTTGCGCAACACCGTTCGCGATCTCACCTGGAAATCCGCACTTATGATTGGCGGCGCGCAAGCCCTGTCGCTGTCTCCCGGCACCAGCCGCTCCGGCATTACAATGACCGCAGCCCGTGGTCTGGGATTGATACGTCCGGAAGCCGCGCGCTTCTCGTTTCTGCTGTCGATCCCCGCCAATGCAGCAGCCTCGATTCTCGTGATCGGCGATGCCATATCGTCAGGTGAAAAACTAGGCGGCGACGTCATCATGACGGGTGTGCTGACATTCTTCATCGCCCTCGGAGCAATCGCCTTCCTGATGCGCATGCTGCGCACCATGAGCTTCCTGCCGTTCGTGCTGTACCGGGTGGCGCTCGGCGTTTTCCTGCTCGGCCTGATTTACTGGGGCGTGCCGCTCGGGGCCGTGAACTGACCTTCCTTGCGGTAGCGATAGAGATAGCTTGGCGTCACACTGCGGAAACTGCGCGGTGTGATACCCAGACCTTCGAAGGTGCGCTTTTCTGCAATCGCCTTCGCACCCACCACATTGTCAGCTTTCAACATTTCGACCTGATCTGCTGTGAGGGGTGAGCCGGGAGCGAAGCTCGCGAGAGTGCCAATCAGTTTCGAAATGTTCCACGGCAGAGGCAGCAAGAGGCGTTTGCGAACCACTGTTTCAAGCGTGAATGCTGTGATCTCCCGCATATCCGCCACTTCCGGCCCGCCCAATTCATAAGTCTTGCCCGAAGCCTTACCCGCATCAATCAGTGTCACGATGGCCTCCGCCACATCGCCCACAAACACGGGCTGCACCTTGGTCGTGCCGCCACCAATCAGCGGAGCCACAGGTGAAAACCGCGCCATGGCGGCAATCTTGTTGAAGAAGCGATCATCCGGCCCGAACACCACGGAGGGACGCACAAACATCGCCCCGGGAAACGCCCGCGTAGATGCCGTCTCTGCCTGGCCCTTCGCCCGTGCCGCCGCACTTGATTCATTTTCGCCAGCGCCCAGACCAGACACCATGACGAACACTTCGGCCTTTGCGGCACGCGCCGCCTTGGCAATCGCTTCAGAACCAAAGGCAACGACCGCGTCAAATGTCTGCGTGCCCGACGACGTGTCAGTGCCCGTGGCATTCACCACCGCGAATGCCCCTTCACAAGCAGCCGCGACGGACGCGGGAAACCGAACATTGGCCTGCACCAGGGCAATCTGCCCCGGCACACCATAGGGCAATACGTCACCAGCAAGGTCCGGCCTGCGACACGCCACGCGGATGCGATAACCGCGCTTTGCCAAACTCCGCACCACATGGCGGCCAATAAAGCCCGAGCCACCAATCACCGTCACAAGTTTATCGCTGTTATCCAAAGCCACCCAAAAGTCTCCACATTCGAATTTGGCAGCCTTTTAGACAGTCACGAGGGATGTTGCAAAGTGTCATCGAGACGCTGGTTGACAATCCCCATGCCCCCCGCCTAAAGACGCCTCCGGAAAGCCCTGATGGCGGAATTGGTAGACGCACTAGTTTCAGGTACTAGCGAGTAACATCGTGGAGGTTCGAGTCCTCTTCAGGGCACCACGCTTCGCCTCAAAAGGCTACGCGTGGCGCGGCCGGGCGAAGCCAGACGAAAATCATCGCACTCCCCAAGCCTTGAACCCGCCATAGCCCTCCTGTAAGCGGAGCCATGAACCTGACTTTGAAGGCACCCCTCTCATGACCATTAAACTTTACCGTGGCGATTTGCCTGCCGACTTTGTGCCCGGCCCCGCCATTGCCATTGATACGGAAACCATGGGGTTGAACCCGCGCCGGGACAGGCTCTGCGTGATCCAGATTTCGACGGGGGATGGTAATGCCCACGTCATCCAGATCGATGCAAAAACCAATTCTGCCCCCCGGCTCAAGGCGGTTTTCGAAGACCCGGGCGTCCTCAAGATTTTCCACTTCGCGCGCTTTGACGTTGCCGTGCTGAAACATTCCCTCGGCATTGATACGGCTCCGCTTTACTGCACCAAGATCGCCTCCAAGATTGGCCGGACCTATACGGATCGTCACGGCCTCAAGGACCTGCTGCGGGAATTGATGGGTATTGAAGCCAACAAGCAGCAGCAAAGCTCAGACTGGGGTGCCCATGTACTGACTGACGCCCAGAAAACCTATGCTGCAGGCGACGTGCTTTATCTGCACGAGTTGAAGGCCCGCCTCGACCAGATGCTGGAGCGCGAGGGCCGCAAACACCTGGCAGACGCCTGCTTCAAATTCCTGCCCACCCGTGTGGCCCTCGACCTCGGCGGCTGGGGCGAAGAAGATGTCTTCGCCCACTGACGCCAAAATCATGCGGCCTGACCTGGCCGCTGCCGCCCGAAAAGCCAAAGCGCGCTCAGGCTTGTCGGCCAAGGCTGGCCTTCTGGCCATGGCTGTGGGCGCAGGCCTGCTTGGCCTGTTTGTGTGGCAGGCAGGCGTTTTGGCACCACCCGCCCCACAGGACATTGTGACCGATGACAAGATCGACAAGCCGGACCAGATCACCGGCCTCAATGCGTCGATTGCAGGCCGGGATGCCAACAACCTGCCCTACGTGATCAACGCCAAATCCGGCGAACAGGACAAGCTGCAAGACCACATCATCCATATGCAGACGGTGACCAGTGTCTTTGAACGCCCGACGGGTGCAAAGCTTGACGTGAGTTCTGATACCGGAATCTATGACCGCAAGAGCAAGGGCCTGGAACTCATTGGCAATGTAGTGTTCAGCGAGGGCGAGCGTTTTCGCGCCACCATGCAAAAAGCCGCAATTGATACGCAGATGCAGACTTTGGACTCGCAATCCCCGGTGAAGGTTGACATGCAAGGCACCATGATTGAGGCTGCGAGCCTGTCTGTCAAAGACAACGGCACCCGTCTCCTGTTCAAGGGCGGCGTCAAGGCACATTTTGAGATGAAGAAAACAGCAACGGGAGACGGCGGATGAAAATACGGTTTGCAATGCTGGCAGCAACAACACTTCTGGTGCTGGTGCCACAGGCAAAGGCCCAGACAGCAACCAGCAACGGCGCTGTTGATATCGAGGCCTCGGAAATGGAAATTCTCGAGACCGACAAACGCGCCATTTTCCGCGGCGACGTGGTAGCCAAGCGCCCGTCGGATACCATTCGCTGCGCCGAAATGGTGGTCTATTATGTTGACGTGAAGCAGGCAGATGGAACTTCCAACACGGAAGTTGACAAGCTGGACTGCAAATCAGCGGTCACCATTACCACCGCAACCCAAACCATCACGGGTGATCTTGCGGTGTTTCAGCTGCGCAAGGATCTGCTCGATGTCACAGGAAATGTAAAAGTCGTGCAAGGTAAAACCGTGATTCGCGGCCCACATTTGACGGTGGATCTGAAGACCAAGCGCACCAAGATGACGGGCGGCCGTGTCACCGGCAAGTTCGTGCCGAAGTGAAACGATAGATTGTTCCTGTTGCCCCTCATCCGCCCTCCGGGCACCTTCTCCCGCTGGAAGAAGCGGGAGAAGGCTTATCGTTGTGGCCTTCTCCCGCCCCTCTTGGCGGGAG
>JANPCL010000079.1:0-10129 GCA_031430915.1 Hyphomicrobiales bacterium
TTCAAGGCGACGGTCGCCAAACCGCCCCAGCGTAACAATCTCCATCACAATCCCTCCAAATCACGGACATAAGTGAATCAGAAATCAGGACAACCTGCAAATGCGAGATGTGTGAATGCGGTAGCCAAGAGGGGTGGGAGAAGGCCAGAAGGTTCAGCCTTCTCCCGTTTCTTCCAACGGGAGAAGGTGCCCGAAGGGCGGATGAGGGGCAACCAGCTCGATTTCTAAACTCCCCCCGCCGCAAACCCACTCGCCCAAGCCCACTGGAAATTATATCCGCCAAGCCACCCCGTCACATCCACCGCCTCACCAATGGCAAACAACCCCGGCACTTTCAAAGCCTCCATCGTCTTCGATGACAAGTCCCGCGTGTCAATGCCGCCCACAGTGACCTCGGCTTTTGCATATCCTTCGGTCGCAGGGGGAACGAAAAACCAAGTCCGCAACCGGGCCTCCAACGCCACCATGGCTGCGGGCGACAGTTGCCCCATCACACCTTCAGGAGCCAGCGCTGCCGCCAGTCGCGATGGTATGATCTCGCAAAGAATGGTTTTGCACTCCGCTTTGGCACGCTCATGCTTTCGCTGTTTCAAAAATTCCACCACACTCAAGTCCGGTGCCAAATCAAGCGCCAATGCGTCCCCTGCATCGAGATAAGACGACGCCTGCAAAATTGCCGGACCAGACAAGCCCCGGTGCGTGAACAAAACACTCTCGCGAAATGCCATGTCCTTGGCTTTGGCTATTGCAGGCAGTGCTACACCCGACAACGCCGCATAAAACGCCACCTCCTCTACGGGCGCATGCACCGGCACCAGTCCCGGTTTCGGCGTCACAACACGAAGACCAAATTGACGCGCCACATCATAGGCAAATCCCGTGGCACCCATTTTCGGGATCGATAATCCACCCGTCGCCAATACCAGTCGTGACGCACGAAACTCCCCCGCCGAAGTCTCCACCACAAACCCGTCTGCCTTGCGCACAGCAGAAATCCGAACCTCCGTTCGCACTTCGGCCCCAACAGCCGCACACTCCGCCAACAACATCGCCACAATCTGCCGAGCCGACCCATCACAAAACAATTGCCCAAGCGTCTTCTCATGCCAGGCAATGCCGTATCGGTTCACCAGGCTCAAAAAATCCTGCGGCGTATAACGCGACAGCGCTGACCGACAAAAATGTGGGTTGTCGGAAATGAAATTGGCAGGCGTCGTGCCAGTGTTGGTGAAATTACAACGACCACCACCGGAAATTAAAATCTTGGCCCCGGCCTTGTCGGCATGGTCAAGAACAACAACGCGGGAGCCCTTGGCCCCCGCCGTCATGGCGCACATCAGGCCAGCTGCGCCAGCCCCGATGATGATGACGTCAAACAGATCGGCGCTTCAACATATAGAACAAGCCAGCAGCAACAGCGACTGCGCCTGCCAGCATGGCCAGATGGTCAGGCTCCGTCAAAAGGTGGAAGAAGCTTCCCACAATCGAGAACAAATGCTCCCCCGGGTGCGCCTCAGCCACACCCGCCATCGCCACCAAACCACCCAGCGAAATCGAAATCTTTTTCATCTGCCGCTCCATTGCTCCTGCATCAGCCCGGATATTCCGTAAGCCTCGATCAACCAATACCACCGTGCCCCAAGGTGTCCAGTCGCAAAACGGCATGACTGGGGTGAAGCGCGAAGAGAGTGTCCTGCGGCGCACCCTTCGAGGCCCAGTCAAAATCCCTTCGGTCTCATATTAGCAAAACCCGCCTTCGCCTCATAAGCTGCGCACACTTTCAGCACCGTCTTGTCCTCAAACATCCGCCCCACCACCTGCAAACCCACCGGCAATCCCGCCGCAGTCAACCCACAAGGCACACTCGCCGCCGGTTGCTGCGTGAGGTTGAAGGGATACGTGAACGGCGTCCAGTTCACCCATTTGCCCCTGTCATCCGGATCATCCGGCTGCAACTTGCCAGCTTCAAATGCCGTGATGGGCAACGTGGGCGTTACCAGCACATCAAACCCCGCCATGAACTGCCGCATCTGCGAACCCAGCCGCCCCCGCGCCATGTTGGCATCCATCAAGTCTCGCGCGGTGATAGATGACGCTTGCGCCACAACATCAGCCAAGGAAGGGTCCATCAATGCCTTCTGCTCTTCAGAAAAATCCGCCGCCAGGGCCCGCGCACCGGACCACCACAGCGTTCGGAAAATTGGTGCCGGGTCCTCAAAGCCAGGGTCAATTTCGGTCACGTCCGCCCCCAGCTTCTCCAGAACAGCAACAGCCGATTTCACCAAAGCGGCCACCTCAGGGTTCACATCCACATAGCCCAGTGTTGCCGAATAGGCAACGCGAAGGCCCTTCAGCTTCCGCCTCAGCCTGTGGGCATAGTCCACGTCATCGTAAGGCAGCGAAAACCAGTCCCGCGCGTCAGGCTGGCTTATGGCGTTGAGCATCATCGCCGCATCATCAACGTTGCGACTCATCGGCCCCACATGGGCCACAGTGCCAAACGGCGACAAGGGATAAGCCGGAACCCGCCCGAACGACGGCTTCAATCCAAAAGTGCCCGTAAAACCAGCAGGAATGCGAATAGACCCTCCCCCATCCGTGCCCAAAGCCAAAGGCGCATAACCCGCAGCCAAAGCCGCAGCCGACCCTCCGGATGATCCCCCCGGCGTCAAAGCCGGGTTCCAAGGATTGCGGGTGATCCCCGTCAGAGGAGAATCAGTCACCCCCTTCCAGCCAAACTCCGGCGTGGTCGTGAGCCCCATGAACACACAGCCCGCCTCGCGCAACCGCGCCACAGCAGGCGCATCCACATCCCAAGCCTGATCCCGCACAACGGTTTTCGATCCGCGTAAGGTTGGCCAACCCTTGGTCAGCAACAAATCCTTGATCAGTACCGGCACGCCATCGAGCGGACTCAAAGTCTTCCCAGCTTTCCAGCGCGCCGCACTGGCTTCTGCCATGGCAAGCGTCGTCTTTTCATCCACCAAAGACATGGCATTCAATGCCCCGTCGTGGGCATAGATCTGAGCAAGACAAGCCTTCGCTACATCCACGGCTGAAAATTTTTTCTTGGCGAAACCTTTTTCGAGTTTGCCCGTTGTTATCCAGTGAAGTTGCTTTGTAATTGTTTTCTCCGGCGTTTTTGGAAGCAAAGCAGAAGTTTGTGTCACAATCAGCGGTAAAATTGCGGAATCTAAACAGAATATGAACAGCCCATTCAGGCTGCGTTCCCAACACCCCGCCTAATGTGGCTCCAAGTTCAAACGATCACACTGACTTGAGGGAGAAAAACAAATGGTCCGCTACACACTCTTCGTACTCGCAATCGTCGGTTCTGCCGCCACCGCTCTGGCTTCGATATCGACGACCCCTGTGCTGAACGCCAATCCGCACAATGTAACGGTGATCGAAAAGAACCAGTTCTGGCCGATGGAAGGCAATCTGGTTGTTGAAAAATGCGCTGTGGAGGACTGCTCCGATACGCCGCAAGGCTGAACGAATTCGAATACGTCAGCCCGCCGGGACGGCAGGACGACGTTGAAAAGCCGGGGCCGGTGTTGGTCAATCTGTAACCCGCCCCCACGCCAGATGATCCGCATCCGGCCCCGGTTCCTAAATTCACTCTACAGGCAGTCCCCCCGATCCCCTGCAAGCGATCAGTCCCCGACTGCCCAACCTGACCCCGCCCTGTGTCCGACAGGCCGGGGTCTTTTTTTGGCGGCCACCGACCCAAACAAAAAGGGCACCGCCCACACCGTCAAACTGACAGCACAGGCGATGCCCCGGGAGGAACTGGTCTTGAAATTTAGCGCATAGATTCCCGCGCCACGCGGGCAATGTCGGTGCGCATGATGCCGAGGTCGGCCAATTCGCGGTTCGACAGGGAACTGAGTTCACTCACAGTGCGGTTGTAACGCTTCCAGGTGGTGATGCGGCTTTTCAGGGTCTCAAACATGATAGTGTCCTTTCATACGGGCAAAGCCCGTCAGAAGTGAAAATGGATTAGCGGGCGGCCTTGCGGGCAGCGGCTTTGATTTCCCAAGGGGCAAAGCCGATGTCTTCCAGTTCGCGGTGCGACAGCGCCGAGAGTTCGGCAACCGTGCGCTTGTAAAGGTTCCAGGTGGTGTAACGGGCTTTAAATGTCTCAAACATGGATATGTCCTTTCGGTTCGGTTTTCGGAGCCGGACCTGTTCCGGCATTCGTCTTTCTTACTTTGACATCCGAAATATATGTGCGACGCAACAAAATAAGCAATGCCAATATTGCATAGCTATAATTCCGAATTATATTTCAATAGTTTAAACTGATATTATAGTCGCATTTTGGTCAAAATTCAAACCAAAGTCTTAAAAAATAACCAGTTTGAAGACAAAACAGCGACAATCTTCACAAATCTGTAATAAATTTGCATAGCAATGGAGCAGTCTGCACCGCATTGCAGCATTCTATACATCCGCTTCCACACAGTTTTTTCCCGGCAAGGCCACCTGCTCATAGCTATTCGCCACATGCCGCTCCCGCACCACTTCACAACTCTCCAGCGGCTTCAGGATGGGTGGCGGCACACCTTCCAGCATCTTGCCCATCAGCACCGACTCATTGAACCAGTCGTCGTGCCCTTCCCAATTCAACGCGAAACTTGGTTTCGCCCAAAGCGTTGCACATAGCGTAAGAAGAACGGCCAACAGAAAAACGAGTCGATGACGGACACCACCTACTCCCTGCCCTTCCTGCAACGCTGGTTGGGATATCTCGCTCTCGCTGTCGGCATGTTCATGGCCATCCTCGACATTCAGGTTGTCGTCACATCGCTGAAGGCCATCGAGGAAGCACTGCATATCGGCGCCGATCGCATGAGTTGGGTGCAGACATCCTACATCATCGCCGAAGTCATCGCCATCCCGATCACCGCCCTTCTCACGCGCGTATTGTCCATGCGATGGCTTTTCGTGGCGGCCCTCAGCATCTTCACCTTCGCCTCCATTGGCTGCGCATTGTCGACAGGCTTTGCTGATTTGTTGGCCTGGCGCGTGTTGCAGGGCTTTGCCGGCGGCGTGCTGATTCCCCTGGTCTTCTCCGCCATCTTCCTGCTGATGCCGAAGGGCCTCGAACAAACCTTTGCAACCGCCATCGGCGGCTTTCTCGCAGTGCTCGGTCCCGCCTTCGGACCCATTATCGGTGGCTGGCTGACCGAACATTATTCCTGGCACTGGTTGTTCCTGATCAACGTCGGCCCCGGCCTTCTTGCCACGCTGGTCGGCTGCCTTTTCCTTCCCCGCGCGGCCAAACAATGGGGCATATTGCGGGAACTGGATTGGATCTCCCTTGCCAGCTTTGGCGCAAGCCTTGCCTTGCTCATTATCGGCCTGAAAGAAGCCCCAAGCGAAGGCTGGCTCTCCGTTGTCGTCTTGGGCTGTTTTGCCCTTTCCACCGCCTGCCTCGCTTGCGCCGTGTACAGGCCCAACCCCGCTATCCTGTTCCATTTGCTGAAAGACCGCGCCCTAGCCTACGGCTGCGCCTTGTCATTCCTGCTCGGCTTCCTGCTGTTCTCCAGTGTTTATCTCTTGCCGGTTTTCCTCGGTTTTGTGCGCGGCCACGGCCCCTTCACCATCGGCATGATCATGCTGACAATGGGGCTTACGCAACTCGTTGCTGCCCCGGTTTCCGTAGCGATTGACCGGTTTGTTGACGCGCGTCTGCTAACGGCCCTTGGCTTTGTTGTAATGTCCGTCGGCATGGCCACCAACGCGCATCTCACCGTGAATTCCGACGCAGCAGAACTCTATCTTCCCCTCATCCTGCGCGGTGCCTCAATCGCCCTCTGCGTTCTGCCGCCCATCCGCATGGCACTTGGCCTCATGCCCATCGACAAGGTGAGCGATGCGTCCGGCCTGTTCAATCTTGTTCGCAACATCGGCGGCGTCATAGGTATTGCCGTCATGGACACGGTGATGTTTTCCAGATCCCCCGACCACGCAGAACGCCTGCTCGAACTCGCCCGCACATCACCCGCCGATGCCGCCCCTATCCTCGGTGTGTCAGTCGACGAGCTCCCCGATCCTGAAGACGCCATGGGCATTTTCGGCTTGACTGATCTGGTGCAAACCGCCGGCCTGACCCAAGCCATCAACGAATGCTGGTGGCTCCTCGCAGCCGCATCTCTGCTGGCCCTGCCCCTGCTCTGGTTTCTGGGTCCAGTTGAGAGTTCAAAGCCGATCAAGTCGCGACGTCAATCTCCTCCCCCACTTGCAAAAGAAGACGCGTAGCGCAGCAAAGCCTATGTGGCGGCAGACACTTCAAAATAAAACGGGTCCTGCAACAAGCAACACCACACTTTAATCCTACACTCAAAAACTGTTATTCCGGCGACAGTCGAAGACCATCGCCGGAATCCCAGACATGCGCTACTTTACTTACTTGAGGAAATCAACATCCACCAGCGGCAGGGTATCAACGGTACCTGCACTCCACTCGGCATCGCAGGTTTTGAGAGCAACGAGGCCCTTGTCGAGCAGATAGCCATCTTCACCAATGGCCTGTTGCGAGGTGAACTCAGTGACATATTCAATCATGCCGGGGACAATGCCGAGATGATCCTTCTTCATATAGATATAGAGAAGGCGCGCGCCCTTGTAGTTGCCATTCGCAATTTCCTTGTAAGTCGGCTTGTCACCATCAATGGCCGCAGCCTTGATCTTGCTGGTGTTTTCCTCGAGGAATGAGTAACCGAAAATGCCAAAAGCCTTCGGATTGCCTTCAAGCTTCTTGATGATCAGGTTGTCGTTTTCACCAGCTTCGACATATGCGCCGTCTTCGCGGAAAGTTTTCCAGATCGCGTCAAAAGCTGCAACGTCCTTCGCTCCAAGCTCAAGCAAAGCCGGGAATTCTTCCGCACCTTTCTTCAAGATCAGTTCGGCAAAGCTGTCGCGTGTGCCGGAGGTTGGAGGCGGTCCGAGCACTTCAATCTTCTCGGCAGGAAGTGCCGGATCAATTTCATTCCACATTTTGTATGGATTGTCGATCATCTTGCCGTCCTTGTCTGGCACCTGCTTGGCAAGCGCGAGGAACAGCTGCTTGCGCGTGAAGTTCACTTCAGGCGCATCAGCCGAGGACGATAGGGTCAAGCCATCATAACCGAGCTTGAATTCAACAACATCGGTCACGCCATTTTTGACGCAGGTTTCAAACTCGGCTCGCTTCATCTTGCGTGACGCGTTGACAAAGTCAGGCTTGTCTTCGCCAACACCTTCGCAGAACAACTTGATGCCGCCGCCGGTGCCGGTTGATTCGATCACTGGTGTCTTCATGCCTGTGGACTTGGCAAAGGCTTCGGCAACCACGGTTGCAAACGGATAAACAGTCGAAGATCCCACAATGCGAATCTGGTCGCGGGCGAGAGATGGGGTTGCTGCAAGGGTGAGCAGCGACGCGGCAAGCAAAAGGCGCTTCATGGGAGTGTCTCCGTTTCAAAGTGGGAATATGAAATTGAATGCTGCGCGACGCCTGCAGTCAATTCCTGCAGGCCTCGCATTAAGGCGTCAAATAACGCGCGCTCAGAAGCTGTAACGCGTCACCACGGCTCCGGTGAAGCCGTCATTGGCAGAAGGAATCGGTGCCACACCAACCTTCGGACGACCATCATCATAATAATCGGCTTCAAGGCCGATGATCAGCTGCGACATGGGTGCGTAATAGATTTCACCATGCAGCACTTTTTCCGTGCGATTGTCGGCGAGGTTTGGCGAGTTGCTGACTTTGGTCCAGCCCGCACCGATGCCGGCCGTGATGTCATCCGTCAGCGTGAAACCCACCGAGCCCGAAACTTTCATGGACTTGGCTCCATTGTGCAGGCGGCCCGACTGCGCCCCGATGCTGATCGGAAGTCCTGGAATAAAATTGAGCTCACTGCCGACACCAGCAAGCCACTTCACGCCGGTTCGTTTGTCGATCGGCAGGCTCTTCGCATCGTCCTGGCCCCAGTAACCGCCAGCCATTTCAAGGCTGAACAGTTCCGATGTGAAGAGGGCCTTCGCGCTTGCGCCGATGGCATCGTCGTCAAAGCCGGTTTTGCCTCCAGCATCTTTCACACCGCGCGTTGCATCATGAATGCGAGCAGTGAAGCTCAACGGCCCTTCTGCATAGGCCAGGCCAAAGAAGGCATTGTAGGCATCCCGGTCAAAGAATCCATCGCCTGCGTTTTCAGAACGAACGCGCCGATTGCCAAAGGTCCAAAGGCGCTTGGTGTTTTTGTCGATGCCGTTTTCAAGGCGACCACCATTGCTGCGGCCGGTTTCGAGCTTCAAGGTATCGGTAAACTGCCAGAAACCAATGATGCCCTCGTCCCGCAATGCGATCGATGCAAGATTGGTTGTGCTTTCAGCCGTATCCCACTTCACCTGAATGGTGGCACCGATTTCGCCAAGCGCTGACTGTACCGAGCCCTTCACATTCACACCGGCTTCAACATCGAAGTCGCTGCTGTTGTCGAGCGGCGTTCCGTCCTGGATTTCGCTGAAAATATAGCCTGCCTTGATGTAACCGGATGTCTTCACTTCCACGTATGGTTCTTCCACGGCTGCATCGGTCGCAACAGCATCAGCCGTTGGATAAATCCTGAAGCCGCGCGGAGCCTGCACTGCAGCTTGAGACGTTGCATCCTGCACCGTGAGTGTCTGAAACACTGTTTTCAGGTCCGCAAGCGGGTCAGCGTGAGCAAGTGTCGAAACAGCTGTCAAAGCCGCTGTTGTGTAGAGTACAATCTTTATAGTCTTAATCATTTTGTTTTATCTCCCAAAACAAAGGTTGAGTTTGAGAGCCCCCGTCCCCTGCAAGGTAGTAGGTGGCAATGCGTATGTCGTCGCCCGCTCCTCATTGCTGCCAAAATTGACGGATCGTTAACAATTGTGTGACGGTCCGGATTTAACTTCCTACGACACAGAAAATTGTGGAAAATCGGGAAACCTTTCTTTCCCACACCCAACTGTCACAATGCCGTTACGTAACGCTGCAATTCAGCGCGTGGGCTAGGCCAAATAAGGCTTTGGCTGGAACATATAAAACGGAGAAACCCAAATGAAAATTCGCAATATCGCTCTTGCCGGACTCTTCTTCATGGCTTTGTCGCAGGTCGCGCAAGCTGGCTGCACAGTCCATTATGTCCGCACCGCTTGTCCGGGCAAAGAGAAAGAATCATATTCCAAGTGCAATGGCACCAAGGAATGCGACAAGGAAGAATCATCAGCTGTTTCGCTCAAGGCTTGCGAGCAGGCAGCAGCAGCAGCTTGCGCCAACAGCCGCCTGACCATCACAAAATCCAAGGTCATTACCGGAAAATTCAACGGCAAAGCCCTCCGCGGCGGCGCAAACTTCTGCGCCTCGAACCGCGCAGACTTCAACAAGTGCGGCGGTTGATCCATTACCCTGAAAACAAAAGCGGAGATCAGGCCAAGGCCTGATCTCCGTTTGAGTTCACTATGGCATGTCGGCATTGCACATCACGTTACTCTACCGGACCTGCAACCTGATCGTCTCCTCCACCACACGGTCAAATGAATCCGCGGGCGCTGCCGTCTTGCTGTTCTGCTCCACCACATAGGCATCGCGCTTGGCCATCAGCACTTCCATCTTTTTCTCGAGTCCTGTTCGCGCTGCCAGCTTCTCACCCACCCAAGCCTTGCGCTTGTCGGCTGACAAACCCTGCAACGGCTCTGGCAACTCACTGTCCTTCACCTCATCCAGCTTGACAGCACCATTCTTCACATCAGCCAGCAGATCACCGCCACCCGTGACAACTTCCTTCTTGGACCGCTTGGAATAATACTTGGAATTCTCCACCTGTGTGGACGGCGCCGCCGCCTTTCGTTCAATCATCTTGCGCACAACATCCTCGCGCTGTTCCGCCCCGCCAAAGGGAACCACGGACAAATCCAACTCGCCCTGCAAGTCGCGGATATCGTCATCATAGGGTGTGACCACCACGACAACTGCACCGCCATCCTGCGGAATGGACATATACCGCCCCTGCCCACGCTGGGCGATATCCTTCCATATCGCTTCGGTTTCCTGGTCGCTGCCTGCCTGCACTGCATTGACAATGATGCCGCGCTGCTTGGCCTCTTTCAAAACCTC
>JANPCL010000080.1:0-4614 GCA_031430915.1 Hyphomicrobiales bacterium
ATCAAAAATCCTGCCCACTTGCCGGTTCGCCGAACAGGCCGAACGCAAAGGCACCGGCCACGCTGTAATGATGGCGGAAACTGCCTTGCAGGATTTCGACGGCACTGTCCTGATCCTCTATGGCGATGTACCGTTGATTCAGCCTGAAACCTTGACGGCACTTTTGTCGAGACGTGATGCAAGCCACCCCATGGCCGTGCTGGGCTTCGAAGCCGCAAACCCCACGGGCTATGGTCGCTTGCTGGAGAAGGGCGGCACGATAGCAGCCATCCGCGAACACAAGGACGCCAGCGAAGCCGAACGCGACATCACGCTTTGTAATTCCGGCATCATCGCGATTACAGCCAATCACCTCTGGCCTAGCTTGAAAAAACTCACGCCCGCCAATGCGCAAGGTGAACTCTATTTGACCGACGTTGTGGAACTCATGGCCAAGGCGGGCCACGCTTGCGCGCTTGCAACCTGTGACGAAGCTGAAGTCGCCGGCGTCAACGACCGCCTGCAACTCTCAAGCATCGAAGCGCAATTCCAGCGCCGCCTGCGCCAGAAAGCCATGCTGAACGGCGCTACACTTCTGGCCCCGGACACAGTCTATTTCTCCGCCGATACCAAAATTGGCACAGATGTGATTATTGAACCCAACGTCTTCTTCGGTCCCAACGTGACGATTGGCGATGATGTCGAAATCCTCGCGTCGTCCCACATCGAAGGTTCCACTGTCAGCAAAGGTGCCCGCATCGGCCCCTTCGCAAGGCTGCGCCCCGGTGCGGAAATTGGTGAAAACGCCCATGTCGGCAATTACGTTGAGATCAAGAAAGCCAAACTCGGCAAGGGTGCGAAAGCCAATCACCTCACCTATATTGGCGATGCCATTATCGGAGCAGGTTCCAACATTGGTGCAGGCACCATAACCTGCAACTACGACGGCTATGAAAAGCACCTGACTGATATTGGCGAAAACGTCTTTGTAGGATCAAATACCGCGCTCGTCGCACCCGTGAAAATCGGGGCAGGGGCCAACATTGCAGCAGGCAGTGTGATTACGTCAGATGTGCCAGCAGACGCGCTTGCGATGACACGATCTCCCGCCACTATAAAAGAAGGCTGGGCTAAACGATACCGCTCGATGAAGGCAGCTTTGAAGGCGAGAAAAGTGTGACTGGATATGCTAACCCTTCGAGGCCCGCAAGAGGGCGGTCACCTCAGGGTGAGGGAGTCATTTTACCCCTCACACAAGTTCAATATTTAAGATCAAATACCTAAATTTTCAGGAGAACACCCCATGTGTGGCATTGTCGGCATCCTCGGTAACGAACCTGTAGCACTCTCAATCGTGGAAGCCCTGCGCCGCCTGGAATATCGCGGCTATGATTCAGCCGGTGTTGCAACCATTGAGCACGGCGAAATTGCCCGTCGCCGCGCCCCAGGCAAATTGCGCAACCTCGAAGAGTTGTTGCACAAGTCCCCGCTGCAAGGCCATTCCGGCATCGGCCACACCCGCTGGGCCACCCATGGTGTACCCAACGAAACCAACGCCCACCCGCATATTTCGGGTGACGTCGTCATCGTCCATAACGGCATCATAGAAAACTTCCATGAACTCAAAATCGAATTGGAAGCCAACGGCGTCACATTTCTGACGCAAACTGACACCGAGGTCGTAGCCCACCTGTTGGCCCAGGAACGCGCCAATGGTGTGAAGCCTGTTGACGCCGTCAAAAACGTCCTCGGCAGATTGCGCGGCGCTTTTGCTCTCGCCATCATGTTCAAGTCCGAAAATGATTTGATGGTCGGTGCTCGGAATGGCCCCCCGCTTGCCATTGGCCACGGTGACGGCCAAATGTATCTGGGGTCGGACGCCATTGCCCTCTCGCCCTTCACCAATAAAGTCACCTATCTCGAAGACGGCGACTGGGTTACGCTCACCCGCAATTCTTTCCAGATCTACGATGCTGAAAACAAGCCCATTACGCGGCAAATGAGTTTCAGCCAAGCCTCATCCATGATGGTGGACAAGGGTAACCACCGCCATTTCATGGCCAAGGAAATTGAAGAGCAGCCGGAAGTCGTGGGCCACACGCTGGCTGAGTACATCGACTTCGGCACGCGGACGGTCAAAGTTCCTGCCAACATGCCCTTCGATTTTGCGAAACTGGATCGCCTCACCATAACCGCCTGCGGCACCGCATCTTACGCGGGCCATGCGGCAAAATACTGGTTCGAAAAAGTCGCCCGCCTTCCCACTGAAGTCGATATCGCGTCTGAGTTCCGTTATCGCGAAGCGCCGATGAGCAAAAACGGTGTTGCCATCGTCATTTCACAATCCGGCGAAACCGCTGATACGTTGGCCGCACTGCGCTATTGCAAATCCCAGGGCCAGCACACCATCGCCATTATCAATGTGCCGGAGTCAACAATTTCCAGAGAATCCGAATGGGTGATCCGCACTTTTGCGGGCCCCGAAATCGGCGTTGCCTCCACCAAGGCCTTCACTTGCCAACTGGCTGCCCTCGCGTGCCTTGCCCTTCTCGCCGGAAAAATCCGGGGCACCCTGTCACCCGAACAGGAACGCGAATATGTGACGGCGCTGATAGAAGCACCGCGCCACATGACGGAAATTCTGAAGGAAGAAAAAAATATCGCCAAAGTGGCTCTCGAGATTTCCAAGGCCCGCGACGTCCTGTTCCTGGGTCGCGGCATCAACTACCCGCTTGCCCTTGAAGGTGCGTTGAAGCTCAAGGAAATCTCCTACATCCACGCCGAAGGCTATGCCGCCGGGGAGTTGAAGCACGGCCCCATCGCCCTCGTCGATGAACATGTCCCGGTCATCGTTATCGCCCCGCGTGATGAACTTTATGAAAAGACCATTTCCAACATGGAAGAAGTCGCAGCACGCGGCGGAAAAATCGTTTTGATCACCGACGATCATTCCCACAAGGACAATGCCCACAAGACGTTCCGGCACATTCGCGTACCCCACGCCCACGCCTTCATAAGCCCGCTGATCTATGCCATTCCCGTGCAACTGCTGGCCTACCACGCAGCCTGTTTCATTGGCACCGATGTGGACCAGCCGCGGAATTTGGCGAAGAGTGTGACGGTGGAGTAGGGGTCCCTTACACCCTCAGTGCGTCCGCCCGCTGATCGGTACGTAGCGGCCATTTTTCTGGTCATAGCTCCGGAAATACTCATTCACCTGGGGGTGACGGATTGGCGCGGCGGGGTCGTCTTTCAGCAGGTTTTGTTCGGAAACATAGGCCGTATATTCCGTCTCTTCGTTCTCGGCGAGCAGGTGGTAAAACGGCTGGTCCTTGCGTGGTCGGGCCGCTTCGGGAATGGAATTGTACCACTCTTCCGTGTTGTTGAATTCCGGGTCGACATCAAAAATCACCCCACGGAACTCAAACAAGCGGTGTTTGACGATCTGTCCAAGTCCGAATTTGGCGGTACGCGTGCTGTTCATGCTCCCTAATTGCCAAGACCCGCAAAGGAAGGCAAGAGGGATGCGACATGCTGGAAATTCTCAACATTGCGCTGCCGTTCTTCGGTCTCATCCTTTTGGGCGTTATCGCCGGTCGCATCTGGGTGCGCAGTGAGGAGGGGCTGGCCTGGCTCAACATCTACGTCCTTTATTTCGCGCTGCCACCTCTGATCTTCATGATTGTGGCACAAACGCCGCTGGAAAAGCTGGCAAACCCCATGTTCGTCGTCGCCACAGCAGGTGCCACAACCACCTGCTTCCTGTTGATGCTGTTTATCGCAAGGCGGGTATTCCATGTTCCCCTGCGGGAAGCGGCCCTCATGGGCACTTCAGCCGCCTATGGCAATATCGGCTATATGGGACTGCCGCTGTCTGTCGCATTTTTTGGGCAGGCAGCAGGTGTCCCCGCAGCGCTTGTTTTTTGTTTCGACATCATCGTACTGTTCATTCTCACTGCTGTTTTTGCGGGACTGGAGGATCGCTCCCAGAACAAATCCCAGATGATCGGAAAAATTCTCTGGGCTGTTTTCACCCACCCTTTCAACATCGCCACCCTGTTGGGTGCCATCGCAACCGCCGTGAAGTGGCAACCCACAGGTGGCCTTCTCGCAATCGTCAGCATGTTGATGAACTCCGCCGCCCCTGTCGCCCTGTTTGCCATGGGCGTTACCGTCAGTCTGCGTGGCAAGCCCGCACTGAACCGGCAACTCGGTGTTTTGGGAGCGATCAAAATCATGCTGCATCCCATTCTGGCGTTTGCCGCAGTTTATCTTTTCGTATCCGCCGATACGACATGGCTGCAGGTTGCCGTGATGATGGCCGCTCTTCCAACGGCGACAAACGCCTTCATCCTGGCGCGGCAATATAATTCATATGTGGCAGGCGCAGGAGCGGCAGTCATCATCACAACCGCCATGTCAGTCATCACAATTCCGCTGATTGTCTATGCGCTGAAGCATGCGTTCTAGGGCGTTGTGCGATCAACTTGAATCACACTCCAAGAGTTCGTCATTTCCACGGACGTGCACAACTGTCCGGGGAATTTTTGGAGGCTTGCTTTTATCCCTTGTGGGTTGGGCCATTGTCCGTTTCCCCTCATCCGCCCTTCGGGCACCTTCTCCCGATGAAGGATC
>JANPCL010000081.1:0-5862 GCA_031430915.1 Hyphomicrobiales bacterium
AAAAAGACCCCCCTTTTTCAAGGCGACGGTCGCCAAACCGCCCCAGCGTAACAATCTCCATCACAATCCCTCCAAATCACGGACATAAGTGAATCAGAAATCAGGACAACCTGCAAATGCGAGATGTGTGAATGCGGTAGCGCTTGAGGAGGGTGCCCGAAGGGCGGGAGAGGTCCCTTTCTCTCAAACCACACATCTCCCCACATAGAACATCCATTCCACCCCGCTTGTGACTTGGAACACACTGTGATTGAATACCTTCCATGACCACCGACCTCGCACCAAGGGATTTTGCCGCCCTGAAAGCCCTCATCATCGAGCGCGCCGCCGTCATGCCAAAGCGCCTGACGCAAGTCGCCACATACGCCGTAGAAAATCCCGATGAAGTGGCCTTTGGCACCGTGGCTTCAATAGCCCTGAGTGCCGATGTGCAACCCTCAACCTTGGTGCGCTTTAGCCAAGCCCTCGGCTATCAAGGCTTCTCCGACCTGCAAGACGTCTTCCGCTCCCGCCTCCGCGACCGCGTCTTGAACTATGATGAGCGCTTGGAACAATTGCGCGGCCACGCCCGTGATGGCTCCAAAGCCAGCCTGTTGCTCGACGGTTTCAGCGATGCAGCAACGCGTTCACTTGCCATGCTGAAAGAAAAAATCGACTCCCAACAACTGGAAAAAGCGGTCAAAACGCTGGCAGATGGCGAAACCATCTATCTCGTTGGCCTGCGCCGATCTTTCCCGATCACGTCCTACATGTCCTACGCTTTTGGCAAACTCGGTGTTAAAAACATGCTGATTGATGCCGTCGGTGGCTTGGCGGCAGAGGATATCAGCTTTGCCACTCCGAAAGATCGTATCCTCGCCATCAGCTTCACGCCTTATGCCAGCGAAACCATCAGTCTTGCCCAAAGGGCGGCAGTACACGGCATCCCGATCATCGCCATCACCGATTCGCCTTTCTCGCCTCTGGCTTCGGTCGCCAGCCTGTGGTTTGAAATCCAGGAAGCGAATTTCGAAGGCTTCCGCTCCATGGCCGCCACCCTGTCACTCGCCATGACACTGACCGTCGCCGTTGCCGAGCAGCGCAAACAGGTCTGATCTGCATTTAGAATAAAAATTCCATATTGACTATAAAATAGAATTATTGTTTTATATCATCTTGCAACTAAAAAAGGGAGGCGCGCCATGGCTGGTGCCGCAGCAAAGCTTGACATTATCACCATGGGCCGCTGCTCGGTGGACCTTTATGGCCAGCAAATCGGCTCGCGGCTGGAAGACGTCACCTCCTTCGCCAAATCCGTCGGCGGTTCACCCTCCAACATCGCTATTGGCACAGCCCGTCTCGGCTTGAAGTCTGCTCTCATCACCCGCGTGGGCGATGAACAGATGGGCCGCTTCGTCCGGGAACAGATGACCCGCGAAGGTGTAACATCCACCGGCATCAAAACCGATCCCACCCGCCTCACCTCACTTGTTCTGCTCGCGGTGCAAAACGACAAAACCTTTCCACTGATTTTCTACCGCGACAACTGCGCCGACTCAGCTCTTTGCGAAGATGATGTGACAGAAGACTTCATCACCTCCGCAGCAGCCCTCCTCGTCACCGGCACGCACTTTGCCCGTGAGGTGAATGACAAGGCCCAGCGCAAGGCCATGGCCTTTGCCAAGAAGCACAACCGCAAGATCATCATCGACATTGATTATCGCCCCAACCTCTGGGGCCTCGCCGGCCATGGCGCAGGTGAAGAGCGCTACATCAAGTCCGACAAGGTCACAGCCCATATCCAGACCGTGTTGGCAGACTGTGATCTCATTGTCGGCACCGAGGAAGAAGTCCACATCGCGGGCGGCACCGAAGACACGCTTGAAGCATTGAAAGCCATCCGCGCCATCTCCAAGGGTACCATCGTATTGAAGCGCGGCCCCATGGGCTGCGTGGTCTATCCCGGACCAATCCCTGCCACGCTTGACGATGGCATCATCGGCAAAGGCTTCCCAATCGAAGTCTACAACGTATTGGGGGCTGGCGATGGCTTCATGTCCGGCTTCCTGCGCGGCTGGCTCAAGGGCGAATCCCACGAAACCTCCGCCACCTGGGCCAATGCCTGTGGCGCCTTCGCCGTATCGCGCCTGCTCTGCTCACCCGAATATCTGACCTGGGACGAGTTGCAATATTTCCTGAAAAACGGCTCGCCCCACCACGCCTTGCGCAAGGACGAAAACCTCAATCACATCCACTGGGCCACCACCCGCCGCCAGCAAATCCCAAGCCTTCTCGCCTTCGCCATCGACCACCGCAAACAACTCGAAGACATGGCCGATAAACTCGGCGCATCACGCGACCGCATCGCCCCCTTCAAGCGCCTCGCCATGCAAGCCATCGGCAAAGTCTCCGGCGGCAAGCCGGGCTTCGGCACACTGCTGGACGACACCTATGGCCGCGACGCCATGTTCGACGCCGCAAAGCTCGGCCTCTGGGTAGGCCGCCCGCTGGAAAAACCGGGATCCCGTCCACTGGAATTTGAACACACCCAGGATGTAGGCTCACGCCTCATCGAATGGCCCGTCGATCACGTCATCAAATGCCTCGCCTTCTATCACCCCGATGATCCGGCAGAACTGAAACACCAGCAACAGCAGAAATACATCCAGCTCCATGAAGCTGCCCGCAAGGTGGGCCGCGAATTGCTGGTGGAAATCATCGCCGGCAAAAACGGCCCCCTCGACCGCTTCACCATCGCAAGGGCCATGCAGGAATTCTACGACCTCGGCATCAAACCCGACTGGTGGAAACTCGAACCACAAGCCGACCCCACAGCCTGGGACGAAATCGCCAAAGTCATCGACAAAAACGACCCTTACTGTCGCGGCATCGTACTGCTCGGCCTCGAAGCACCAGAGGCCGAACTCGAAAAAGGCTTCCGCGCCGTCGCTGGCAAAAAGCACGTCAAAGGCTTCGCGGTAGGCCGCACCATTTTCAACGAAGCCGCAAACGCATGGCTGTCAGGCACAATCAGCGACGATATAGCCGTAGAAATGATGGCGACAAAATTCGGCAATCTCGTTAGCATCTGGAATAAGGTACGAAGTTAGAAACATCCCACCACCGTCATTCCCGCGAACGCGGGAATCCAGACTGTCATCCAGCGAGATCGTGGAAAGTCTGGATTCCCACTTTCGTGGGAATGACGGTGGTTCCAGCCCCAAGAACATCGACGAAAATAGGACGACACCATGCCCAAAACCATCCGCCTCACCGCAGCCCAAGCCCTCGTAAAATTCATGACCCGCCAGATGGTGATGATCAACGGCAAGAAACTCCCCATCTTCGCAGGTGTCTGGGCCATATTCGGCCATGGCAACGTCGCGGGCATTGGTGAAGCGCTTTATGCCCACCGCAAAGACATTCCCACCTATCGCGGGCACAACGAGCAATCCATGGCCCATGCTGCCACTGCTTTCGCCAAAGCCAGCAATCGCAAGCGCATGATGGCCGCCACCTCCTCCATTGGTCCCGGTGCACTCAACATGGTGACAGCCGCCGCCGTGGCCCACGTCAACCGCATTCCCATTCTGCTGCTGCCCGGCGATGTATTCTCCACCCGTTTCCCCGATCCAGTCTTGCAACAAATCGAAGATTTCGGTGACGGCACCACCACAGCCAATGACTGCTTCAAGCCAGTATCCCGCTACTTCGACCGCATCACCCGCCCGGAACAACTGATCCCCGCCCTCAACCGCGCCATGGTGGTGCTGACCGATCCCGCCGATTGCGGCCCCGTGACCTTGTCGATGTGTCAGGACACCCAAGCCGAAGCTTTCGATTACCCGGAGGATTTCTTCGACGAGCGCATCTGGTCCACAAGACGCCCACGTCCGGACGAAGATGAGCTGTCCCAAGCCGTCAAAACCCTGAAGGCCGCAAAGAAGCCCGTCATCATCACAGGCGGCGGCACACTTTATTCGGAAGCCACGCCGACACTCAAATCCTTCGCCGAAGCGCACGGCATCCCTGTAGTGGAAACCCAATCCGGCAAATCCTCCATGCCCTTCGACAACACCCTGAACATGGGAGCCGTTGGCGTGACGGGAACGAGCGCTGCCAATACCATCTGCGAACAGGCCGATGTCATCCTCGCCGTCGGCACACGCCTGCAGGATTTCACCACCGGCTCATGGTCGCTGTTCAAGGAAAAAGGCCGGAAGATCATCGGCCTCAACACCCAAAGTTTTGACGCCACCAAACACCGCTCGCTTCCACTGATCGCCGATGCACGGGTTGGCTTGGAAGAACTCACCGTCAATCTCGGCAAGTGGCAAGCCCCCGCCGCGTGGACCACAAAAGCGAAATCCGAACGCACAAAGTGGATCGCCGTAGCTGCCAAATATACAAAATCCTCAAACGCCGAATTGCCTTCTGACGCACAAGTGGTAGGGGCGGTACAACGCGCCCTTGGCCGTGACGTCACCGTGCTCTCTGCCGCAGGCTCCATGCCCGGCGAATTGCACAAGCTGTGGGAAGCCAGCTACCCCGGCTCCTACCACATGGAATATGGCTTCTCCTGCATGGGCTATGAAATAGCCGCCGGCATCGGCACCAAACTCGCGAACCCTGATCGTGAAGTGGTGGTCTGGACTGGTGACGGCACCTACATGATGGCAAATTCTGAATTGGCCACCGCCGTGATGATGGGCACCAAGCTGACGCTGATCATCACCGACAATCGGGGCTATGGCTGCATCAACCGTCTGCAGTTTGCGGCAGGCGGCGAACGCTTCAACAACCTCTTCGACCACAACACCACATCGGGTGAAAACCACGCCATTGATTTTGTGAAGCACACCGAAAGCATGGGCGCCATCGCCATCAAGGTGAAATCTCTGGCCGATCTCGAAGCAGCCGTGAAAACCGCAAAGGCCAGCCCCAAAACCCACGCCATCATCATCGACACCGACCCCATGGAAACCACTGACGCAGGCGGCAGCTGGTGGCAAGTCGGCATCCCCGAAGTCTCCACCCGCAAGCAAGTTGTGAAAGCCCACGCCAACTGGCGCAAGGGCGGCAAACTGCAACGCATCGGGAGCTGATCTCAAAAATCCCCTCCCCCTTGTGGGGAGGGCTAGGGTGGGGGTCGCTCCGTCCTCGGAGTTTGTTCCCCACCCATGTTTGAGATTATCCCGACCCCCACCCCGGCCCTCCCCACAAGGGGGAGGGAGAGGTAAAAGGATAGCGCCATGACCTCCAAACTCCTCGTCAAGCCATCAAAAAAATCCGGCAAAGTCATTTCGGTCACACCCGCTTCGGCCAAGTGGAAATATGTGGGCCATGATGTGTGGAAACTCTCCCCCGGCAAAACCGCCAAGGGCATGGAAGACAAGCGCGAAACCTGCATCGTCTTCATCTCCGGCAAAGGCGAAGTGAAGGTTGACGGCAAAAGCTTTGGTGTCATCGGCGATCGCATGAACGTGTTCGAAGGCAAGCCCTGGAATGTTTATGTCCCGCCAAAGGCAAAATGGTCAGTAACCGCCACAACTGATTGCGTCATCAACATCTGCACCGCCCCCGCCAAAAAGGGTTCGGACGCTTTCGTCATCTCACCCGATGAACTGAAAATCGAAACCCGGGGTGCTGGTTCCAACACTCGCTACGTCTGCAACATATTGCCGGAGCAGGACAAGCGCGCGACAAGCCTGCTCGTCGTCGAGGTCATCACCCCCAACGGCTGCACGTCGTCCTATCCCAGCCACAAGCACGACAAGAACAACTTGCCGCACGAGTCGCTGCTGGAGGAAACCTACTACCACCGTATCAATCCACCCCAAGGCTTCGCCTTCCAGCGCGTCTACACTGATGACCGCAAACTGG
>JANPCL010000082.1:0-33864 GCA_031430915.1 Hyphomicrobiales bacterium
GAGCCGTCGTTGCTGGATGTGTTCCGCACCATTCCCGTGCGCAATTCGGGATCCATGTTCCGGCGGGCTCTGGCCTTTGTGGGGCCGGGCTATCTCGTGTCGGTTGGCTATATGGACCCCGGTAACTGGGCGACTTCTATCGCCGGGGGCGCCCAGTTTGGCTACACGTTGCTGTTTGTGGCGCTGCTGTCCAACATCATGGCGATCATATTACAGTCGCTTTGCGCCCGCTTGGCCATTGGTTCGGGCCGTGATCTTGCGCAGGCCTGCCGCGATGCGTTTCCGAAGTCAGTGGCTTTTGTACTGTGGGCGTTTGCAGAAATTGCCATTATCGCCACAGACATTGCGGAGGTGGTTGGAACAGCCATTGGTCTCAACCTGCTGTTTGGCATTCCACTTGAAATCGGTGTCATCATAACAGCACTTGACGTGTTCCTGATCCTTGCCTTGCAAAGGCTTGGCTTTCGCTGGATAGAGGCCTTTATTGTTGCTTTGCTGGCATTGATCTTCGCCTGCTTTTTTGTGCAAATTGCCATGGCAGACCCGGATTGGGGTGGTGTGATCCGCGGCTTTGCGCCGACTGTTGATATTCTCGGCAATCCTCAAATGTTGTACCTCGCACTTGGCATTATCGGGGCCACAGTGATGCCGCATAATCTTTATCTGCATTCCGGCATTGTGCAAACACGGGCCTATGGCACCAGCGATGCCGAAAAGAAAACCGCACTGACGTTTGCCACGATTGATTCAACAGTGGCACTGATGTTTGCGCTGTCGGTGAATGCGTCCATTCTCATTCTGGCAGCAGCCACATTTCACCGGAGTGGTGCCACCACTGTGACCGATCTCGGGGAAGCCCATTCGATGTTGGCACCGCTGGTTGGCTCGTTGCTCGCTCCGAAACTGTTTGCAATTTCGCTGCTGGCTTGCGGAATCACGTCAACCGTTACAGCCACCCTCGCAGGGCAAATCGTGATGGAAGGATTTTTGAATATCCGGCTGCCGGCGTGGATGCGCCGCCTGCTTACCCGCATGGTGGCCATTGTTCCGGCGGCTGGTGTTACACTTTATTATGGTGCGGAAGGCACTGGAATTTTGCTCATTCTCAGCCAAGTCATTCTCGCCTTCCAACTGCCGTTCGCCATTGTGCCACTGGTCATGTTCACCCGCGACAAGGCAAAAATGGGGGCATTGGTGGCACCACGTTGGCTCACGTTGGTGGCAGGGTTGATTGCGTCGGTGATCATAGCGCTGAATGTGAAATTGCTGTGGGATATTGCTGCCGGCTAGTGTGCCGCTACATCTGGGTTATTGTGCAAGTTCGGACCGTGCGAATGTGAAATCATAGGCCGCAATACTTGCACCTTGCTCTGCCAACAGTTTAAGTTTTTGCCAACCGAGTTCTACGCTTGGGGGCGTGTGACCATCGTGAGGCCACACCACGTAATTCGGTCCCGGCCAGGGTTCGAACCATTCAGTTCGGCGACGCAGAAAACTTCCGTGTGCAGTCTTATGTACAAAGTGCCACAGATCCTCGACGTTGGTCCAAATTGACAGAGATATTGCAAGATGGACATCCGAATCGACGGCCTGAAATGCAATGCCATCGCCGACAGCGGCGCTCTCGTCGGCCCAACGCCAAACATAGCCTTTACTGCGCTCGGCAATGGCATTGACCTTACTGACATTGTCAATAAAGCCAGCAACGCGCGGGTCATGCGGCGGGTGACGAAGTCGCGCCACGTTAAAGTGCGCAATTTGGACTGAACTATCCACAGCAGATTTTCCATGTTTGCCAAATGTGCATGATAATTGCGATGTGCTGCGATGCAACGACTAACTTTCACAAATCGCAACCTTGCAGAGTCCATCTAATTTCCTTAAACGCCCCGCATGACAAATGCCCTCCATGACAAAATTCTGATTATCGATTTTGGTTCTCAAGTCACGCAGCTCATTGCGCGTCGCGTGCGCGAATTGGGGGTTTATTCTGAGGTCGTGCCTTATCAGAAAGCAGAAGCGGCATTCCATGCCATGCAGCCAAAAGCGGTCATTCTTTCAGGCGGGCCGGACTCAGTCACGAGAGTGGGTTCTCCACGTGCAGCTGACGTGGTGTTTCAATCAGGCTTGCCAATCCTGGCTATCTGCTATGGCCAGCAAACCACAGCCGTGCAATTGGGCGGTGTTGTGGAAGGCGGGCACGCCGCAGAGTTTGGTCGTGCTGATATCGAGATCAAAGCGCAGAGTGCGTTGTTTGATGGTTTGTGGACCGTTGGTGAACGACACCCGGTTTGGATGAGCCACGGCGACCGTGTTACACAGTTGCCAGAAGGCTTCACAGTCAAAGCCGTCTCAGAAAATGCACCTTTTGCCATTGCGTCCGACGAAGCGCGTCGCATCTACACCACCATGTTCCACCCTGAAGTTGTGCACACGCCGGATGGTGCGAAACTGATTTCGAATTTTGTTTTGAAGATTGCAGGCTGTCGGCAGGACTGGACCATGGCCTCATTCCGGCAGGAGGCGATTGATCGGATTCGTGCGCAAGTCGGCAAGGGCAGGGTGCTGTGTGGATTGTCGGGTGGGGTAGATTCATCTGTCGCGGCGGTTCTCATTCACGAGGCAGTTGGTGATCAGTTGACTTGCGTGTTCGTTGACCACGGCTTGATGCGGATGGACGAGGCCAAGGAAGTAGTGTCGATGTTCCGCGAGCATTATAATTTGCCGCTGGTGCATGTGAATGCGGCAGAGATGTTCATCACCGCACTTGAAGGCGAAGTTGACCCCGAGACAAAACGCAAAACCATTGGCCGTCTTTTTATTGAAGTATTCGAAGCTGAAGCCAAGAAGTTGGGCGGAGCGGATTTTCTGGCGCAAGGCACTTTGTACCCAGACGTCATCGAAAGCGTTTCGTTCACGGGTGGTCCATCCGTCACCATCAAGTCACATCACAATGTCGGCGGGCTGCCTGACCGCATGAACATGCAGCTCGTCGAACCCTTGCGCGAACTGTTCAAGGATGAAGTGAGAAAGTTGGGGCAAGAGCTTGGATTGCCTGAGAAATTCGTAGGTCGTCATCCGTTTCCTGGACCAGGTCTTGCGATACGTTTGCCAGGCGGCGTCACACGCGAGAAGCTTTTGATTCTGCAAAAAGCTGATGCCATCTACATCGATGAAATTCGCAAAGCCGGATTGTACGATAAAATCTGGCAAGCCTTCTCCGTGCTACTGCCGGTGCAGACAGTCGGCGTCATGGGCGATGGCCGCACCTATGATCGCGTGCTGGCGCTTCGTGCGGTCACTTCAGTTGATGGCATGACGGCAGATTTCTATCCCTTTGATATGAACTTTCTCGGTCGTGCTGCAACACGCATCATCAATGAAGTGAAGGGGATTAACCGCGTGGTCTATGATGTCACAAGCAAGCCACCGGGGACGATCGAGTGGGAGTGAAAGTAGGCAGAATTCGCCAATCACATCTTTTCTATATTAATTATATAAATCAATGGCTTAATGATTCCCAATTGACGATGTGTAACGGGTGGTCAATTCATATTCTTTTTTCCCATAAGATTTTGTACAAGCACAGGAATTTCCGTTTCTCGAGTTGGAAGGCCCGGGCCAACCGAAGTTTTTTGACGGTATTTTTGACGGTATTTTTTACAGTAAAATAGCCGTCAGATCCTGATTCCTGAAATGTTCTGGCCTGACGGTATTTGTGAACAGATACTCAAGGGTGGGGCTCGGAAAAATCGGGAACATCGACGGTCTGTATTGACATTGTAGATACAAGCTGTTATTCAATTTCCATGTCACGCAGTCAGCCAATTTCGCATAGCAGAACTCACGACGCGGATATTGCGGTTGTGGAGCGTCCTTTGGTCTCAGAAACCAAGGGCAGCATTAACTTGCGAATTGAAACTCATACGCGTCAGCTGATTGACGATGCTGCGGCGGTTTTGGGTAAAACTAGGACTGAGTTCATGATCGACAGCGCGAGGGCGCTCGCGATTGATGTGCTTTTGGATCAGCGGCTCTTTGCGTTGGACGCAACTCGCTATGAGGCATTCCTTCATGCGCTCGATAACCCGCCGCCGCCAGGACCTCGGTTGCGTGCCCTGTTACGGCGAGTTCCGGCATGGGGAAAATAGAGTCTGAACCTGAAAATTCCCAAGTCAAACTTTCGGCCCCCACACCGCTAACTACGGAACATGACCTCGCAGATTTTGACTGTGGAGAGAAGTTGCTTGATGACTGGTTGAAGCAACGTGCACTCAAGAATGAAAGCCGTTTTTCCAGAACCTATGTAGTTTGTAATGGAAAGTCGGTGGTCGCGTTCTATTGCTTGTCTGCTGGTGCTGTCGAACGTGAAAAAGCACCGAGCAAACTGAAACGGAACGCTCCTGACTCCATCCCAGTTTCAGTTATTGGCAGGCTGGCCGTCAGCCGCAACTTCGCTGGCCATGGTCTTGGCGCAGATATCTTATCCGACGCCTTGCGCCGTATCGCAGTTGCTTCCCAAAGCATTGGCATTGGGGCGGTGTTCGTGCAGGCCAAGGATGATCGCGCAAAAAGGTTCTATATGGCTTGTGCCGAATTTGTCGAACATCCAGTGGATAGCAGAACACTCTATCTTCCAATTGAAACGATTGTCGCGGCGTTCAATGTTTAAGGGAAATGGTCGTGATAGTGTCTTCGACAATATAGAAAATAGCTGTCGAAAAGATGCCAATTCATTTCAGTGATGTGGCTTTGCAATTTCTAGCGGAATGGGAGTTAGAGACATTGGATATCGAACGAGGCGTGAGAGCCAAGGTTATCGAAATACTTGATCCGTTCTTCACCTGTTACGAAGAGGTCAATTTGGTTACGCGATCAGGTGATAAAGTTCGTGCCGATGTATTGGCTGTTTCATTTAAAAATTGCTCGAAACCACTCGCCTTTGCGATAGAAGTTAAATGTCATGCAAATGACGAACCTGGAAAGTTCAAAGACTCTGTCTTTCAAGCATCAAGGTATGTGCAAGCGTCAGTTGCACCTAAACAAAATGCTAAATTACTTGGCCTGCAAATTGATGCCGCTTTGGTTTTTCCTGCCCCCAACTACCATTGGTATGGAGTTCCGTCAGAAAATGATGGGCGTGAATATATTCTAACTGGAATAGCGTTTTTGGCAGAACGCTGGAATGTGGGGCGTTTGGTGCAACAGAAGAATGATTGGGAAATTGTTTTTGGAACCAATGACGCATGGTCAAAAAAGAAAGGATGGATGGGACAAGCGAAGTCGCGATTTCCAAACAAGGGAATACTGACTTACCGAGATATTGAACAAGACGACCATGGGCCGTTTGGTGGGGAAGACTGCTAAACTTTAAGACTGAGGGGTATGCGTGACTATCAACTTACAGGTTCACAACTCAGTAAGTGTAAACCTACGCTCTTCGCTCCAATTGACGATGCGGCTATCGAAGGACCAAGACGGGGTAATCCATTGGGCTCGTGACACAGAAACTTTTCAATCCATCATCAAATCGTTCGTCAGACTCGACTTGGATACTGTGAGCCCGCCGGATTTGCCAGAGAATTGGAACCCTTCAATCACGATGATGGGTGCAAACCCTCAAAGCGAATAGTTCTGACGGTATTTTTGACGGTATTGCCAAACGCTGGCGTAAGAATGCGCAATAAGATCAGTGCTATATCTGAGCAATTGATGATCGAGTGGGAGTGAGGTTGGAATTGTCGCCAATTCAAATCCACTCTGGTTCTCATTCATGGTAGTATTGGTTCGAAGTTGATGGGTGGTGTCCCTGCTTTGGCTGAATGTATTCAGCGGGTGCTGTAAAAGCCCCAGATATGTCGAGACAGGGCATTGCTGACATGGTTGCGCATTGCCCATGCGTGTCGCCAGACACAACCAGCCTTTGGCTGTCCAGATATAGGTGATATCGCCCGCTCACTTGTTGCTTGGCAGGTCGGCTTGGAAGTTTCCCACCAACAGGTTGGGAGTACTGTTGAAGTGATGATTACTGTCGGTGAACGACCGACGCGCCGTGTCCAACCGTCAGGCCGACAGGTTTCCTTCTGGTCACTGCAAGCCGCACTGCCTCGCGCTGAAACGATGGCAAGTCCACCGCAAAGCGTGCTTTGGTTTTTTCGCGAATTTCAAATGCCTTTCATTGAGGCTTAAGCTGCGCCATTCCATTTTCGATTTTCATGCGCTGGCCTCTGGCCAGAATGGCGACGCAATTGCCGTCGTCTTGGCAGAGCAGGTTCTGCGTGCGGTGGGAATGTCGCAGTTTAAAGAGCATGCCTTCGCCGGTCTGTTGATTTGAGCATTTGGTGTTTTCTCCGCAGGCTGCGATGAGTTGCGGCAAGGTTGTGTTTGAGTTTTCTGCAAGGGCTGGTGCTGCGACGGTTGCGAGGCATGATGCCAAGGCGATGCTGAGCTTGAAAGACATGGGAGTTCTCCTGTGCGGTTGCTACCGCTTTTCACCCCCATGGGATTGTCTTACCGCATCTGCGTTCAGGCTCTGTGACATGCTTCACATGCCCTATCAGTTTATTGTCGGCAGGCAGACTTTACGGGTGGATGTTGTGACTTTTGATGCAACGCCATTGGGCGGTGGACTGTGGCGGCATTGCCTCCGCAACTTTTCCCGCGTAAATTAAAAGCAGGGGAAGTTCAATGTCAGTAAAATATACAAAACTTGATTCGCCTTTGGTGAAGTTTGTCACTCTTGATCGCCTGTTCAATGGGGTCGAGGATAAAGCCCGAGACTTCGTACTTGCGTCATCGCAACCTGTTTCGACCAAGAAGAACGCTTCAGTTTTTGAAAAAGGCGACAGCAGCAGTGCCATGTACATTGTTCAGTCGGGTCGTGTTGAAATATCGCTGATCAGTCAACTGGGACGTAAAATCGTGCTGAACCAGATTGCATCCGGCCAGTGCTTTGGTGAGATTGGCATGCTCGATACGTTGCCGCGCACGGCATCCGCTGTTGCGATGGAAAACACGATGTTGCTTTCGGTGTCCCGCAAGGTGTTCATGGAGGCGGTGCAAAAAAGCCCGCAGCTTGCTGTCAACCTGATGGAAGTGTTGTGCGAGCGATTGCGGTGGGTCAGCGACTCTGTGGAGGAATATGCGCTACATTCACTTGATGTGCGCCTGGCGCGTCGGCTGCTCGTGATTCAAACAAAGTTTTCAGACGGACAGGGTTATGTCAATATCACACAAAATGATTTGGCGGATTTTGCAGGTGCCACGCGGGAGTCGGTCAACAAGCTGCTGATGCTATGGAAAAGCGAAGCCTTGATTGCGGTCAGTCGTGGCAAAATTCTTGTGCTGGACCGGGAGAAACTGGCTCTGATTGCCCACGGGGAAGCCGCGGGTTAAAGATCATCGGCCAACCAGAGAGACTTCGTCACGCAGCGCTGACGTGACCCAAGGCTGTTATTCCTTGCCGATGACCAGGCCGTGATGTTTTCCAGCTGCTGCAAATATGCTGGAGTTTGGCGGTCCAATCACGGCTAAGATAGGCAACTGGACAAATTCCGGGCAATGTCTCGCAGCAGGGTGGGGTAGAGGTCTGGTCCGGGTTCGAGGGAGGCTCCTTCCGGATCAAGGGTGGCTGCCTTCACGTTCGTTCCTTCTATGAGCGATGTGATCAATGCATTGTCAAATTGTGGTTCTGCAAAAACGCAAGTTGCCTTTCCGTCGCTGATGCGCTGTCTGATATTTATAATGTCTTTGGCACCTGGGGCCGATTCAGGGTGGATAGTGATCGCTCCGCTCGCACGCAAACCAAAGCGGTTTTCAAAATAGTGATAGGCATCATGAAAGACGATGAAGCCCTTGCCTTTTGCAGGGGCAACGATTTGCTCTATCTCTTTGGCCAAGCGATCAAGTGCGACGATTTCTTTTGCGGCATTGGCAGAATAGGCCGCTGCGTTGCTTGGATCCTGTTTGGATAATTCCACTGCTATGGCTTGCACCATGGCCTTTGCATTTTCGGGGTCAAGCCAAATATGGCCGTCCGCAGCGCCTGCTTCGTGACTTTCACCTTCGTCGTCGTCCTTGTCAAAGCCATTGCCCTCTCGAACGGGCAAAGTTTGAACTCCCGATGTTTCAATCAATGAGATAACACGGGCGTTTTCGGCAAGGGATTGGAGGGGCTTCTCGAGAAAGGCCTCGAGGCCTGGTCCGACCCAGAAAATAACGTTCGCCTGTTGCAGGGCTTCGGCGTCGTTGGGTTTGAGGGCATAGGTGTGGGGTGAATTATTGCCACCGACGATCAGGCCCGGTGTTCCGACGCCCTGCATGACAGCGGCGACGAGGGAGTGAATCGGTTTGATGGAAGCCATGACCTTCACCTCGGCATTGGCTGGGGATAAAGTTGCAAGCAACATGAAAGTCGACGCAAGGGCTGCAATTTTCATTCTACACCTGTTATGTTATCTTATTACATGATTTGCGTTATGATATAACATATGGCATGTGTCAACAGTCATGATAAGATGTTTCGTATGTTGAAGCGCAGCGATGTTCTGGTCAGCTTAGAGGAAGCGGGAATACAACGGGCAGGCCGTTGGCTTGTGCGCGGTGTGGACCTGCGCGTGCGCTCCGGGGAAATTGTCACACTGATTGGCCCCAATGGATCTGGCAAGTCCACGACCGCAAAAATGGCTTTGGGCGTAGTCAAACCCTCCGAAGGGTCGATGATACAGCGGCTGGGGCTTAAAACCTCTTACGTGCCGCAGAAGGTGGCTATTGATTGGACGTTGCCCTTGCGTGTTGATGGTTTGATGCGACTCACGCAAAATTTGTCTGAAGTCGAGATGCAGTCTGCTCTTAGAAGTACCGGAGCGGAGGCGTTGACAAAACGTGAGGTGCGGCATCTGTCCGGGGGTGAATTTCAGCGTGTCATGCTCGCACGGGCCATGGCGCGGAAGCCGGATTTTCTGGTGCTGGACGAACCTGTACAAGGTGTCGACTTTGCGGGCGAGATTGCGCTTTATGATGTTATAAAGCGAGTGCGCGATGAAACAGGGTGTGGGATTTTGATGATCTCACATGATCTGCATATGGTAATGGCGGCAACGGATCATGTGATCTGCCTCAATGGTCATGTGTGCTGCCACGGTACACCTTTGGCTGTAAGCAACAGTGATGCCTACAAACAGCTGTTTGGCGAAAGGGCAGCAGGTCTGGTGCCCTACCAACACCACCACGACCATACCCACATGCCGGATGGCCGGGTGCAGCACGGCGATGGCAGCGTGACTGACAATTGCCACCCCGGCGATGGTCATCATCACACGCCCGGCAAAAGTGAAGTGCGCCGCGTTGCGCATGAGAGTTTCAGGCTTGACCGCGATGCTGGATGATTTTTTTGTGCGGGCTGTCGTCGCAGGACTTGGCATAGCCTCTGTAACTGGGCCACTTGGATGTTTTGTGGTGTGGCGTCGGCTTGCCTATTTTGGCGATACGTTGGCCCATGCTGCTTTGTTGGGTGTAGCACTTTCGTTGTTGTTGCATGTGCATGTGACGCTCATGGTGTTTGCTGTTGCCATTGCCGTGGCGCTGGCTTTGCTGGCGTTGCAGAAGCGAAGTTCGCTCTCGTCGGATGCGCTGTTGGGCATGCTGTCCCATGGGTCTCTGGCCATTGGTTTGCTGGCGCTCGCATTCATGACTTGGGTGCGGCTGGACTTGATGGGACTGTTGTTCGGGGATTTGCTGGCTGTCAGCAGGGCCGATATTGCCGTCGTCTATGGCGGTGGGTTTGTCGTGCTTGCGGCCTTGGCGTGGGCCTGGCGGCCGTTGTTTGCCGTCACCGTGAACCGTGACCTGGCGGCGGCTGAGGGTTTCAATGTTGCGGCCTTTGACATCTTGTTGATGGTAATGTTGGCGGCTGTGGTGGCTGTTTCGATAAAGATTGTCGGGGTAATGCTGATCACATCATTGCTGATCATACCGGCTGGGGCCGCGCGCAGGATATCAACAGGGCCTGTTGCCATGGCATGCATGGCTGTTGTTATCGGTTGGCTGTCGGTGTTGGGCGGGTTGTTTGCTTCGTTGCATTTCAACACGCCTTCAGGGCCGTCCATCGTTGCGGTTGCACTCATTCTTTTTGTTGCGGGACTCGTTTTGCCCATTCAACGTTTCATTCCGGGAACTAGCAGATGACTGATGTATCTGACCTCACGCGAAATCAAACGCTGGTTCTCGACAAGCTGTCGAAAACCGACCAACCAATGAGTGCCTATACACTTCTGGACGAGTTGCGCGGGGATGGCTTGAAAGCACCGCTGCAAATTTATCGTGCGCTTGACAAGCTGGTGGCGCAGGGGCGGGTGCACAGATTGGAAAGTATCAGCGCCTTTGTGGCCTGCCAGCACCCTGACTGTGCAAGCCATGCGGCAACGGTGTTCATGATCTGCGAGAAATGTGGGAAGGTGTCGGAACGGGCGGATTCTGGTGTGGCCGTTGCATTGTCTGCTGTTGCGCGGACAGAGAGTTTTGCAGTTTCAAGAACGTCGATTGAGCTGCGCGGCGCTTGCAACAAGTGCTAAGGTAACACGCGACCGGGACTGAGAATGTTCCTGGGGTCGAGTGCGCGTTTCATCTCTCGCATCACTGACAAATCAACTGGATCTTTATAGCGCAACATATCCCCGGTTTTGAGAATGCCAATGCCGTGTTCTGCGCTGAAAGAGCCATCCATTGCCATGACAATGTCATGCACCACGCGGTTCATGTCATGCCAGCGGGCGAGGTAGGCTTGCTTGTCCATGCCAACAGGTTGCGACACATTGAAGTGCATGTTGCCGTCACCCATGTGGCCGAAGCAGCAAATGCGCACACCAGGTTGAAAAGCGGTTACGGCTTTTGAGGCCTCTGCGATGAACTGCGGCAGTTTTGATACTGCCACGGACACGTCGTGTTTAATGGAGCCGCCTTCAAATTTTTGTGCCTCCGACATGTTTTCACGCAGGGCCCAGAGTTCCTTGCGCTGACTTTCAGATTGGGCCAAGGCAGCATCGGTGATCAGGTTTTTCTCAAGTGCCAGCTCCAACAAAGTGCCGAGTGTGGCCTCCGGTACATCGGCCATTTCGAGTAGCACATACCAGTCGGATATTGTCTCGATGGCGCGGCGGGTTGCCATGTGTTTCACGGTGAACTGGATGCCGATTTCTGGGATCAATTCGAATGCGATGACACGGTTTCCACTGGCTTGCCTTGCCCGTGCCAAGAGTTCGAGCGCAGCTGCGGGGGAGGACACAGCGACAAGTGCGGTGGCGTAGCTGCTGGGGCGTGGGAATAGCTTGAGTGCAGCAGCAGTGATGATACCGAGTGTGCCTTCCGAGCCGATGAATAAATTTTTCAGATCGTAGCCCGTATTGTCCTTGCGCAAGGTTTTGAGGTGATTGAGGATACGACCGTCGGCGAGCACCACTTCGAGACCTAGGCAGAGGTCGCGGGCATTGCCATAAGCCAGCACGTTGACGCCGCCGGCGTTGGTGGCAAGGTTGCCGCCGATGCGACAGGTGCCTTCGGAGGCGAGGCTCAGGGGGAAGAGGCGGTCTTGTGCTTCGGCGGCGTCCTGGATGGATTTGAGGGTGGCACCAGCTTCGGCAATCACGGTGAAATCTGTTGCGTCTACAGCGGTTATGCGGGTCATCCTGTCGAGGGACAACAGCACTTCACCATTGTCGGGAATTTGCCCGCCGACCAACCCTGTGCCTCCGGAGTGTGGCACAATGGCGGTTTCAGTTTCGTGGGCTATGGCGAGTATGCGGGAGACTTCGTTTGTGGAGCCGGGACGCAAAACCATCGGCGTGTGCCCCGTCCAAAGGCCGCGCCACTCCTTCAAGTAAGGGGCTTTGTCCTGGTCGTCGCGCAGCACGCCTTTCAGTCCGACCACTTCGGCCATGCGCTGTAATGTTGCGGGTGAAGGATTGCGTGTCATGATTTTGGTCTTGGCGCAGCGGCGCGTTGCAGGCGGTCATTGATGGCTTCGCCAAGGCCCGTCATTGGAATGGGAGCCACGGCGATGGCTTCAGGTGAAGAGTCATCTATTACATGCAACATCTTGAAAAGATTGGCTGCTGCCTCTTGCAAATTGCCGGATTTGGATAAGTTCCAAGGGCCATAAGCGTAGTCTCCGTAGCCGAGATAGGCTTCTCGCCATTCAGGTGCAGCGGCATTCAGGCGCAATTGTGCCTGAGTTGCATAGTGACTTTCCAACTGTCCCGGAGAATGCAAATCTGTGTCGTACCGCGTCGGGTCTATAACTTGGCGGCCCAATATAGTTGAGATTACCTCACGTGGAATCCCGCCGGAGCGCAGCAGATAGGGTCCATTCTCTGTAAAACGGACTACGGTGGACTCCACGCCCACCTTTGAAGGTCCACCGTCGAGAACAATCTCAACTGCATCGCCCAAGGAGGCCCGTACATGATCGGCAGCGGTGGGGCTGATGCGGCCTGAGCGGTTTGCCGATGGAGCAGCAAGCGGACGGCCCACAGCCTGCAGCAACGCCTGTGCCACGGGGTGGGCAGGTACGCGGAGCGCCACACTCGACAATCCCGCGGAGCATAGCAGGGAGATCGGACAATCTTTGCGACGTTCTACAATGATGGTCAGCGCACCTGGCCAAACAGCGTTGGCCAAAATCACAGCTTGCTTTGGAAAATCCCCCAGTCGAAACGCCGCTTCAGCGTCTGGCACATGGGAAATCAGCGGATTAAACTGAGGCCGTTGCTTTGCTGCAAAAATGCGCGCCACGGCAGCGTCTGACGTAGCATCTGCGCCAAGGCCGTAAACGGTCTCGGTTGGAAAGGCTACGAGACCCCCGTTTTTCAGGAGCTGTGCTGCGGCCAAGATATCGCTGGTATTGATCATAGCCTGCGCCCTATAGCAGTGGCAGCCGCGCCATGACCACACTCGTTTTCACCCACCCTTCTTCCCTTGCCCATGATACCCCGCCGGGTCACCCTGAACGGGTGGACCGTATCAAGGCCGTGAATGCCGTATTGGGGTCTTCTGCTCTTAGAGGCATCGTTCGGCGGGAAGCGCCCATGGGCACCGACGAACAGGCCCGGCTTGCCCATACGGCAGAGCATGTGTTGCGCATGCGATCGATTTCGCCTGAAAGCGGCTTTGAATATATCGATCCCGATACGGTAATGTCTCCGGCGGCCCTGCATGCGGCGCTTGCCGGTGTGGGTGGCGCTGTTGCAGGGGTTGACGCGGTGTTTCGCGCCGAGGCTGACAATGTGTTTGTTGCTACGCGCCCACCGGGACACCATGCCGAACACAACCGTGCCATGGGTTTTTGCTTCTTCAACCACGCCGCTGTCGCCGCGCACTACGCGCGGTCCCGCTATGATGCCGAGCGGGTGGCAGTGGTTGATTTCGACGTGCATCATGGCAATGGCACGCAGGATATTTTCTGGTCTGATGCAGATTTGTTTTATGGCTCGACGCACCAGATGCCGCTATATCCTGGTTCTGGTTCCTCCCAGGAAACGGGTGTTGGCAACATATTCAATGCACCGCTGAAAGCCGGCGACGGGTCCCAGGAGTTTCGCGAGGCGATGAACACCATCATTCTGCCGGCACTTGAACTGTTTTCACCTGACCTCATCATCATTTCGGCAGGGTTTGATGCCCATGTGCGTGACCCGCTCGGCAGCCTGCAATTGACCGAAGAAGATTTTTCCTGGGTTACTCTGAAACTGATGGAAACAGCCGAGCAGTTTTGTTCGGGGCGAATTGTATCGGTGCTGGAAGGCGGCTATGATTTGCAAGGGCTTGCAGCTTCCGTTGGCGTGCATGTGCATGCCTTGTTGCATGGCGATACGGGTATGCTTGAAGAGCCGCAGGATGATAATTCCACGGACGACTATGAGGAAGAAGTTTGATGTCTGAAACTGCTGATATTTCCGGCTTGTCATTTGAGAAGGCACTTGCTGCCCTTGAGGATATTGTGGCGCGGCTTGAGGCTGGAAAAGTGGATTTGGAAGAATCCATCAAAATCTATGAACGCGGTGAAAGCTTGCGCAAGCATTGCGAGGCCAAGTTGAAAGAAGCTGAGGCACGTATCGAGAAAATCACGCTTGATCCTGCAGGCAAGCCAACTGGCACAGCGCCGTTGGATGTGGAGTGAGTTCACAACGGCTGGATGAAGTGTTGGTGGCCCGGGGGCTTGCCCAAAGTCGGTCCCGTGCGCGTGATGCTATTTTGCGCGGCACTATTTCTGTAAATGGCGTGCCCGCCCGCAAGCCTTCGCAAGGGGTGTTCGCAGATGACGACATTCGCACGACAGACGTGGCCAAACGTTTTGTCTCAAGAGCCGCGCTGAAACTTTTGCATGGGCTTCAACATTTTAACATGTCAGCAAAAGACCGTGTCGCACTTGATCTTGGCGCTTCCACAGGTGGGTTCACGCAGGTGTTGCTGGAAAGCGGTGCATCGCATGTTATCGCTATCGACGTAGGGCATGGACAAATGGTTTCCCATGTCGCGTCAGACCCGCGCGTCACTTTACTCGAAAGCCTGAATTCGCGTGACGTCACAGATGAAGAGGTGCCGCCAACGGTTTCTCTGATTGTCGCAGACGTGAGCTTCATTTCACTCAGGCTCGCGTTGATGCCGACATTAAGCTTGGTTGCCGGGGGCACTGAATTGCTGGTATTGCTGAAGCCCCAGTTTGAAGTGGGACGCCACTTTGTTGGGAGAGGTGGAATAGTCAGTGACCCCGAACAGCATAAGCGGGTTTGTAACGAGGTGAGTGGATTTCTTGATGCCCAAGGTTGGACCGTAAAAGGCGTAACACCGTCACCAATGGAAGGTGGCGATGGCAATCTCGAGTTTCTGCTGGCTGCGGTGAAGCGCTAATCTTTCACAGCATAGGTGTGCTGCTGTTCCGGAAATTTCCGCGTGCGCACATCATCGGCATACATGCTGATGGCGTTTTCGATTGCTGCCCCCACCTTGCCGAATTCCTTGACGAATTTTGCAACGCGGGGACTGAGGCCCAGCATGTCTTCCATCACAAGGATTTGCCCGTCACAGGCAGCGGAGGCGCCGATACCGATGGTGGGTATGTCGATTGATGTTGTGATCTTGCGGGCGAGGGGTTCGGCTACGGCTTCCAGCACAACAGAAAAGGCTCCCGCTTCGGCAACAAGGCGTGCGTCTTCTTCGATTGCGGCCCACTGGGCACGTTCGCGTCCCTGTGCCTTGAAGCCACCGAGCACATTGATGGATTGGGGTGTGAGGCCGACGTGGGCCATGACGGGTATGCCACGTTCCGACAGGAAGCGAATAGTTTCTGCCATGCGCCTGCCGCCTTCCAGCTTGATGGCGCCACACTCGGTTTCCTTCACCACCTTGGCGGCGTTGCGGAAGGCCTGTTGCGGGCTTTCTTCGTAGGAGCCGAAGGGCATATCGACCACGACGAGAGATTGCTTGGCCCCGCGCATGACGGCGCGGCCATGCATGATCATCAGGTCCAGGGGCACGGGCAGGGTGCTTTCGAAACCGTGCATGACCATGCCCAGTGAATCCCCCACCAGCAGAAAGTCGACGTACTTGTCGGCAATGGCTGCGGTGTGTGCGTGGTAGGAGGTCAGGGCGACAATAGGCTCTCCACCTTTGCGGTTTTGAATGTCGGGTGCGGTTGTGCGTTTGGTGGCGACGTGCTGGGACATAGGTCTACTTTAACTGCAAAACTATGACCGGTACACCTGCAATCACGGCATGCAGTTGTACGGCCAGACCATAGAGCGCCACGCCCCCCAGAATGGACAGCAGATTGTGGCCTTTGCGTTCATCAGAGGATATGAATGAGCCGCCCTGCAATTTGAGTATGCCTTGCAACGCAGCGACAGCAGCCAGCCCGCCAAACAGGAGTGTGGTGCGTGTATCACCATTGGCGAAAAGATGGCCGAGCGCCCAAAGGCCGACTCCAATCGTCATAGGAACTTTCAATTTGTTGCGCCAACTTCCGCGAAACAGGAAAATACCGAGGAAGATGAATCCGACAAGGCTCAGGCCGAAGTTGGCGTGGCGGCTCCACGTTGGTGGTTCATAAAGGCCTTGAACTTCTGCGTTCCGAAAGGCCCAAAGGCAAGCCATCAACAACAAAAGGCTCAGAATTCCATATACAGGTCCGTAAGCTTTGCCGAAGGTCTGCTTCGCATGGGCCCGCCATTGCGGAACCGCGGGGTTTAAATGAACTATTCCAAACAGAAAAATGCTGACGGCCAAAAACGTCATATTAAACTCCAAGTTGATTCAATTTGGTCCATGATTAACCGTAAATACAAAATATACTCAATTAATAAGCTGTGTTATGGCAGTTCTCATTAATACTAAAAAAAGAAAACGGGGCCGAACATGAAACCAACTCTCATTCTCGTAGGCGCAGATAAAGGTGGTGTCGGCAAAACCACCGCTTCACGCGCACTTTTGGACTATTTTGCGCGTAAAAACGTGTTGACGCGTGCGTTTGATACGGAAAATCCACGGGGATCGCTGCAACGCTTTTACCCCTCGATTACCGAAATCATCGACCTCAACAACGTTGCACACCAAATGCGTGTGCTCGATACCATGGAGACGGCGAATGTTCCGGTGACAGTGGTGGATTTCAAGGCCGGTAACTTGTCGTACTCGCTTGATCTGTTTGAACGGATTGGTGTGTTGGAAGCTGCACGCAACGGCATGTTCACTTTGGGGCTGATTCACGTCGTTGGACCTTCCATTGCCTCGCTGGATGAAATTGGCGAGATTGCAAAATATCTGTCTGGCGTTGAATATGTCGTGGCGCGGAATTCACTCAATGATACGAATTTCTTCGAATGGGATGATGCGACATATCGCAAGTATTTTACCCAGATCAGCAAGTCCCATGAAATCGACATTCCGAAGCTGAACGAGATGGCTTACGAGCAGGTGGATGTTGCGGGTGTCACCTTCAAGGACTTCATCGACAACCGTGCAGCCGATGGTTCGCAGGGCAAGTTCTCGTTTGTACTGCGTGGATATGTGCGCAAGTGGTGTGCCGAGATTGATGACCAGTTCGGCCGTGTGAAAATGATCCAAGACATTGTGACGGGTGGGCGCGCCTGACGCGGCCACCTTGGTGCCATGGCCGCTCAGCCAACAATCTATGTTGTAACGTCTGACCAGAACCGCAACGGCAAGACACTGCTGTCGCGGTTGCTGGTTGACTATTTGATGCTGGACGGTCGCGACCCCTTTGTCATTGACACAGATGCACCTGATGCGCCGTTGCGCAACTATTTTCCAGGTCGCACTGCCATGGCGGACTTTGCCTCCATAAAGGGTCAAATGCGGGTGTTCGATACAATCCTTGCATCTCCGGGCCGGGACTATGTGGTGGATGTTTCGGCGCGGCACATGGAGAATTTCTTTGGTGCGGAACGTGATCTGGGTTTTTTCGCTGAGTGCAAGAAATCCGGATTTCGCGTATTTGTGTTTTTTGTGGTCGACGAAAGCCTCTCGTCGTTGCGGGCGGCGCAAGTGTTCCAGCGGCATCGCGGTATTGATTTGTTTGTGCCGGTTCGCAACCTGTTTGTAAGATCAGCCTGGCCAGAAGATGGGGGGGCGTTGACGATCCCGTTTCTTGCGGCCCCTATCGCTTCGTTGGTGAATTTCCGGCGTTTTTCGTTCCGTTCCTTTGTGCAAGGAGAAATGCAGGGCTTGGGCGAGGACATGGTGCCGATTGTGCAACAATTTCTATATGAGGTTCTCAGTAATCTTAGCAATCTTGAACCTGTCTACAGTCTCAAGGAATTGAAAACCTGAGGCCACCAAATTGCCGCGAATCCGGTTAAGCATTGCGAGATGGTGATGCGACTCCTTAATCGGCGTGAGGTCTGCGGCGGAATTGCGCTTGCCGCTTCAATGTTGCCACGCTGGAGTTTTGCGCAGATGGCTGACAGTATGCCCTTGCTGACGGCTGGCCCCGTGCGCTCGCAACTTCTTGGGCCGGAAAGTCCGCCGACGGATCATTGGGGTTTTGCAGCGCAGGCAACCGTTTTGAGGGCGAAGCAGGGCCAGGAGTTTCGCGTCCGTTTTGCCAATGCGCTTGATGAGGATGTGTGGATACATTTCTTCGGTGTGCGTGGCCCGTCGGAGAAGATGACGGTGAAGATTGCAGCCCAAGACAGTGTTGGGCTGGAGGTGACTTTCACGCCGCCGGACGCAGGCACGTTCTGGTTCGGGCCTTTGCTGGCTGCCTCGAAGCAGCGGGAAATGGGACTTGTTGGCATGTTCATTGTGGAGGAAAGCGAGCCGCAACCCTACCTGGATGTTCCACTGCTGTTTGACGACTGGTCGCTGGGGGATGATGGCAAGATTGAAGGGGATTTCGGAAATCTGGATCGGGCTGCGGGCGAAGGGAGATTGGGAAACTGGTTTACCGTCAACGCGACCTACAAGCCGCATATTGCGCTGGACGCGGAAAAGCCCGCCCGGCTTCGATTGCTCAATGTTGCGAATACGCGCACGGTCAAAGTGCTTCTGAAAGGTGTTGAGGGGTTGGTGTTGGCGCGGGACGGGCAAGCTGTGTGGCCCGATACTTTGGAAACAGGTGCCATCGTTTTGGCAACGGGGCAAAGTGCTGACGTGCTACTCACCTTTGCGCAAGATATTGTTTCGGTTGCCTTAGACTTGTTCGAAGACGTCGTTGAGGTGGCGTTTCTCGAAGCTGGTTCTTACGGGCGAAAGACCTTGCCGCTGAATACCCGGCTTCCCGCCAATCCAGTGTCGACACCTCTTGATGCTGTCGCAGCGCGAGACATCGCACTGCCAATAGAGGGCGGGATCAAGGGTGGATTGCAAAGCGCCAAGGTTGGCAAGGATGTGCTGGATTTGCGTGCCATGCTGGAGCAGGGCCTGGCCTGGTCCATTGGTGGCAGCTCGGGGATCGGCAGTCCGCTTTTGTTTGAAGCCAAGAAGAATGAAATTCTGCGGTTGGTTTTTGACAATCGTACTGCCTTTGAACAGGTGCTCTATGTGCATGGTCACGTCTGGACGGAATGGACCGCGTTGGCGGCTGGGCAAAGCGGACCCCAGGTTTTCCCAAAATGGGTCAACAGCCTCGTTCTCCCGGCCAAAACCAGCAAATCCGTCGTCATGGTCGCCGACAACCCCGGCACTTGGGCCATCCAAAGCCTGATCGCCGAACGTTGCGATGCCGGGTTGATCGGGTCTTTCGTGGTGGATATGCCTTGATTTGGCCCCTTGGCTGCTTTACGTCCCGCACTTGAGATTTGAGGGCTTTATAACGTGACTGATGAATCGCTGATCCGCGAAGTGGACGAGGAAGTCCGCCAGGATGAATACAAAAAGTTTTGGGATCGCCATGCCAGCAAGCTGATCGCTCTCGCAGCTTTGCTTGTGCTTGGTGTAGCTGCGTTTGAAGGTTGGACTTATTTTCAGCGCACGCAGGCCGAAACTGCATCTGTGGTTTATCTAGATGCCGTGAAAAAAGCTGGTGACGGCAAATACGAAGATGCGCTGGCAGCTCTTGCCGCCGTCAAAAACCCTGGCTTTGAGCAACTGGGCCGTTTGCAGAAGGCTGCTGTCATTGCAGCCAAGGGCGATGTGGACAAGGCCATTGCTGACTATGACGTCATCATTGCTGACAAGGCAACTGAGCCGGTACTGGCTGATCTTGCCCGCATTCGTCAGGGCTACCTGCTGGTAGACAAGGCCACACCCGATGAATTGCTGACCAAGCTTGGCATGTTCGACAAGGACGGCAATGCCTGGCGGCATGCGGCACGTGAAATTTTTGGTTTGGCGGCTTTTCGCGTGAAGGATTTCACCATGGCTGACCGTTACATGAACGCCATTTTTGCTGACCCCGATGCGCCACAGGCCATCAAGCAGCGGGCGCAGGTCATGGTGCAATTGATTGCGCCGGAGCTGGTCAAGAAATGAAACTGACGCGAACCATCGTCATTCTGGCCGTCGCGGCATCGTTGCTGGCGGGCTGCAGTTCGTTCAAGAAATTGACTGGCCAGCGCAATGACACGGTGCTGCCGGGGCAGCGTGAGGATATTCTTCCACCAGACCAACAGGTGAACCCCAAACTTGGCAAAAAGGGTGTTCTGTCTACGGATGCTGCGGCATGTGACCCAGATGTTGACCTGAATTGTGAAACGGGCGTTGATCAGGAGGCCGGAGGTTCCGGCATTCAATGACCGCCGTAGTCGCCATTCTTGGCCGCCCCAATGTTGGAAAATCCACGCTGTTCAACCGACTCGTCGGGCAGAAGGTTGCCATCGTCGACGATACACCCGGCGTCACGCGTGACCGCCGTGAGGGTGCGGGGCGATTGGGTGAATTGGCCTTCCGTTTATATGACACTGCAGGTTTGGACGAGGCCCGCAAAGGTTCACTCGAAGCCCGTATGAGTGACCAGTCGGAAGTGGCGGCGCTAGAGGCTGATGTCATTCTGTTTGTGATTGACGCCCGTGCAGGTGTGACGCCAACCGACAAGGAATTTGCGGCGCGTATTCGCAAGTTGAACAAGCATGTCATTCTCATTGGCAACAAGGCTGAAACCCGCGCCGTGGTGCCGGGCTTGGCCGAAGGTTACGGCCTAGGCTTTGGCGAACCACTGGCGATTTCGGCTGAACATGCCGAAGGGCTGGACGGGCTTTATGAAGCGCTGCGCCCCATCGTCATGGCGAAAGCGCCGGATGTGCCTGATACCAACGTCGAAATTTCCGAGGAAGAGTCTGACAAGGACTGGGAATATGACCCGCAGCGGCCTTTGCGTCTCGCCATTATCGGTCAGCCCAATGCGGGTAAGTCCACACTGGTCAATGCCATGCTGGGCGAAGAGCGCATGTTGACCGGACCTGAGGCCGGCATTACGCGCGATGCGATTTCCAGTGCCTGGAACTGGCGTGGGCGCGACATCAAACTGTGGGACACAGCAGGCATTCGCCGCAAATCCCGCGTGCAGGAAAAGATCGAGAAAATGTCGGTGTCCGACGCCATGCGCGCCATTCGCTTTGCCGAATGCGTGGTGGTGTTGATTGATGCAACGCTGGATATTGAACGCCAGGATTTGACGTTGTCAGATTTGGTGGGCCGCGAGGGCAGGGCGGTGGTTATTGCACTGTCCAAGTGGGACGCAGTGGAGAACAAGCAAAAGGTTCTCGATGCCTACAAAAGCAAGCTCGAAGACGTGCTGCCGGAAATTCGTGGCGTGTCACTGGTCACGCTGTCAGCCATTCGCAACAAGGGCATTGATGGCCTGATGAAGGCGGTCACGGAAGCCGACAAGAAGTGGAACGCCCGCGTTACCACCTCGAAGCTGAACCGCTGGCTGGAAGGTGCAGTTGAACGCAATTCGCCACCAGCACCCGGCGGTCGCCGAATCAAAATCCGTTATGCGACACAGGCCAATGCACGGCCACCGACATTCGCGATTTTCGGCAATCAGTTGAAGAAGTTGCCGGAAAGTTATCTGCGCTATCTGACCAATGGTTTGCGTGAAGCGTTTGATCTCAACGGAACACCAATCCGGTTCAGCCTGCGCGGCGGCGGGGATAATCCTTACGACACGAAGAAGTAGACTTCACCTCTCACGCTTGTGGCGACCCTTCGAGGCCCGCAAGAGGGCGGGCACCTCAGGGTGAGGGGAGCAAAATGCACTCAACACAAGTTCCCCCTCTTGCAATGCCTCGAGGCGTGCGCCGCAAGCGAGAACATCAATACTGCTTGAACAATCCCTTCACGTCGTACTTCCAGACTCCGCCATTGTCGCCAAACTCCGGCAGGCACATCTCCACCATTTGTGCTGATACTTCTTCCGGTGTTGGCAGAGTTTCCGGGTCTTCGCCTGGCATGGCGGTGGCGCGCATTTTTGTTCGTGTGGCGCCAGGGCTGAAGCAGTTGACGCGGAGATTGGTGGTGGCCACTTCGCCGGCGTAGGTTCGCACCAGGGCTTCGAGTGCGGCCTTGCCTACGGAGTAGGTGCCCCAATAGGGGAAGCATTTTTGCGCCAAACCCGACGTTACAAAAATAGCGCGGCCTGCGGGGGCGGCTTGCAATAGCGCATCCATGGAGCGGATCACGCGATAGTTCGCCGTGAGATTGGTGGCCATGGCGTCGTCCCAGACTTTAGGATCAATATGGGCCAAGGGTGTCAGCTTGCCGAGGGTTCCCGCATTGCCGACGAGGACATCGAGTTTTTTCCAACGTTCAAAAATCGCAGCACCCAGACGGTCTATGGCTTCGTAATCGGTGAGGTTCATCGGCACCAGCGTGGCGGTGGATCCGGCGGCTTTTACCGCGTCATCCAATTCTTCCAGTCCGCCTCTGGTACGGGCAGTGGCGATGATATGTGCGCCTTCCTTTGCCAGATGCAGGGCCGTTGCATAGCCCAATCCACGCGACGCGCCAGTGACGAGGGCCACCTTGCCTTCAAGTCGCCTGGTCATGATCAGCCTGCTTCAGCGAGCAGCGAGAGTTGCTGTTTGGCACTTTCACCGATGTGGTCGGTAATCCGTGTTGGATATTCACCGGTGAAGCAATGGTCGGTAAATTGGGGGCGCGAATTATTGCGGCCTTCGTAGCCCATGGATTTGTAGACACCTTCAACCGACAAAAACGCCAAACTCGTTACTCCGATGAACTTGCGCATTTCCTCAAGCGTGTGAGTGGCAGCAAGCAGTGATTTTTCTTCCGGTGTGTCGATGCCGTAATAATCCGGATGCTTGATGGGCGGTGAGGCGATGCGCATGTGCACTTCAGTAGCACCGGCGTCATACATCATCTGCACGATTTTGACGGATGTCGTGCCGCGCACTATCGAGTCATCAATCAACAAAACCCGTTTGCCTTTGACCACAGCGCGGTTGGCGTTGTGTTTCAGCTTCACACCGAGTGAACGGATGGTTTGTGTGGGTTCGATAAAGGTGCGGCCCACGTAGTGATTGCGAATGATGCCGAGTTCGAAGGGCACTTTAAGCTGTTCTGCATAGCCCAAGGCAGCGGGCACGCCAGAATCAGGGATGGGCACAATCACGTCCACATCCGCAGGCGATTCGAGTGCCAGTTGGCGGCCCATTTGCTTGCGCACGTCATAGACCGAGCGACCACCCAGAACCGAGTCGGGACGTGAGAAATAGATATATTCAAAAATGCAGGGCCGGGCGGGCTGGCGCGGGAAGGGCCAATGGCTTTCAATGCCGTCTTCCGAAATTACCACCACTTCGCCGTTCTCCACCTCACGCACGAAGGTGGCACCGATGATATCCAGCGCACAAGTTTCAGAGCAGAGAATGTAGGCGCCATTGAGCTTGCCGAGCATGAGCGGGCGAATGCCAAGGGGGTCACGGGCGCCGATCAGTTTCTTGTTGGTGAGGCAGACCAAGGCGTAGGCACCTTCGAGGCGGCGAAGCGCGTCGATGTAGCGGTCAATCATCTTGGGTCGCTGGGCGCGCGCCACGAGATGCAAGATCACTTCAGTGTCCGACGTCGACTGGCAGATGGCGCCGTGGGAAATCAATTCCTTGCGCAGCGTCAGCCCATTGGTGAGATTGCCGTTGTGGGCGACGGCGAAACCGCCTGCTGCGAGCTCGGCAAACAATGGTTGCACGTTGCGCAGAATGGTTTCACCCGTTGTCGAATAGCGCACATGGCCGAGCGCTGCTTGGCCCTTCAGGCGATCAATGGTGGCGGCGGAGGAGAAGTGATCGCCCACCAGCCCCATGCGGCGTTCTGAGTGGAAGCGGCCTTCGTTGTAAGAGACGATGCCCGCAGCTTCCTGACCCCGGTGCTGCAGGGCGTGGAGGCCCAAGGCTGTGAGGGCCGCAGCGTCGGGGTGGCCATAAATGCCAAACACGCCGCATTCTTCACGCAGCGTGTCGCCATCAAAATCGAAGTCGGACAGGTTTGTCATTCGGAGTTCCCTTTGGCATCGGGGGCGGGCTGTTGATTTTGGCCTTCCACCAGATTATCGAGGCCTTGGGTTTGGCCATTGGAGTAGCCGGTCTCACCGGGGGCAGGCGGGGTTACAGCACCTTGCGGATTGGACTGGGTCGCCTGATTGAAGCTGCTGACAGCATCGGGATTTATTCTCTTTATTGCGGCAATGAGACCGTCTTTGACTTTCTCGATCAGCGGCAGGCTCTGGGCATTCTTGATCCAGTCCTCTTGCTTGTCTGCAGGCTGGAGGAAGCCCGTGTAAAACGTATAGACAATGCCGACAAAAACCAGACCTCGCAGCAAACCATAGATGAAGCCCAAACTGCGGTCAAAAGCGCCAGCCGACGAATCAACAACGCGATCTGAAAGCTTGACCGAGAGGATAGACACGACGATCAATGTGATGATGAAGGCCACCGCACCGACAGCAATTTGCGCCAGGATGGGCTTGTCCAGATATGGCAATACCAGATCGAGCAAGGGTTTTTGCTGGATGGCATAATAGGCAGCAAAGACTGCTGCACCCCAGGCGATGAGCGATAGCACCTCGCGCGTAAAACCACGCGCCAAAGCAAGTATGCCTGACACAAGCATGATGCCGATGAGGACGAAGTCGAGAATTTGGAAGGGCATGGAGCGTCCCTGAAGTGGATTTCGCAGTCCTTATAGGCAGGAATGAAGCGGGGTGCCAGTGTGGAATGAAGATGTGGAAAGTTCCCTCTCTGTCACGCTATGCGTCTCAAGCCCTTTGAGCGTGACGCCACCCATGCGACCACATCTGCCACGGTTTCCATGGATTTGGTCGCAAGACCTTTGACAGCCGGAGTTTCACCCGCCATGGCAATCACCGCTTCCGTCAGACCCAGTTTCTGTGCTTCCTTCAGCCGTGCCTCGGTTTGCCCGACAGGGCGAATGGCTCCGGACAAGGCAATTTCACCGAAGAGAACCGTGCCATGCGGAATAATCGTGTCGGACATGGAGCCCAGAATGGCAGCGGCCACGGCAAGGTCGGCGGCGGTTTCCTTCAAGCGGAGGCCACCTGCCACGTTGAGATAGACGTCATGCTGCGACAGGGAAACGCCTGCGCGGGCTTCGAGAACGGCGAGGATCATGGCCAACCGATTCGAGTCCCAGCCTACGGTCGTGCGGCGGGGTGTGCCGAGTGGTGAAGGCGATACCAGTGCCTGAACCTCCACCAACAAGGGTCGGGTGCCTTCCACGCCCGCAAAAACGGCTGTACCTGGGGCAGGGCGTTCCGATTGGCCCATGAACAGGCGAGATGGATTGGTGACTTCTTTCAAGCCACCGTCGGACATTTCAAACACGCCGATTTCATCGGTGGCTCCGAAGCGATTTTTGACGGCGCGGAGAATGCGGAACTGGTGGCCGCGATCCCCTTCGAAATAAAGGACAGCGTCGACCAGATGTTCGACAACCTTGGGGCCTGCAATCTGGCCATCCTTGGTGACATGGCCAACGAGCAATACACAGGTGCCCTTTTGCTTGGCAAAACGCACCAGCGCTTCACAGCCCGCCTTTAGTTGTGACACCGTTCCGGGTGCCGCCTCAATGACGGGAGACCACAGCGTCTGTATCGAATCGATCACCACAATTGCTGGCGGGCCTTCTTCATTCAGTGTGGCGATGATGTCGGAGGTGTTGGTTTCAGCGGCGAGCAATACAGGCGCGTCAGCCAGCCCCAAACGCTCCGCCCGCAAACGTATCTGCGCGATGGCTTCTTCGCCGGAGACATAAACAACACGCTGGCCCTTCATCGCCATTGATGCCAAGGCCTGCAACAGCAACGTCGACTTGCCGATGCCCGGATCGCCACCAATCAACACCGCAGACCCCGGCACAAAACCACCGCCCGCCACCCGGTCCAATTCTGGCATACCCGTGGTTATGCGGGGAGGGGCCGCACTGTCGCCCTTCAAACCAACGAGTCGTGTGGGGCGGCCTCTCGGCAATGCTTTGCCCTTGGCGCCGGAAGCGGGAGCCTCAGTCGCCTCTTCAATTATGGTGTTCCAGGCCCCGCAACCGTCGCAACGGCCGGACCATTTGGAGGTTGTGGTGCCACAGGATTGACAGACGAAAACGGAAGATGATTTAGCCATGGCGCAGTCGTATCACAGAACATAAGCGGAACGCAATCAAATATCAAAGCTGAACTGTTGCTGCGCCGATTTTTCTTTCTGCGCCTTGACCGCGCGTGTTCTTTCAGGGTGGTCATTGCCAAGCGTGCGCTTCCGGGAGCCATGGCGGATGAAAACTTTTTTGGCCTCATTGTGAAAACCTTCACGCTTGCGAATCTCGGTCAGCCGATCTCTCGCGGCCCGCATGGCCTCAACATGATCGAGCAAGCGCGAAGGATAGTTGTGCCCGAGTTTTACGCCATACATGCGCTCATCACCGATGATCATTTTCCACGGCTCATGTAGAAACACGGTTGGCAAGGCAGCCAACTCCGGCACCCAGCGCCGGATAAAAATACCCTCAGGGTCCTGATCCACAGACTGTTTGACGGGATTGTAGATGCGCGGCGTATTGATGCCGGTTTGACCCGCTTGCATTTGTACCTGGGGCCAGTGAATGCCCGGCTCATAGTCGGTAAACAATCGTGCCAGCACAGTGCCAACAGCTTGCCAATCCAAGGCCAAGTGATAGGTCGCAAACGCTATCAGCATGGCGCGCATGCGAAAGTTGATCCAGCCGGAAGCGATGAGATAGCGCATGCAGGCGTCAACAAATGGAAAACCGGTTCGCCCTTCCGCAAACGCCAACAGCAGGGGATCGTCTGGCGCAGTGTTCACTCTTTCAGCTTGCAACGCCTTGTGCATGGAGCGCCATTCAATGGCGGGTTCACTTTCAAGTTTTTGGATGAAATGACAATGCCAGTGCAAACGTGAAATAAAGCTGTCAATGGAGCGCAGTTCAATCGACCTTGCAGCGGGGGGCAGGGCGGCAATCTTGTCTCTTTCTGCAAAAGCGCGGTGCAAAGTTTCACGCACGGAAATATCGCCAACAGCCAAATGCGGCGAAAGCCGTGAACAGGCCGTCTCGGCGGTGAGAGGACTCGACATTTGAAACGTGTAGGTGTTTCCGCGCCCTGCAAAGAAACTGTTGAGCAGTGAAAGCGCCTCCGCCCGTCCACCTTTTTGGCGCAAGGGGCAGGGGTCATCAGGCAGTTTCAAATCATCTGCAGTGGGCAAAACATCGGATTTAAATTTCACGAACGCAATCGTCTGCGGCGGTGCAAGCACGGACTGAGCCATGAACGCGCCGTGATGCTTGGCCCATGCATCACGATCCCGCAGTCCGCGCTTCACTCCAAATTGGGGAAACTCATTCCAGCGAATGTCTTTCTCGGCGCACAATTGCTCAACCCTTTTATCCCGCGCGAAAGTCCAACCATTGCCGGTTTCTTCATGGCTCCAAAGCGAGGCTCCGGGATGTTCTTTGTGAAGGGTCGAAAGCACCTGTTCAATCGGACCAACTCGGACACTCAAAGCACCGCCGATGTTTTCTACTGCACGTTCAAGTGAGAGAAGGGATTCTGAGATCAAATTCCACTGCCGACCAGATGTGTCCGCCTGTATCCAATAGTCTGGCTCAACAACGTACAGTGCCAACACAGGCCCAGCACGCGCAGCTTCCACCAACGGACGGTGGTCGTGAATGCGCAGGTCACGTTTAAACCAGACGATATTGATGGGGATGGGGTTTGACATTCCTTCAGCTATCACGGAACACATCATGAACGCAATATGCGTCACGTCAGCAACCTGCTGAAATGTGCAACTACCGAGCCTTGCACGAAGGATGACAATTTTTCAGACAGAACAATTAATACATTGGCCTTGACGTCATTGGTTTTTGCGGCTTCTCTTGTGACAGACTGGTCCAGGCCAGCTTTAACAGGCGTGGGGGCACTCGCGCAGACAGGGAGTATATCAATGACAAAAATAAAATTGCTTGCCGCAGCGTCGGTGTTGGGTCTCAGCGCGATTGCTGCAAACGCCGCAACACTTGATGACGTGAAAGCCAAGGGCTTTGTGCAATGCGGCGTCAGCCAAGGCCTGATCGGCTTTTCACAACCAGATGACCAGAACAACTGGACTGGCCTTGACGTTGATTTCTGCAAGGCCGTAGCCGCTGCTGTTCTGGGCGATGCCACCAAGGTGAAGTACTCGCCCTTGTCGGCCAAAGAGCGTTTTACCGCACTGCAGTCTGGTGCCATTGATGTTCTTTCCCGGAATTCCACATGGACCATGAGCCGTGATACGGGCCTTGGCCTGTCGTTTGCTGGCGTCACTTATTATGACGGTCAGGGCTTCATGGTTCCAACCAAGCTTGGCGTAAAGTCGGCGCTTGAACTGAACGGCGCATCGGTCTGCACGCAAACCGGCACCACCACCGAGTTGAACCTTGCTGACTATTTCAAGTCCAACAAAATGGAATACAAGATTGTTGCATTTGAAAAGAACGAAGAAGTTCTCAAAGCCTATCAGGAAGGCCGCTGTGACGTGTTCACAACGGACCAATCCGGCCTCTATGCCGAAATCCTGAAATTCCCGACGCCAGCTGACCACATGGTACTGCCTGAAATCATTTCGAAGGAGCCACTTGGTCCGGTCGTTCGTCAAGGCGACGCACAGTGGTTCAACATTGTGAAATGGACTTATTATGCAACGCTGACTGCCGAAGAACTTGGCGTGAGTTCAAAGAACGTTGATGAGATGAAGGCATCAGCCAATCCTGAAATCCAGCGTTTGTTGTCCACCAAGGTGAAAAACCCTGACGGTACGGAAGCTGACAATGATTTCGGCAAGGGCCTCGGCCTTGGACCTGATTGGGCCTACAATATCGTCAAGCAGGTCGGCAATTATGCCGAAATCTTCGACCGCAATCTGGCCCAGCTGAAAATTGCACGCGGCAAGAACGCCCTGTGGAATGCAGGTGGCCTGCAATACGCACCGCCAATCCGCTGATACGAGACAGACTCCCTCATCCGGCCTTCGGCCACCTTCTCCCCCCAAAAGGGGCGGGAGAAGGCGACTACTGCAAACACCTTCTCCCGTTTCTTCCAACGGGAGAAGGTCCCGAAGGGGGATGAGGGAGTTACAATCACGCACATGACAGACATTCCCAACAAGCGCGTCTCACCACCACCGCCTGCATCTGCTGGTGGCTTTGCTTGGTTTTACAACCCGAAGCTCCGCGGCTATGTTTCGCAGCTCATCGTTCTGTTGCTGCTAGTCTGGGGCCTCTACGAAATCATTGGCAACACACAAGCCAACCTGAAAAAACTCAACCAGAATTTCGGCTTTGATTTTCTGACGCAGGCCGCCGGCTTTGACATCAGCTCTTCGCTGATCGAATATTCATCGAACTCCACCTATGGCCGCGCCATTGTTGCTGGCCTTCTCAATACAGTTCTTGTTGCCGTGCTAGGAATTTTCTTTGCTACCATTGTGGGCTTTACAGTGGGTGTCATGCGCCTGTCGAAAAACAAGGTCGTGGCGGGAGCCGCAACACTTTATGTCGAGCTGCTGCGCAACATTCCATTGCTCCTGCAAATTTTCATGTGGTACGCGCTTGTCTTGAAACCTTTGCCGGCCGTCAAAAATGCCTACAGTTTTTTCGGCAGCATTTTCATCAGCAAAAAAGGCATCCTCATGCCGCACCCGAATTTTGGTCCGGGGGCATGGTTTGCACTGGCGGCTTTGGCTTTGGCTTTGTTCGGAACTTGGATGTTCCGCAAAAACGCGCGCAAACGCCAAGATGAAACCGGCAAGATTACGCCTATGTGGTTGATCTCGATACCCATCATTCTGTTGTCGCCGTTCGTTGGGTTATTACTCGCAGGATGGCCCCTCAATTTTGATTATCCCGAACTGAAAGGCTTCAACTTCGCAGGCGGCATGACCATGGTGCCGGAGATGGTGGCGCTTCTCATCGCGCTGATTTTCTACAGTGCCACCTTCATTGCGGAAACCGTGCGGGGTGGTATTCAGGCCGTCAGCCATGGCCAGTCGGAAGCGTCGAGCGCCCTTGGCCTCAGCCGTGGCATGGCGCTTCGTTTGGTGGTGATCCCACAAGCCATGCGCATCATCATACCACCACTGGCCAGCCAATATCTCAACCTGACTAAAAATTCGTCCCTTGCCATCGCCATCGGCTTTCCGGATTTGATGTATGCGGGCGGCACGGTCAACAACCAGTCCGGCAAGGCCATTGAAGTGGTGTTCATTCTAATGGTGGTCTACCTCAGTCTCAGCCTGCTCACTGCAGCCTTCATGAACTGGTTCAACTCGCGCATGAAACTGGTGGAGCGTTGAGGCCATGACACTTGCATATGTCAGAACCGTAGATGCGCCGTCGCTGCCGGCACCCGCCAGCAGTGCGGGGCTTTGGGCCAAACTCCGCGACCGTTTTGCGCCAACGCCACTCAGCGGTGTGGGTACTGTCATCATTGCGCTGTTTTTGGCTTGGGCCGTATGGTCGATTTTCCAGTGGGCTATTGTTTCGGCGATATGGACAGCCGCTGACCGTGAGCCTTGCAACACAGTCACAGCGGGTGCGTGTTGGCCCTTCGTCAAGGCAAAGTCCCTGCAGTGGATTTATGGCTTCTATCCGCAGGATCAACTCTGGCGACCCAACATGGTGTTCCTGATCGGGGGGCTGTCACTGCTCGGGTTGCTCGTGCCCAAAATTCCTTACAAAGGCTGGAATGCGCTGTTCTTTTTCATCGCTTTTCCCATCATCACCTATGTGCTGTTGACGGGCGGTTTTCTCGGACTGGTGAAGGTCGACACCGAACAGTGGGGCGGTTTGCTCATTACGCTGATCGCTTCGATTACAGGTATTGTGGCTTCCTTGCCGCTTGGTATTCTTCTGGCACTGGGTCGAAAGTCCGCCATGCCTGTTGTGCAAATGCTGTGCATCACCTTCATTGAAATCGTACGCGGTGTTCCACTGGTGCTGGTGCTGTTCATGGCGGCGAACATGTTCCCATTGTTCATGCCGCCCGGCATCAATCCCGGCAAGCTCATGCTGGCTCTGATCGGTATTGCACTGTTCTCAGCCGCCTATATGGCCGAAGTGGTGCGCGGTGGCTTGCAGGCTATTCCCAAAGGGCAATATGAAGCGTCGATGGCGGTGGGTTTGTCGTATTGGCGCATGATGCTGCTGGTGGTCATGCCGCAGGCCTTGAAAGTTGTGATTCCCGGCATCGTCAATAACTTCATCAGCTTGTTCAAAGACACCAGCCTGGTTTCCATCATCGGCATTTTTGATCTGTTCAACATTGTGCAGTCCGGCTTCAACGATGCCAAATGGGCGTCAGGCCAGACCGGCAACACCGGCTATTTTGCGCTGGCGCTAAACTATTGGGTCTTCTGCTTTGCCATGTCGCGTTATTCGCAATTCATTGAGCGCAGGCTCAACACCAGTCACACGAGGTAACCATGGTCAATTCCGCTGTTGCAATGAAAAGCGTAAACAAATGGTACGGCCAGTTCCATGTGCTGCGGGACATCAACCTGGATGTGAAGAAGGGTGAGCGGATTGTGATCTGCGGGCCGTCCGGTTCCGGCAAATCCACCATGATCCGCTGTATCAACCGGCTGGAGGAACACCAACAGGGCGATATTATTGTGGACGGTATTCCGCTCACGACCAATCTTAAAAACATCGACGACGTGCGTCGCGAAGTTGGCATGGTGTTTCAGCACTTCAATCTCTTCCCGCATCTTACGGTTCTCGAAAACCTGACGTTGGCGCCGATGTGGGTGCGCAAGCAACCGAAAGCCGAAGCCGAAGCGATTGCGATGAAATATCTGACGCGCGTGAAAATTCCGGAGCAGGCACTGAAATATCCAGGCCAGCTTTCAGGTGGTCAACAACAACGCGTTGCCATTGCGCGCGCACTCTGCATGAACCCGAAGATCATGCTGTTCGATGAGCCAACCTCCGCGCTCGATCCTGAAATGATCAAGGAAGTTCTGGACGTGATGGTGGACCTCGCTCAAGGCGGCATGACCATGCTCTGCGTCACCCATGAAATGGCCTTTGCGCGGCAGGTGGCGAACCGGGTGATTTTCATGGATCAGGGGCAGATTGTGGAACAGAATGAGCCAGAAGCCTTCTTCAACAATCCGCAATCGCCGCGCACAAGGAAATTCCTCGAGCAGATTTTGCACTGAACTTGCCCAATTCCCGCCTTGGTAGGGTGGGAGACTCATGGCAATATCGCAATGAGCGGAGGATTATTCATGCGACTACAACAATTTGCCAGCGTCGGGCTGGCCGCACTATTATTGGCTGGCGGACTTGTGGGCCTCGCCCATGCAGAGGATCGGTTCCGGCCCGTTGGATCTGTGACCTATGACCCTGAACCGGCTGCGCCCGAAAAGGGCGTGTTCAACATCAGGCAGGATGATCGCCGCATCCGCGCCATGCGAATCTTGGCTGAGGACGGGTCAGCAGATGTGCGCTCGCTTAAGGTGAACTATGCCGATGGCGATTCGGAGGTCGTGAAAGTCCGGCAAGTTTTGCAGGAAGGCCAGCGCACGGCGGTTTTTGAACTTGAGGAAGTGCGCCCGATCCGATCAGTCGAAGTTACCTATATACCGAAGGGCAATGTGACACTTGTTCTGCTGTCAGACGGACGCCGCGCAGAGCCACCTCCGCCGCCGCCCCAAACAGCAGAATGGGTTGAGCTGGGCTGCAAGAAAGTGGGCTTGCTGGGGGACCGGGATACCATTGCCATCAATTCGCCGGATCGCTACTCGTCCATTCGGTTGCGTTCGCAGAACTACGATATCGAGATGTCTGAGTTTTCGATCCGCTATTCGAATGGTGGCCGTGACACTTATCAGGTGCGGCAAGTCATTCCAGCGGGCGGCCGCATTGGACCAATTGCATTGCGTGGTGATGCGCGCCGCATTTCTCAACTGGATTTCCTGTATCGTGCGCGCACGATTGGGCCGTTCAAAACCAAACTCTGTGTAGATGCACTGCGGGTTGGCGACGACGAGGACAATTGATCTCGTCGACAAATCAAGATCGGGGACAGTTTGCGTGAAAGCGCAAGCGGTCCCCTTCCACCCTATTGCCCAACAACCACAATAATCTGATTTTCAGGTTTCAGCAGTTTTACTGCCGCTGACTTTACATCTTCAACTGTCACTGCATTGATCTTGTCGGCTCTGTCCTTGAAATAGCCGACCTCATTTCCGCGCTGCAGGACAGACAGCAATTCGCTGGCGATGCTGTCATTGTCGGAAAATCGCAGTGCATAGGAGCCATTCATGTAGGATTTGATCTTGCGCAGTTCTTCGGCGCTTGGTCCGGTTTTGGCGATGTCTGCAAGATCCTGTTTCAGCTTTTGCAATGCCTGTTCTGTGGTCGCCGTGGCCGTTGAGAATGTGCCAAGTTGGACAGTCGCTTGACGCCAGCTGTATTGTCCAAATCCAACGCTGTAGGTGAGGCCGGATTTTTCGCGAAGGGTCTGCGTCAAGCGGGCGAAACTGGCTTGCCCTCCCAGTATTTCCGCCAGAATATTGGATGACCAGGCTTCGTTGCTTTCGCCAGGAAGGGCGGGGTTGCCAAAATAGACCACGGTTTGCGGGCCTGAATAGGCGACCCGCTTTTCAATAGGGCCTTTGGCCATTTCCACCGGCTGTGTTGCAATATTCAAGGGTTTATCAGGCAAGCCGCCAAAGCTGCGGTCTAACAGGTCCCTGAGTTCAGCTGGTGTGATGTCACCCACTACAGCGACGTGCAATTCGCGTCGGTTGGCTGTGGCTTTCCAGACTGCCCGCAGATCATCTGTGGTCAACGCCTTGAGGCTGCTTTCTGTGCCTTTGCCATCGC
>JANPCL010000083.1:0-32216 GCA_031430915.1 Hyphomicrobiales bacterium
CGAAAGTGCCTGCCGCCAGCGGAAGTAACTCACAACTTCGGCCCCATGGGCCAAGGCTTCCCACGTCCACAGCCTGACCATGCCGGGTTTGGGAATCGGGTTCCACGGTGCCCAGTTCACTGGCCCCGGCTGTTGCTCCATTACCCACCAGCGTCCCTTGCCCACAGCGCGGTAGAGATCATGGTGATAGGGCGCTATGTCCGGGTGAGACGTTTCACACCAGCGCGCCTTTTCCGTTTCAGTGGGCAAAAACTGTTCGGCAAAACCGATAGGGTAAGAATCCCATGTTGCCAAATCCAGATTGTCGCCTACGTCCCAATGATCAAACTCATTGAAGAAGCCCATGAAGTTATGGGTGACGAAACGGTCCGGCGAATGCTTGCGGATGATGTCGCACTGCATCTTGTCGTAAGCCGCCACTTGCGAAGACTGAAAGCGCCAGAAGTCAAGCTTGGCAGCTGGGTTTGCCTCAGTGACAGTCAGGTTGGGCAGAGAAATTTGTTCGAAATCCGTAAATTCCATGGACCAGAACACATTGCCCCAGGCTTCATTCAACTGATCCGTGGATTGATAACGTTGCCGGAGCCAGCGCTTGAAGGCCTTGTGGTCCTCCGCCCCCCAAGACAAAACCGTCATGTGGCAACCGTATTCATTGTCGGTCTGCCATCCCGCAAGTCCATGGTGCTGGCCATAGCGCCGTGCAATGGTTTCAACGATGCGTGCAGACTCTCTCCAATAGACCTCGGAAGAAAATGTATAATGCCGCCGCGATCCAAAACCACGCGGCTTGCCATCGATATCCACTGGCGCAATATCCGGGTGCTCATCCATCAACCATTTCGGGGGTGTGGCGGTAGGCGTGCCCAAGACGATCTTCAGCCCTGCATCGGCCAGCACTTCCATGGCGCGGTCCAGCCAGTCCCATGTGAAATGTCCGCGTGATGGCTCCAGCCGGGACCAGGCAAACTCACCAATCCGCACGTAGCGGATACCAAGCTCGACCATACGCTGCGCATCCCGCGCCCACCATTCCTCAGGCCAGTGTTCCGGATAATAGCAAACGCCAAGCATCGTCAGTCCTCAAATCAAGTGATCAAGCTGTCATACAAATCAGGTGTAGCCCAGTCTATGGATCAGATTGCAAATCCCCGGATAATCCATAGATTGCGTCTCATGTCGACAATCTTCACCACAACACAGCTTGAAGCTGTGGCCGCAGCCAACCCGTTTGCCACTCTCGTTCTGAATGAGGGGGGAGAAGTGCTGGCCGTCAACCCGTCGGCTGAAAAGCTGTTCGGCAGTCCTTTGAAGTCGCGCCCGCTGAGCATGGTCATCCGCTCACCTGATGTTCTGGAAGCTTTTGAGCGTGTCAACGAGACGTCTGAAACTCTCACTGCACGCAGTATATCGCGGGGTCTTACACAACAGATTGTAGATGTGCATTTTGCGATCCTTGGAACTGCGGAGAATGGCAAACGATTGATTATCGCGACTTGTCAGGATGTAACGCGTGAGGAAAATGTCGAACGCATGCGTTCGGACTTTGTGGCAAACGCCAGCCATGAATTGCGTACACCTCTCACAACACTGTCCGGTTTCATCGAAACCATGCAGGGCGCTGCCAAGTCAGACGAACGGGCCCGCGCCGAATTCCTCACCGTCATGAAAGCCCAGGCTGACCGCATGTCGCGCTTGATTGACGATTTGTTGTCGCTGAGTCGAATTGAACTGGATGAGCACGTAGCGCCTGAGAGCCAATGCGATCTTACGTCTATTGCAAAGCAAGTGCACTCGTTGTTGCAGCCCGTGGCCAACAGCAGCAAGTGCCAATTGGAACTTGTCATGCCGTCTGAACTCATCGTGACGGGCGATGCCAACCAACTCACCCAAGTTGTCCATAATCTCGTCGAGAATGCCCTCAAGTATGCGGGCGAAGGTAAACACGTGCGCGTTATCGGCGAAGTGCGGGGCAGGGATGCTTTTCTACAAGTTGAAGACAATGGTGCTGGAATCGCCGCCCACCATGTCCCGCGCCTCACCGAACGGTTTTACCGCGTGAGCGCCAAGGACAGCCGCACCCGAGGCGGCACAGGCTTGGGACTGGCGATATCCAAGCACATCCTGAACCGTCACCGGGGCAAACTCTTGATCGAGTCCACACCCGGAAAAGGCAGCAGCTTTTCCATTCTAATTCCATTGCATAAAAATCAATAAGTTCAACAGTTTGCAGCGTCATGAATCTGTTGTTTATCTGTCGCATAACGGTCACCAAGCAGACGTAGTGACTGCACTCGTTATCAAAATGGAGACGAAAAACATGAAACAGATTCTTTTGGCCACCAGCCTTCTTGCCTTGGTTGCCTCGCCAGCTTTTGCCGCCCGTGACCAGATCCGCATAGTCGGTTCGTCCACCGTCTATCCTTTCACCACCACCGTTGCCGAGGCTTTCGGGAAAACCGGAAACAAGACACCGGTTGTTGAAGCCACAGGCACTGGCGGCGGTTTCAAGCTGTTTTGTTCGGGAGTTGGTGAAGATACACCAGACTTCAGCAATGCGTCGCGTCCCATCAAAAAATCCGAATTTGATGATTGCGCCAAGAACGGAGTGACAGAAATCATTGAAATCAAGGTCGGCTTCGACGGCCTTACCCTGGCTCATGCGAAGGATGCCAAGGATTTCGCGCTCACCAAGCAGCAGATTTTCCAGGCCCTCGCCAAGGAAATTCCAGACAAGGACGGCAAGTTGATTGCCAACCCGAACAAGATGTGGAGCGACATTGATCCATCGCTGCCAGCCACCAAGATTGAAGTGTTGGGCCCGCCACCCACCTCCGGAACCCGTGACAGCTTTGCTGAGCTGGTGCTCGAAAAGGGTGCGGAAAAGTTTGAAAGCCTCGCTGCGCTGAAAAAGTCAGATGCAAAGGCCTTCGAAAAAATCTGGAAAGCCGTTCGTGAAGACGGTGCCTATGTAGAAGCTGGTGAGAACGACAACCTTATCGTCCAGAAGCTGCAGGCCAATGCAGATGCTATCGGCATTTTCGGTTTCTCCTTTCTTGAAGAAAACGCAAAAACTGTGAAGGGCATTGAAGTTGAAGGCAAAGTGCCGACCTACGAGGACATCGCCGACGGTTCCTACAAGGTTGCGCGTCCGCTCTTCGTCTATGCCAAGAAACAGCACGTTGGCGTCATCCCCGGTATGAAGGAATTCATCGCCGAATATGTATCCGAAAATGCACTGGGTGAAGATGGCTACCTCGGTGCAAAGGGCCTCGTGACGCTTCCGGCTGCCGAGCTTGAAATGGTTCGCGCCGTTGCAACAGATCTCAAAGTGATTTCGGCTGATAGCCTGAAGTGATTTTGATGGCGGGAGAGGGACCTCGGATGTACAGGTCCTCTCCCGCCTTGTTTTTTGTAGGATTAATGAAACTCCTGGATCTAACCGCTGGTAATCTGACCTGATGTACTTGTCCTTGCTCGCAGTCATTCTTGCCAGTCTCGTGGCCTACCTGTTCTCTATGCAGCGCGCCACTTCGATGCGCGCGTCTGCTTCGACCTATTTCCATTCGCTCCCCGGCTACCATGGCGTGCTGGCTGCCCTTGTGGCCTTGCTTGCTGGCCTCGCGACAATGATCATACTTAACCAGCTCGCGCCAGATTCAGCAGTTTTGCTGGCCAGTGGTTCCGCAGCGGTTGCCGTGTTGGCCGCAGTTGTCCCCATGGCAAAGATTGCCCCAACTTTCCGCGCCCGTCCGGCTTTTGAATCGATTGTCATGGCGTTGCTGGTGGCCTCGTCGATTGTCGCCATCTTCACCACCGTCGGCATTTTCGCATCGGTGGTTTTTGAATCACTGATTTTCTTCCGCGAAATCAATGTGTTCTCGTTCCTCTTCGGCACCCATTGGGCACCGACAGGTTCGCCGCCGTCATTTGGATTTTTGCCGCTGCTGTTCGGCACCTTGATGATCACGGCCATAGCCCTGCTCATCGCAACACCATTGGGTTTGTTTTCTGCCATTTATATGGCCGAATATGCGTCACCCCGCGTTCGTGGCATTGCCAAGCCTTTGCTTGAAATGCTGGCGGGTATTCCAACTGTTGTGCTGGGCTTTTTTGCAGCCCTCACGGTGGCACCGCTGGTGCGCAATACAGGGCAGGGTATGGGGCTTGAAGTTTCGTCGGAATCAGCTCTCGCTGCCGGCCTCGTCATGGGCATGATGATTGTGCCATTGATCTCGTCCCTCTCTGACGACATCATCAATGCTGTTCCACAATCCCTGCGGGACGGTTCCTACGCCATGGGCGCCACGAAATCCGAAACCGTCAAGCGCGTTGTGCTGCCTGCCGCACTGCCGGGCATTGTGTCGGCCATCATGTTGGCCATCTCCCGCGCCGTGGGTGAAACCATGATCGTGGTGATGGCTGCGGGCCTCGCCGCCAATCTGACGGCCAACCCCTTGGAAGCTGTTTCTACCATCACGGTGCAGATTGCGACCTTGTTGGTGGGTGACCAGGAATTCGACTCCGCCAAAACCCTCTCCGCCTTTGCGCTGGGTCTTGTGCTGTTCTTCTTCACATTGGCCCTCAATTATCTCGCCCTGCGCATTGTTCAGAAATACAGGCAGCAATATGACTGACACCGTTGACACCGCCTATGCCGCACGGCTGAAAAAGCGCTACGCCGCTGAAAAGCGCTTCCGCTTCTATGGCGTGGCAGCCCTGCTGATCACCACCTTGTTCCTGGCCTATTTGCTGCTGGATATTGCGCGAAAGGGCTGGCCAGCTTTCTTTGAGCACAAGGCCATTATCTCCGTAACGCTAGATCCCGCCAAGCTGGATGCAGTGACTCCCGCCAACAGTGACTTTGCCGCCCTGGTAAAAGACACTTGGCGCGCCCAGTTCCCGGACCTGACATCGCGAACCGACAAAAAGAAGCTGAATGCTCTTCTTTCTCAGGATGCATCGGAAGACCTGAAAGCAATGGTCACCGCTGATCCAACGCTTGTCGGTAAGACTGTCACCACCACAGTGTTGCTGTCTGACGATGCTGACCTTGTTCTGAAAGGCCTGAGCGACGGCTCCGACGACGAACTCATGCAGCGCGTAACCAAAACTGTTCCCGTGGAGAGAGGCTTTGCCTACCGGCTCTTTGTCAACGGAGATTCCCGTGAACCGGAATTGGCAGGTCTGCGCGGCGCACTTGTGGGATCGCTCTTCACGGTGGCCATTGCCCTGCTGTTGGGTATTCCACTCGGTATTGGTGCCGCCATCTATCTGGAACAGTTCGCGCCGAAAAACCGTTGGACGGATGTCATTGAAGTCAATATCAACAACCTTGCGGCTGTGCCGTCGATTATCTTCGGCTTGCTCGGTCTCGCCATGTTCCTGAACGTCTTCGGTCTGCCCCGCTCAGCTCCGTTGGTGGGTGGATTGGTGCTGGCTCTGCTGGTTCTGCCCACCATCATCATCGCCTCTCGCGCGGCCCTGCGGGCAGTGCCGCCCTCCATCCGTGAAGCGGCCCTTGGTGTTGGTGCCTCGCACCAGCAAGCCGTGTTCCAACACGTGTTACCTCTCGCACTTCCCGGAATCTTGACAGGTGCCATTCTCGGTCTTGCCCGAACCTTCGGTGAAACAGCCCCACTTCTGATGATCGGCATGGTGGCCTTTATTGCCGATGTGCCCAAGGGCATAACCGATGCCGCAACCGTTTTGCCCGTCCAGATTTATCTCTGGTCGGATCTGCCCGAATTGGCATTCCAGTCAAAAACCGCAGCCGCGATCATGGTGCTGGTGGGAACACTTTTGATGATGAATGCTGTAGCAATTTATCTCCGCAAGAAATTCGAGCGTCGCTGGTAATGGACAGGATTATGGACAACATCAAAACCCCAATTATCACACCAGCGGCTCCACGTGCGCTGGCAGAAAAAACCATGCGGATTTCCGCGCGGGACGTGAATATCTACTATGGCGACAAACACGCCATCAAACATCTGTCGATTGATATTCCGGACAAGGCTGTCTCTGCCTTCATCGGTCCGTCCGGTTGCGGAAAGTCCACCTTCCTGCGTGCGGTCAATCGGATGAACGACACCATTCCTGCTTGCCGTCTCACGGGTGAGATCAGGATGGACGGCAAGAATATCTATGACAAGGACGTGGACGTGGTGCAACTGCGCTCACACGTCGGCATGGTGTTCCAGAAGCCCAACCCCTTCCCGAAATCCATCTATGAGAACGTTGCCTATGGCCCACGCATCCATGGCCTGGCCCGGTCCAAAACCGACCTCGACAATATTGTGGAATCGAGTTTGAAAAAGGCTGGCCTGTTTGAGGAAGTGAAAGATCGGCTACAACACTCCGGCACGGGTCTGTCTGGTGGCCAGCAGCAACGCCTTTGCATTGCAAGGGCCATTGCCGTCAATCCTGAAGTCATCTTGATGGATGAGCCCTGTTCAGCCCTTGACCCCATTGCCACTGCGCGTATCGAAGAATTGATCGACGAATTGCGCCAGAACTTCTGCATCATTATTGTTACACACTCAATGCAGCAGGCCGCCCGCGTCTCGCAACTCACCGCCTTCTTCCATCTCGGCAATCTCGTCGAATATGGCGACACCGACGAAATGTTCACCAGCCCGCAGGACAAGCGGACGCAAGACTACATCACGGGCCGCTTCGGCTAAGGAAACCACCATGTCAGATCATATCGCCAAAGCCTACGACAACGATATCTCGGTCCTTAAAACCCAACTCTCTGAAATGGGTGGACTGGCCGAAGAGCAATTGGCCAACGCCATTCAGGCCCTGTCGCGCCGCGACACAGCCATGGCTGACCAGGTCATTCGCAATGATGACAAACTGGATGAACTTGAACGCCGCATTGAAGAGAAAGCCATCCTGACAATTGCCAAGCGCCAGCCCATGGCACTGGACCTGCGCGAAATCATGGTGGCCATTCGTGTGGCCTCTGACATTGAGCGTATCGGAGATCTTGCCAAGAACACCGCCAAACGCACCCACGCCATTTCCGAAGCCCTGCCGCGCAAACTCTCAACCGGTCTCGCCCGCATGGGTGCCATGGCCCAGGCCCAATTGAAGCAGGTGTTGGACGCCTATGCCGAACGCGATGATGAAAAAGGCCTCGCCGTGTGGCGCGCCGATGAAGATCTGGACGCGCTCTACAATTCCATCTTTCGCGAACTCTTGACCTATATGATGGAAGATCCACGCAACATCAGCCTCTGCACACATTTGTTGTTCGGGGCCAAGAACCTTGAGCGCATAGGTGACCACACGACGAACATCGCCGAAAACATTCACTACCTCATTCATGGCAAAACCATTCTTGAATCGCGGCCCAAGAAAGACGTCACTGCAATGATGCGGCAATCGGACGAGTAAGACCATGTCTGCATCCGTTCTGCTGATCGAAGATGAAGAGCCAATCCAGATTCTGTTGCGCTACAATCTGGAAGCCGAAGGCTACCGCGTCCGCGTTTCGGCCCAGGGCGAAGACGTGCCCTTTCTGATCGGCGAAGAGCGTCCGGATCTCATCCTGTTGGACTGGATGTTGCCAGGCATCTCCGGCATCGAAGTCTGCCGTCTGGTGCGCGCGCGACCAGAAACCCGCGACATTCCCATCATCATGTTGACAGCCCGAAGCGAAGAAACCGAACGCGTGCGCGGCCTTGCAACAGGTGCCGACGATTATCTGGTGAAACCGTTCTCCGTGCCGGAACTTCTGGCCCGCATCAAAACCATCCTGCGCCGGGTCAATCCGGATGCCGTCGCTGATCATTTGCGGGCGGGGGACTTGCTTCTCGACCGTCGTTCAAAGCGCGTCAGCCGCGGGCCCCGTGACATAAATCTCTCACCCACCGAATTCCGCCTGCTCGAACAACTCATGCGCAATCCTGGCCGCGTCTACGCCCGCGCCCAGTTGCTGGACACAGTCTGGGGCCGTGATGTTGACGTCGACGAACGCACAGTCGATGTCCACGTCGGCCGCCTGCGCAAATCCCTGAGTCGCGGCAAGGAAAGAGATCCGATCAGAACCGTAAGAGCGGCGGGCTATGCCTTTGACGAGCGCTTCGGAAAAGCAGCGGGATGATATTCAACCGCGAATTGCAGCTTCAATCGCTGCAATGTCGATCTTGCCCATGGTCATCATCGCGTCGAAGGCCCGCCTTGCCGTTTCACCACCTTCGGCCAAGGCGTCAGTCAACACACGCGGCGTGATTTGCCACGACACGCCCCACTTGTCCTTGCACCAGCCGCAGGCGCTTTCTGCGCCACCATTGTTGATAATTGCGTTCCAATAGCGATCTGTTTCGTCCTGGCTGTCGGTTGCGATCTGAAAGGAAAATGCCTCCGATTGCGTAAACATCGGACCGCCATTCAGCCCCATGCAAGGCATGCCGCAAACAGAGAACAACACCGTGAGCACGTCACCTGTCTTGCCCGATGGGAAATCTGCGGGCGCAAGAAAAACATCGCCCACATGGCTGTCCGGAAACGTAGCGGCATAGAACCGGGCTGCATCTTCCGCACCGCCTTTGTACCAGAGGCAAATCATGGACTTCTGCATGGCCGGCACCTCCCTGTGTCATCAATCAAAAAACGGATCATCCGCGTTCTTAAACTCACACACATTGCCATCGGGATCAAGAAAGGTACCGACAATACCCCATGAATAGGTCTCAACCTCAACAGCAATACCGAGTTGCCGCAAATCCTCAGCGGCCACCGCAACGTCATCCACATTGAAACGCAACATTGTAGGGTTCTCAGCCTGAGACTTCCGCCCCTCCCGCGCCACCCCACCTGTCTCGATCATTAAATAACCATCACCGAAACGCAGGCACACAAGCTGGTGCTTTTCATACCAGACAGGCAATCCCAAAATGTCGCGGTAGAACGCCACGCAATCCTCAAACCGCTCGGTACCCAGAATAATGCCATGGGTGCGGATTTTGAATTTCGATTTTTCACGGGGCTGAAGTTTGTCGGTGCTCATGGGATGTCCCACACGAGCTTAACGGCAGAAGGTGCGGCCGGGTTGAACATGGCACGATGTGTACGGTCATCTGCTAGGCAGATCAAGAATGGGCAAACAGGCAGGCACACGATTTCATAAGGCGTGGTAAAATCTAATCACATGTGTTATCCATATCACTAACATTACATGGATCATACACATCATGAAAGTATCCACCGCAGATTTCATCAAGAATTACGGCACCTTGGCCGATAAAGCCCTGACTGAACCCCTAACCATTACCAAGAATGGGAGAGACAGATTTGTGCTGGTGGATGCGGCAGAATTTGCAAGGCTGATGCAGCGGGACAGGAAAGTCTTCGCCACCGAGGATATGCCGGAAGACATGCTTCGACTCATCGAGAAATCCGAAATGCCTCCGGGCTTCGAGTATTTGGATAAAGAGCTGAAAGACTGGAAACCTTGACCACTTGGCCAAAGCCTGTTGCCGGTCAAGTGATCCGCTATGCCTATCTGTGGAAACGCGAAGCTGAGGAAGGCAGGGAGGAAGGCCTTAAAGATCGCCCTTGCGCTATCGTGATGGCAGTGGAGGAACAACCAGGAAAACCATGGTCGTTGTGCTGCCTATCACCCATGCGCGCCCCCAAATAGCGACAACTGCAATTGAAATTCCTTTGGAGACCAAGCGGCGTATTGGTCTGGATGAAGAGCGCTCATGGATCATCATCGATGAGTACAACTGGTTCACATGGCCAGGCCCTGACTTGCGCCCCAGTGTGAATGGGGAGTTGGAAACTGTGGTAATGGGCGTGTTGCCGCCTGCACTGTTCAAGATGATACGGACGAAACTGGCAGCGCTGGCGAGGGCGGGACTTGCTGCTAGAGTCAAGCGGACGGAGTAATTTGGCAAGAGCGGTTCCGGCTTTGTTTGAATAGTGTATACACTCTCCGTCATTCCAAACGCGAAACGTAGCGAAGCGGAGTGAGCGATTTGGAACCCCGCTTTGCCCGCAGCAAGTTGAACGCGTTGAGAGAAAGCCGGGTTCCAAATCACTCGTTTCGCTACACTCGTGTTTGGAATGACGGGACTTTCGTTCTATTCCAACAAAGCCGGAACCGCTTTAACTCGCGAAAGGCTGGAACCCATGTCAATCTCACATGCGACGCCAAAAAAGCTGGACCCTGACCATTTCGCGGGTGGCGTATGCGCAGTCGTGTCGCTCCGGAAACAAAGGGAAGCGTCACTTTTGTTCTCGTAAACCAAACAAGGCCGATCATGTCCCCTATTTACCACCGTGTCTCACTCTAGGGGTGCAGTCCAGAAGCGTCCCCGTTTACCTTGCATTTATCTTTATAGATACTCTTGGAGATGTCGGCACTTCGAGAGAGATAAGCCGTCGTCAATGTAGCCCACAAGCCAAGACGAGGATACTTGTCCGCCTTGCGTGTAGGCCGACTTACTGCTTCTAAAGTCCACTTTGTGGAGTAGTTCGATTAATTCTTCGCCGGTGACACCAGGGTTTTCTTTAAGAACGGCGTATATTTTGCCATACACGCTGTTCCCAGTGCGCGGTTCAACAGGGCCTGCCATCAATCGGGTGTGCCGCAGCTTGAAATTTAACGGCAAAATGTTTGCATCTCCAGATTCGGTGTAGTTGCGAGCATATTTACGATGCTCGACGCCATTTATTCTGTGTGATGGAGAGTAAGTTTGAGCGTTTGTCAAAGGCCCTAAGTTTTTGGATTGAAGTCCTATTGAATTAATCAATTCTTCCTCACGGTTCCAAGGTTCAGTTTTGTGGAAAGAGTCAAGGGTTCTTACAACCTCGCCGCCCATGGCCCAAATTGACCGAATAGTTTCCAGCTTGGCATTAGACTTTGTCAGTTTACGAGCTTCATTCTCATGCGAAAACAGTCTATTTCCTTGACCAATCCCGACGTAAAAAGGCGTGCCTAAGCCGCCAAACTTTCGCTCGCCATCCGGCTTTCGAAGCAGGTAGACATAATAGGAACCGTTGCCCAATTTGGCTGTAAGCTGCGCTAGTTCAGAACGATCAACAATCAACCAGTCACTCATGGAGCCTACTCCTTACTTCGCCCTCAATTCCCCAAAATAGCGCTCTCCAATATATCCAACCCTTCATTCAGCACCATGTCACTCGCCGTCAGCGGTGTCAGCATGCGAATGGTATTGGCGTAAATTCCGCACGTCAAAATCAGCAGCCCGCGTTCCATGCATTTTGCCGCCAGTGCTTTCGTGCCAGCAGCATCCGGCTTGTCGCCGCCGTGTTCGGTCACCAGTTCAAACGCGCACATTGCACCCAGTCCGCGGATATCGCCCATCGGCATGCCGCGGCCTTTGGCTTTGATCGACTGCAACTTCTTCATGATGGTTTCGCCCTGCTTCATGGCGCGGCCCAGCAAATCTTCTGCCTCAAACGCATCGAACACACCCAAAGCCGCCGCACAGGCGATGGCGTTTCCGGCATAGGTGCCGCCGATGGCGCCGGGGTCTGGGGCGTCCATGATCTTGGCTTTGCCGATGACGGCAGCCAGCGGAAAACCACCAGCCAATGATTTTGCCGCCGTCATCAAATCGGGTTCCACGCCATAATGTTCCATCGCAAAGAATTTTCCAGTGCGACCAAAGCCTGACTGGATTTCATCGGCGATCAGCACAATGCCGTGGTCGTCGCAGAGCCTGCGCAAGCGTACCATCAATTCTTTCGGCGCGATGTAGAAGCCACCTTCGCCCTGCACCGGTTCAATGATGATGGCGGCCACACGGTCTGCTTCCACATCACACTTGAACAGCAATTCGATGGCATGGATGGAATCTTCAACCGTGATGCCGCGATGCTCCACAGGGAACGGCACATGCCAGATGCCGCCGGGCATGGGGCCAAATTTCGCTTTGTAGGGCAACACTTTTCCTGTCAGTGCCATGCCCAGCAAGGTGCGACCATGGAAGCCACCGTGGAAGGCGATGACGTCGCTCCGGCCTGTATAGGCGCGGGCGAACTTGACGGCGTTTTCGACGGCTTCGGCACCCGTCGTCACCAGCGCTGATTTCACGTCGCCGGAAATGGGCGCCACGGCATTGAGCTTTTCGCACACCTCGACAAAGGGTGTGTAAGGCATGACCATGGCGCAGGTGTGGGTCACCTTTTCGAGCTGCTCGTAGACGCGCTTCATCACCAGGGGGTGGCGGTGGCCTGTATTGACCACGGCAATGCCGCCGCCGAAATCGATGTAGCGGTTGCCTTCAATGTCCCAGATCTCGGAATTCTCGGCCTTTTCCGCCATGACGGCAGCACCCATGCCTACTCCGCGCGACACGGCTTTGGCGCGGCGCTCGACCCAGGCTTTGTTCGTGCCGAGGTTGGGGGAGGTGACAGGTGCATTCATGATTGGCTCCATACAATTGCGAATATCAGCCTGCATTGTAATGCGCTTGACCCCGTTCCAGCAACGGGATTCAGTGGAGCCAGACAGAAACCGCATCAATAAGGCCACGCGAGACCGACATGGACAACCTTATCCATCAAACTGCGACTGATGTAGTGCAGGCCCTGCGCCGCGAAACGATAACGCCATTGCAATGCCTCGACGCGCTGGAGCAACGAATTGGTCAAGTAAATGGCCGGGTCAATGCCCTTGTCACCCTGTGCTTTGACCGCGCCCGCCAACAGGCAACCAATCTGATGCAGAAGCCAGCGCACGAGCGTGGCTTGCTTTGTGGCCTTCCCATTCCCATCAAAGACCTGACCGATGTAAAAGGTGTTCGCTCGACGCAAGGCTCCCGCATTTTTGCAGATCGCATCGCGCCAGAGTCTGACATTCTGGTGAAACATCTCGAGGCGGAAGGCGGACTGATTTACGCCATGTCCAACACACCGGAATTCGGCGCAGGCGCCCAAACCTTCAACGATGTTTTCGGCATCACCCGCAATCCCTGGAACACAGAACTTACGCCATCCGGTTCTTCTGGTGGCGCTGCTGTGGCTTTGGCAACCGGCATGGCATGGCTGGCCCATGGCTCGGATGTGGGGGGCAGCTTGCGCAGCCCTGCGAGTTTCTGTGGCGTCGTGGGTCTGCGCCCATCACCAGGTCGAGTGGCCGCAACAGTGACGGGCAAGATTGACGGCACCCTTGGGATCGAAGGCCCCATGGCGCGCAACGTGACGGACCTCTGCCTGCTGCTTGACGCCATGTCAGGCTTTGAACAAGGTGATCCACTTTCATTGCCAAGGGACAAGCATAGCTTTTCATCGGTGATGGGCAACCACTGGAAACCCAAGCGCATCGCCTTCTCGCGCGATCTTGGCATCACACCCGTAGACCCTGAAGTTGCAGCCATGACAGAAGCAGCAGCCAAGGCACTTGAAGCCAGTGGCGTTGTGGTGGAAACGGCCCACCCGGACCTGCGCGAAGCCATGGCCTGCTTCCAAACCCTCCGTGCACTGAGCTTCGCCACAGGTCTGGGCCCACTTTTGAAAACTCACCGGGACAAGCTGAAGACAGATGTCATCTGGAACATCGAGAAAGGATTGTCCCTCACTGTTGACGAGATTGCAAAAGCTGAAAGCCAGCGTGGCGTATTGTTTCATCGCATGAATGATTTTCTGCACCATTATGATGCCCTGCTTTGTCCCGCCACCATTGTGCCACCTTTCCCTGTGGTGCAGCGTTTCGTCACCCATTGCAACGGTGTAGAGTTCGAAACCTATGTGGACTGGTTGTTGATTGTCGCTGTTGCAACGCTGTGTGCCTGCCCGGCCATTTCCATTCCCTGTGGCTTCACCACAAATGGCCTGCCTGTGGGATTGCAAATCATCGGCCCCAACCGGGGCGAAGCCAAACTGCTCGCCGTCGCCAAATATGCCGAAGATGTCTTGGACCTGGGCTCAATCACGCCTATTGATCCGAGGCCATGACGATTGATCTTCTGAAACACCTCCGCGTCCTTGAACCTCACCCCAATATCCTGGCTTTCTATGATGGCCGGATAGACGGTCACCATTTCATGGCCGAACCAAACTGGGTGGATGATGGTGCCCTTTCACTCGGTATCACCAGCTATGCGGTAATCAGCGGCAAGGAAGCACTGGTCTATGATACCCATGTCTCCAAGCCCCATGCCCAGTTCATTCGCGATACATTGACAGCGCGTGGCGTGAAAGAGTTCATCGTGGTCTTGAGCCACTGGCACCTCGACCATGTGGCGGGCACGGAAGTCTTTGCAGACAGTCCCATCATCGCCAATCGCAAGACCTTCATGCACTTGCGCAACAACAAAACTGCCATTGAAGAGGCTACTCACCACGGCACACCCGCCATCAACCCACTGGTGCTGCCGGATCGCATGTTCGGCGGTCGCATGACGTTGAACGTCGGGCAAATCGCGGTGGAACTGATTGAGGTCAACATTCATTCTGACGACGCCACTGTGCTGTGGATCAAAGAGAACAGCATTCTTCTTGCTGGCGACACAATGGAAGACACCGTCACCTATGTTGGTGAACCGGAACACTTCGACACACATCTCACCGATCTCGACAGGCTCGCTGCCCTTGATCCCGCATTTATTCTTCCCAACCACGGCGACCCCGACATCATTTCGGCGGGAGGTTACGACAAGGGTCTTATCAAGGCCCAGCAACAATACATCCGCATGTTGAAGCGCTGTGCCGATGACGAAATCCTGCGCAAGCAACCGCTGGAAGAGTTGATCGCAGGGCCACTGTCGCGGGGCTGGGTCAACATGTTCGAACCCTACCGGGCCATTCACACCCAAAATTTGCAACGCGTCATGAAAGCAAAACTGCAATGACCCACGATGAAGCCTGGTATGAAAAGCAGTATAGTCCGCGCCTCAGCGTTCCGGATACGGACGCCATCATCTCATGCTGGCGCACCAAATCCGCCATGTTGCGCAATCGCGTTCCACCCCGGTGCGATTTCAAATATGGCCCGCACCCCCGCGAAACGCTGGATGTGTTTCACGCAGCCAATGCCAAGGCCACACTGGTTTACATTCACGGCGGCTATTGGCGCAGCTTCTCCAAACTGGAAACCTCGTTCATTGCAGAAGATTTTGTGAAACGTGGCATATCCGTTGCACTGGTCAACTATCCGCTCTGCCCGGATGTGACAGTCACAGATATCCGCGCCAGCGTTCTTGCGGCGTTTGCCTATACCTGGACCCACTTGCTCACAACGGACGAACGCACAGCCATCGTGGTCAGCGGCCATTCTGCAGGCGGGCACCTTGCAGCGCTGCATGCGGTTTCGCCTCGATCAGCCCCGTTGATCAAGGCCGTTGTATCGCTGTCGGGTGTGTTCGATTTGGCACCGCTGCTTCAAACCAGTATCGCCTCCAGCATTCGTTTGACGGGGGAGACTGTGGGTAGCTTGAACTTGCTGCATGATAAACCGCAACCGGAGTTGCCAATTCTTCTCGCCGTCGGTGCCGAAGAGTCCGGAGAGTTTCACAGGCAATCAGATGCACTGGGCAAAGCATGGGCCTTGCCCGCAACATCCGTGATGTCGGTGCCGGGGACCAACCACTTCACCATTGTCGATGCGTTTGCAACGCCGGGTACACAGCTGCATGAAGCGACAATGGCGTTGTTTCAACTTTGATCACAAATAGCCGCCAGAATTTCGGTCCCGGTCCAATTGCAATTCGTCCGCGCCTACCCTCAATCCTGAAAAGGATCGCGCATCAGGATCGTATCATCCCGCTCTGGTGAAGTTGACAGCAGTGCCACCGGGCATTCAATCAATTCCTCCAGAAACCGCACATATTTTACGGCCTGTCCTGGCAGATCATTCCAGGAGCGCGCTCCCGCTGTGGTTCCCGTCCAGCCTTCGAAACTTTCGTAAATCGGCTCAACCCGTTTCTGCGCTTCTTCTGCGGCAGGAAAGCGTTCAATGATTTTTCCATCGAGGCGATAACCAATGCCAACTTTGATCTCTTCCAACCCGTCGAGCACATCAAGCTTTGTTAGAGCGATGCCTTGTATGCCGGAGGTTTTGATAGCCTGCCGCACAAGTATCGCATCAAACCAGCCACAGCGACGTTTGCGCCCTGTGACGGTACCGAATTCGCGGCCGCGTTGCCCGATCCATTCACCCACATCATTGGCCTGCTCGGTGGGGAAGGGGCCGGAACCGACGCGGGTGGTGTAGGCCTTGCAAATGCCAAGAACATAATTCACTGCCGAGGGCCCCATGCCTGTGCCCGCTGCCGCCTGGCCGGCCACCGTGTTGGAGGAGGTGACATAAGGATAGGTGCCGTGGTCAATATCGAGCAGAATACCTTGCGCACCTTCGAACAGAATCCGGTTACCCTTCTTGCGATGTTCGTCAAGCAAGTCCCACACCGCATCAGCATAGGGCAGGATTTTTGGCGCTACCTCAGCCAAATCTTTCATAACCGACGCAGCCGTAATTTCAGCAACCCCCATGCCACGGCGAAGTGCGTTGTGATGCACAAGCATGCGATCAACTTTCGGACCAATGGTGGAGAGGTCGGCGAGGTCGTTCACGCGAATCGCACGACGTCCAACCTTGTCTTCATAAGCCGGACCAATACCGCGGCCCGTCGTCCCAATCTTGCCATCTCCTGCTGCGGCTTCGCGCAGTTGATCGAGTTCCCGGTGCAACGGCAAAATCAAGGTGGCGTTGGCGGCCAGGCGCAAGTTGTCCCGCGAAATCGAAACGCCTTGTGCCCGCAGTTTTTCAATTTCAGAATCAAGTGCCCAAGGGTCAACAACAACACCGTTGCCTATCACCGACATTTTGCCGGGACGCAATATCCCCGAGGGCAACAGCGAGAGTTTGTAGGTCGTGCCGTTGATGACAAGCGTGTGGCCCGCATTATGGCCGCCTTGAAAACGCGCCACCACGTCGGCCCGTTCGGACAGCCAGTCCACGATCTTGCCTTTGCCTTCGTCGCCCCACTGTGCGCCAACCACTGCCACGTTTGCCATCTCAGGCTCCTATCCAGACACGAAAAACGGCTCCGAAGGATTTCACCCTTTGGAGCCGTTAATCGCTCTTACAGCAAATTATCGGTGGCGCAACAACCGAAACTGTTATTCCACAACACTCACCTGCATGCCCTCGGGCCAGGTAATTTTATAGCCTGTTTTCAACGCGTTCTCGGCTTGTGGGTCAAGCGTGAAATCCCAGGCCAACACACCGCGTTTCTTGTCGAGGTCCCGAACAGTGGGCGGGGTCATGCCGGGAATCTCGACGATCTCGATTTCCTTGGAAGCGGTAAAGGGCACGCGATCAATCACGCGAACGGGCATGGCTTGCGTGTGCAGGTTCTTGATCGTGATGTCCCAGGCCCGCTCATCGCCATTGGACGAGGTGAAGAAACCTTCTTCGCCGGCCACACGTTTTACCTCCGCCCGTTTCACCTTGATCAGGTCATCCGCCCCAAAACCAAGCTCGGCTTTTTCCGTAGGGTTGAGCAGGGGCAAATTGCCTTGCCCGACAAACACACCGTCCCTGAACAGATTGACGATACCACCCAGCTGCGGCCCGGTTCCCGCAACTGTGAAGGCGGCTGAGAGATAGGCTGTTGTATCCACACGCGGCACCACGACGGCCGACAGCGCAGCCTCCAACTGGCCGGAAGTGATGCGAACCTTTTTGCTCTGGCCAGCGTTGTCAACTGTCACACGGCCTGCGATGGCATATGTCGCCTGGAAACCTGCGGTGTTTACAACGGCCTGCTTCTGCGCGATGGCCAGCTTCGGCTTTTCGAGCCGGCGCATCTTGATGGAACGTCCCAAATCCTGATCGTCAAGACTCATTTCAGCTTCCGCCATCGGAGCTGGTGCGGCAACATTGTTGGCAGCACCTGCCACTTGCGGCTCTACCTTGCTGATTTCCCACGCCATCATATCAGGCGCTGCTGTGCTGCCACTGGGTCGCGCCGTGGACAAAACCAGTGTCACGTCTTTCCAGCTCTCGCCGGTGTTTTGAATAACTTCAGCGCGCTGAATCAAATCCAGCAGGGGCTTGGTCTTGCCATCACCAATGCTCAATCGCGCATCATAGAAGGGCACCCAGGACGCTTCCTGCACCCTGTAGGAAATGCGCAATTTGCCCTTTGCCGCCGCAGCTGCGTCCACATTGACGACAACTTCGGTGCGATACTCATCCGCAGGTGCCAACTCGCCCAGCTTGGCCGACAGGGCATTGATCTTCTCATCGATGTCACGCTGGCGGTTCTGCGCCGCCGTCACATCTTTCGAAAGCCCGGCCAAGCGTTGACCCACAACATCGAGAAGTGCACCAAGCTGCACCGCATCAATTGCCTTGGTCGTATCCGTGGTGGATTGCGGCACCAACTGCTTGTCGGCGAGGGAGTAGAGAATATTGCGCTGTTGCTGGAGATCAGCCACGGTCTGGTCAAGACCCTGCCGTTCCACCTGCAAAGTCTGGATGTCTTTTTCAATGCCCTTGCGCTGGGCATCAGCAGCATCATTGCCCAGATAGCGGTTGCGGGTATCAACAGACCCCACAAGCAATTCGCCCTCACCGGCGCCTTCGACCCGAATTGATTGCGCATCAATGTTCTGCGGTAAATCCATGAGGATCAGGCTGTGGCTGCCCGCCGGCACATCATAGGCCAGTTCGCGGATGATGTCGGCCCCTTGCGGAAACACCGTCACAGCGTCGATGTGTGATGCTGGTGAAAACTCGGCGGCAAAAACCGTGGTGCAGCTGGTGGTGGCCAGCAACAGTGTGGCAAGTAAAAGTCGCATGGAAGATCTCCTGTCGTTCCCATATCCCCGATCGCGAGTTCAAGACGGGGACAAAGGCAAATCTATGGTGGCGTGATGACACAAGCGTGTTGACCATGAAAAATCTCGCGGTTGACGGCAGACCAAAACACGGCTCAAATCATAAGTTCGGGGCTAACATTGGTAGGTAAACATGATCACACAGAAACTCGGCTCCGGCCTCACCCTTCTCTTGCTGTCAACAACGGCATGCTGGGCTGCGCCTACGCAGGAAGAGGCCGACGGTATAAAGGGCAATATTCAGGCCTATATCGGGCAGGAGGAAGGGGCTGTCACCGTGACCCCCGCCGGCGACGGTTATGACATCAGCTTTGATGCTATGGTCTACCTCAGCAAAGTGAAGGAGCAGGGCTTCACCGCGTCTTTCAAACCCTTTGTCTATCACGCTGTGCCCAAGGGTGACGGGCTGTGGCAAGTGGATGCCAAGAACAACATTGATGTATCCTTTGGCAATCCCGCGAACCTCACTGTGGACATCAAGATTCCCAACACCAGTTTTTCTGGCACTTTCAGTGAAGCAATAACTGGTTTCCTCGAGTCAAAGACGACAACGGGTGACATGACGATTTTGGAAAACATCGTCGATGTCAATTCGGGTGTAACCACCAATTTGGCTTTTGCGATCAAAAGCGTGACGTCAGATACCAGGGCAGTTCCGGCGGCCGATGGGACCGCCGATACGTCGATAGAGATGAGCTATCAAGGTGTTACAGCCACCAGCTCTACTGCGGCAGGTCAAGGCGGCCAGCCCGTCAACCTGACCTATGCCATGCCAGCCATGACGTACAAGACCGCGACTACAGGTATCAGCAACCGCAAAATCCTCGACGTTCTGGCGTGGTTCGTGGCGCACCCGACACGTGAGGACATGATCCGTGATCAGGCAGATTTGAAATTGAAACTGAAAGCCGCCCTGCCAGTGGCCAAGAATATGAAAGGCAGCATGGCCATGGACGCTCTGAGCGTCACCACACCCATGGGCGTTGTGTCATTCGACAGCTTCGGTTTTGGAGCTGACATGAATGGCGTGGTAAAGGAGGGTCGCTTTGGCGAAAACTTCTCTTTCACGGGCCTCAAGCTTCCCGCTGGCATTGCACCTCCCTGGAGCGAAGGGCTGGTGCCGTCAAACCTGAAACTGGGTTTTGAGGTGTCAGGTTTCGATGCAGAAGCACCTGCCGCCATGTTCATAGACCAGATGGATATCAGCAAACCTGAACCCGTTCCGCCAGGATCAGAAGGTTTGTATATGGCGGCTTTCGCGCCCAAGAACACCATCAACCTCACCATTCCCCCCGGGGAGATTTCGGCTGGACTCTACAGCCTGACCTATGAAGGCACGTCCACCATCAGCTTCGCGGGCCTTCCGCAGGTCAACGCAAAATTCCGCATGACCGGAATGGAAAAGGTAATTGCCCAGTTGCAACAGGCGGCCACTGACCCAACAGCCCAGCAAGGCATGGCCATGCTGTTTGCTGCCAAGGGCATCGGCAAGGCTGATGGTGATGCGATTACATGGGATGTGACCATGAGCCCCGAAGGCAAGCTGCTGGTCAACGGCACCGACCTGTCATCCATGATGGGAGCCATCGCCCCACCTCCGCAGCAATAAAAGAAAGGGACAGTTTGCTCTATGGCAAGCTGTCCCTCCGATTTTACGCCTTACGCCCGAAGCCCATTGCTGCCGCGGGAACAAGCCCGGCAATCATGGCTTTCACAATATCACCGGGGATGAACGGATAAAGTCCCCAACCCAGCGCGGCCTGCGTGGCAGCGCTTGCGTCCATGCCTTGGGTCTTTGCCGCCCAGATGCCGAGCCAGATCAAGCCCGGCACATAAAGTACAACTGCCCCAGCCAAGGTTGCCAGCACCGACTTCAACAAGCTGGAACCCCAACCTGACTCAATCAACTTGCCCACCAGCCACGCCGCAAGAATAAAGCCCAAAATATAACCCATGGAACTTGCAGGCAGGAAATAGTCGAGCTTGGCATCGGCCATACCGGACTTTCCGCCTGCAAAAAACGGCAATCCAAGCGCACCCTCAAGAGCATAAAGCCCCAGCGTCGCCGCACCTAGGCGCGCCCCGTAGGCGCCGCCCACCAACAACACAGCGAGTGTCTGCAACGTCATTGGCACCGGCCACATCGGCACAGTAATCTGCGCAGCCGCCGCCACAAACAGACTGCCAGCAACAGCCAGCACAATATTGCGCATAAGAGTTGATGACCCAGCCACAGGCCAGACCCGGTTTGCTAAAAGTGAATAAGACATAGTGGCTTCCCTGCCCTTTGTTGTAGTTGGACAGATGTTTAATCGACTGCCCTTGCGAGCGCAACAAATCCCGAAAGGGGATAGTGTATCAGTTTGAAATTCGGCCGGTAAGCAGCCATGTCGCATTAGATTGCGACTTCCGATATGCTTGGCGGGAAGCATGGGGAGGAAACGCTGAATGTCTGGCAAGGTAAAAGCCTACGCTCATTTTGGGGTCATTTTAAAGAATGAGCAATGGAGTTGGTCGGGAAGGGCAGCGGACGGGCGTGTAGTACTGTCAATTTGGAAAGAGCAGATAGACTACAGTGCTAAGCCACCGCGTGTTGACCTATTGGGTGACGCTCGTTTGTCGATTTGGCAAAGCAAGCCGGGGAATCGCGAAAGAATAGAAAACTTGAAATGGGCACGCGACCATCAGTACGGGATATTTCATGTCGTTATAGTCACTGCTGTAGATTACGCTGCTGAACCCAGAGTGATTTTAGAGGCGTATCCAACGAAACTCACAATGCGACTTATTGATTTTGATGAAAACTCAGGAGAGTTTAGCGCACAAGTAGTGCAAGGCACCAACGCCTAAGGGCCCCAAAGATGAGAAGCGCCCCACAGTCGTGATCGGCAACGCTGTGAACCGCCCCGGGATTGCCTAACATGAGACGCTTCCCGACGAAATGGCTTGAATGTGGCTGCTGACTGCCAAGAGTTTGAAAATAGAAATATCTGCCTCACATCCGGTCGGGCCAGCGTCTGGCACCGTGATAAACGCGCAAGACCTGTATCACGCCGGATTGAATGCGGTAGGGAACGATATAGGATGTATTTGTGATCACCAGTTCCCGTGTTCCAGCGACACGGCCGGGGCGTCCGATATGCGGGTAGTCCGGCAAGTTGGTTTCGACCGAATCAACAATTGTCATCGCCAGCTTTTGCGCGGCAATAGGGTTGTCGGCAGAAATATATGCTTGGAGGTTGCGCAGATCATCAAGCGCTTCTTCCGACCACTTGATGATCATGATTTGCGCGAGCGCGGAGTTTTGCCAAGTGCTGATGAACTGCCCCAGGTTGCAACCCACGCCTTGACGTCAGCGTGATCAACACCGCCATTCGCGTCGATGGATGCGATTGCTTTTTTTATGCCCGCGACTTGCCATTCATTGACTTCAAGATAGGCGTTGATGGCATCTGCGGCGAGAAATGACCTGCTCCTGCCCGTGCTTTCTGCCAGATCTTCAAGGCGCTTGATTTGGGCAGCGTCGACGCGAACTGTAAATGTGGAAGATGCCATGATGAGCCCGGTGTAGTTGAATGTATACATATATCACGTTCGGCTGAAATCAGCAAATCCTCCCTCACCCGAATTCCGCGCCCAGCTGCATACTCGGTGCAAGTGGTGGGGCTGTTGCGGCCACCCGTGCTTTGATCTGCTTGGCAAAGCGGGTCATGATGGTGGCGGCTATGTCGGTGGCGGGCATGGGGCGACCGGTGAGATAGCCCTGGATATAGTCGCAACTCATGTCCTGAAAGATCTTGGCCTGTTCTTCAGTCTCGATTCCCTCTGCTGTCACCTTGAGGCCGAGATTGCGGCTCAGAGCCATGATCGAGGTCAGCATGCCAAGCACCCGGGGTTTTGTTTCCATGGCCTGCACGAAGCTGCGGTCAATCTTCAGTTTGGAGAACGGGAATTTCCACAAGTAGCTCAGGCTGGAATAGCCGGTGCCAAAATCATCCAGCACAATCGGGCAGCCCATTTCACGAAGCGCCTCCAGTTGCGAGAGTACAATTTCGGCATCGCCCATCATGGTGCTCTCTGTGATTTCCACCTCCAGGCGATAGGCCGGGAAGCTGGAGAGTTCGAGTGCGTTGTGAATATCCGTCATCAACGTGCCATCGAGAAACTGCTCCGGCGAGACATTGACAGCAACAGTGAGATGTTGCGGCCAACTGGCAGCGGTGCGGCAGGCCTCGACCATGGCCCAGGCGCCAATCCGGCTGATCAATCCTGCTTCTTCCGCTACGGGAATGAATTCGGCAGGTGACACGAAGCCCAGTTCCGGATGGTTCAGGCGCAGCAGGGCTTCAAAGCCCGAGAGCTCGCCCGACTGGCTGGCGAAGAAGGGTTGATAATTCAGGCTGAGATAGTGTTTGTCGAGTGCATCCTGGATGGCCACCAGAACATCACTCCGCCGCTTTGCCGCCTGCGACAGGGCAGGATTGAAGAAAGCATATCCAGGCCCGCCGCGCTGGGTTGCAGACTTGTAGGCGAGACCTGCATTCTGCAGCAGGGTTTGAGAATCCTGGATTTGCGGATTGGACAGTGCCACGCCGGCACCAATGTCAATGTTCAGTTTCCGGTCAACCCAGTCAATGGGTTCTGCCAATCGCGACAGGCAGGTCTTGGCGAAGGTCATGGCCTCCAGCGGGTCGCCAATCAAGGGAATGAAGACGGCAAAGCTGCGATAGTCGAGGCGGCAACACAGGGTGGAATTCTCGACGAAAGCGTGAAGCCGCGCCGCGAGTGCTGACACCACATAGTCGCCGACGTGGCGACCAAGCGTACCGGAAAGCCGGGGCAATCCCGTCAGCCCGACTTCAATGATGGCCGACAAGGGGGCGACTTGGCCTGCTGCCTTGAAATGGGCATCAACCCGCGCCATGAAGGCGCTGCGGTTCAACAGCCCGGTCAGTTGGTCTGTCATGATAAGACGTGTCACATCGGCCTCCAGGCGCGCCTTTTGGCGGCGGAGGTCTTCGATCTCGATGTTGAGGTCGGTGGACATTCAGAAAAGCCGTTCGATGATTTGAGTGTGTAGTTTAACGTTGGTCATATGAAGCAGATGTAAATTTTAGGGACTTGGAGGCGCCAACTGTGAAAATACAATATTGTCGTCATTTGGCGTGCGGCGGTTTGTGGGCCTTGCTTCTGGTGACTGCCGTCGCACCTGCCGTAGCAAGAGAAACTTATATGCCTTTCGCGCAACGTCTGGTTAGCCAACCGCCTGAGGGTGTCAGCATCCGGGACGACATAGCAACAGCCGTTCTGCGCGCCACCAATGCCTACCGCGCAACGAAGCGCCTGCCGCCCCTGAAGCCGGCAGGCGATGTCTTGCTTCTGGCCGCGCAGGCACAAGCTGTTGATTTATTGGAGCAGGGGGCCATGGGCCATGTCTCATCAACGGGCTATGACTTTTCCTCGCGCATGCGAGCGCTTCATCCCGGACAGATGTTTTTGCCAGTGATGGCGGAGAACGCGGCCCGCTTGCGCAATTCGAAGCTGTCAGAGTCCGAAGCGGCCCAAGCACTGGTGGCGCAATGGATCAAATCCCCCAGCCACCGCAAGGCCATGTCTGACAGAAGCTACGTCACAGTGGCCATAGGTGTAGCCAGACGCGGCAATGATATCTACGCGGTGCAGGTGTTTTCTGGTCCGGCGGTGAAGACCAATATGGGCGGGGCGTTGCAGTAGATCGGAGCCGCGGCCCCCCTCATCCGGCGCTTCGCGCCACCTTCTCCCGCAAGCGGGAGAAGTGAAGAATGCCATTTACTTCACTTCTCCCGCCTGCGGGAGAAGGTGTATCGCGCGCAAGCGCGAGACGGATGAGGGGCAGCGCGCGCGATCTACATCGCAGGTGCCGCGAGCGAAGCGCGCGGTGATGCCAGTGCCCTTTGCGCCGCATTCTTGACGGCTTTTTGCAATTTTTCAAACGCCCGCACTTCAATTTGGCGAATGCGTTCACGCGATACTTCGAATTCCTTCGACAGGTCATCAAGCGTCGCCGGATCGTCTTGCAATTTACGCGCTTCGATGACGCGGCGCTCGCGATCCGTCAGCTTCGTCAGGGCTTCCGTCAGGAAGCTGTTGCGCAGTTGGCTTTCTTCATTGTTGGCCAGCACTTCTTCCTGGCTGTCGGAATCATCCACCAGCCAGTCCTGCCATTCGCCGTCGCCATCACCATCGGCGCGCAGTGTGGCATTGAGCGACGTGTCACCCCCGAGGCGACGGTTCATCGAAATCACTTCCGACTCTTCCACACCCAGTTTGGTTGCAATCAGCTTCACCTGGTCTGGGCGCAAATCACCCTCTTCCAAAGCCTGGATCTGGCCCTTCACCTTGCGGAGATTGAAGAACAGCTTCTTCTGGTTCGCTGTCGTGCCCATTTTCACAAGCGACCACGAGCGCAGTACAAACTCTTGAATCGAAGCCTTGATCCACCACATCGCGTAGGTGGCGAGTTTGAAGCCCTTGTCGGGTTCGAATTTCTTCACAGCCTGCATCAAGCCGATATTGCCTTCGGATATGACATCGCCAATGGGCAGCCCATAGCCGCGATAGCCCATGGAGATCTTGGCCACAAGGCGCAGATGACTGGTGATAAGCTTGTGTGCAGCTTCTGTATCGCCGTGCTCTTTCCAGCGCTTGCCCAGCATATATTCTTCTTCGGGCGCAAGCATCGGGAACTTGCGAATTTCCTGCAGGTAACGATTGAGGCTGCCTTCACCAGCAGCAATTGCAGGCAGTGAAACTGTCTTGGCCATGGATTTCCTTTCCCTCCCGCTCAAGGGAGGCTCCCTATCTATCGGACTGATATAGGGGGCTGTTGTTGAATTTAAAGATACAAAAGAAGTCACATATTAGTTATTGTGGTTACGCCCTATTGGAAGCAGCGGATGCGGTAAAATCAAGACGCAATGCAGCATGCAATTGTTCCAATTCATCCGGAAGCGGGGCCTCGAAATGCAAGGGCTTTCCGGTTTTGGGGTGTTCAAAGCCCAACATGAAGGCATGAAGAGCCTGCCCTTTCAGATGCTTGGCCAACATTTGCGAGTTTTCCGGTAGTTTCGACAGGGCCGACTTGAAACCGCCCCCATAGACTCCGTCGCCCAACAGGGGATGGCCGATATGCGCCATATGCACACGTATCTGGTGGGTGCGGCCCGTCTCAAGGTTGCACTGCACCAGAGACGCCACGTCGCCAAAGCGCTCCTTTACAACATAATGCGTAATGGCCTCCTTGGCGTCGGCCCGCTGGCTGACGGCCATTTTCTGCCGGTTTACGGTGGATCGGGCGATTCCCGTGGTCATCATGCCCGTCGGGCGCTGGGGTACGCCCCAGACGAAAGCCAGATAAGCCCGCTCCAGCCGCCCATCCCGGCCATGTGCGTGAAACTGCTCTGACAGACTGGTGTGCGCCGCATCGTTCTTCGCAACGACCAGCAACCCGGACGTATCCTTGTCGAGACGGTGCACAATACCCGGTCGCTTGACCCCACCAATACCTGATAGCGAGTCACTACAATGAGCTATCAGGGCGTTGACCAAGGTGCCATTCTCATGCCCCGCTGCCGGATGCACGACAAGGCCAGAAGGCTTATTGATTACAATGACATGTTTGTCTTCAAACACCACATCGAGCGCAATATCTTCGGCAATCGGTTCCGCCGCAATTGCGGGAGGAAAATTAATTTCGACTCGCTGCGATGGTTTTAGCTTGAATCCCGAATCGTCAATCGCTTGCCCCTCGACAAAGACATGGCCCTCGGCAATAAGGCGCTGGAAGCGGGCGCGGCTGACGTCAGCAAAACGTTTGGCCAAAAAGCGGTCCAGGCGGTCAGCGTCTTCGGCCACGGCCACACGAGTCTCAGGAAGGGATGTCATATGACCAGCGATAGCACAGAGACGCCACCAGTCTACCCCGGACCTTCCAAGGGTCTGCTCCGCCTCGTGAAAATTCTGGGCTTGGTCATGATTCTGCTGTTTCTGGCCCTGATTGGCGGGATTATCTGGAAAGCCACGCACAAGGTGCCTGTTGGAGTGAAAGACGCGGTTATGGAGCTGGGGGTAGATCCGGCCGCCATCCGCCAACTGGCGATAGACGGCAACAATCTGGCGATTGTCACAGATGCGGAACTGCTGGTGATCGATGTGGCAAAACGCAAGATCATCATACGGAGTGTGAAGCCATAGGACTTCGCCACAAAGCTATTCCAATACCGCTTCCATCCTGTTACCCTGCGCTGGTAGTTCCCTTCGTCTATCGGTCAGGACGACAGCCTCTCACGTTGTAAAGACGGGTTCGATTCCCGTAGGGAGCACCAAATCTCAGGGCTTCTTCATTCCCGTCTGCAAACCACGCACCCTCTCGGCCAGTGACAACACGTTGGAGACTCCCCGGTCCAGCTCGTCTGCGTCACGCATGTCAGAAATGGTGTCAGCTGCTGTTTGACCGATATCTGACTCCGCAATCAGTGGATTTCCGCCGCTGGCTGCAAAGCGCTGGTCAAAGGCATTGGTGGTCGGGACAAGGGCGGGTGTGAAACCACGTTCCGGTCTGTTGACTGGTGTACTGACGCGATCTCCCACCAGTTCGCGCATCGCCTTGGTCTCATCAATCAAGTTGCGGATTTTTTCGTCGCGCATCAGCAGTGTCGCCTGCGATTCCTTGAGCAAGGCCTGCATCTTGGCCAACTCGTCATCCTTTTGCGCCACCTTGGCATAGGCCAGATTGATCGCCTTCACATTTTCCTCGACCTGGGTTTGCAATGAACCCAGCTGGGCAACCTTGTCGTCGCCCTGCTGGCGCAAATGCACCACGCTTTCGTCGCGCTCTTTCAAACTCTGGCCTAGATCAAGCAGGCGGTTGCGATTGCGTGACACTTCCGCCATCTGCTCGGCCATGCGCATTTTCATGTCATTGAGAGAAGCCTCAAGCTTTTGTGCCATCATCGCCTTTTCGGCCTTGAGACCATCACGCTCGGCCTGCAATTCACGAATGGCCGCAGGCACCTTGCGGGCTTCGCGCCAGCCGGACCACGACCCCATCAGCGCCCACAGTCCGCGTCCGAACAGCAACACCACGAACAGGGCGACAGCAAAGCCCAGCACAAATAACAACAAAGTCTCTGTTTGAGACATCACACCACCCACTTCGCCCCTTCAGTCATCGATACAGACAGGAATTGCAAAGGGCGGACCAGACAGGCTTAACGCAAAGTTAACGCCGCTGCCAGTGTCAGAGGTGGTTAATACGGAAAGTTATCAGAACGGGTTCCAGGTCGGCTTGGCGGAATATTTCAGGTAGCCAATATTGGCCCCCAAACGCGCGCCCACGCCGGTGCGAATGGGGGCAAGCGTAATATTGTTGTGTTTCTGGAAGTTCACGCCAACCCCGCCCACAAGATAGGCCGTGCCTTCGACACCGGCAAACCGATCATACAGGTCTTCCGGTTGTTCCGAACCATAAACCAGCACCATGGTGCGCGAGCCATTGCCGCCAAAGTCCCAGCCAATGGAGGGACCCTGCCAATAAATCCGCTGCGCTGTGCCGTTCTTGTAGTAAATCTTGCCCTCGCCGTAGCGCAGCCCGCCAACGAAGGCGCCGGATCCTTCTTCGCCGACGATATAGGCCGTAGGCTCACCCTGCGACTGGAAGGCATACTCAATAGCCTGCGCGATGCCGCGGCTGGCCTTGCCAAAGGTCTCATGTCCCTTGGTCATGATTTCCTCGGTGGAATAGGTTTCCGTGCTGCGGCGCTGTTTCTTCGAAATGCTGCCGGTCTGCTGGGCAAACGATGGGGCTGACACCGCAGCAATGGCGGTGAAAACGGCCGTGGCGAATAAAGCTCTGCGGATCATGCTGCAACCTCGTCAAATATGTGCCTTGGAATCTGCGCCGGACATGCGGCAATCCAAGGGCGGAATTCCGTCCTTTTGAGGTTTTAGGACGGCAGAGGTTTCGGCATGGTTAACAATTGCCGAAGAAGGTTCAGCCGCCGTTCAGCTTGATTGTGGCAGAAACCGGGAGTAAGAATTTCAGCTGCTGATAGTCGAGGGACTAAATAATGCAAACGCGCCTCCTACACGTGATGATAACTGGCCTCATGCTCGGCTGTGCGCCTCTGGCCCTTGCAGGTGCCGACGAAGACTATGACGCCTGTGACAAATCCACTCTCGAAAACGTTCTTGATGTCTGCGCCAAAGTGGCCATTGATGACGCTCAGTCAACCGGAAACCGGGCGGTTGCCTTAACAAATCTCAGCTGGGGATTTATAGAGGCCGGAGAGTATGAAAAAGCTTTCCAGAATGCCGACGCGTCGATCAAGCTGAATGACAAGGACGCCGTCTCCTGGAACAACCGCGGTTATGCAAGGTTCAGGCTTGGCAAGCTCGATGAGGCGATAGCTGACTATGCCGAGTCGATAAAACGCGACCCCAAATACGTCCAGCCCTTGATCAACCGTGGTGAAGTCTATTTCAAGCGTGGTGAGTACCAAAAAGCCGCCAGCGACTATTCCCTCGTCATCAAGGCAGATCCGAAAAATGTCGACGGTTGGAACAACCGGGGCGCTGCACTGCAAAGATTGAAACAATATGATGGTGCACTGGCCGATTTGAATCAGGCTGTCAGGCTCGATCCGAAATATGTACTGGCCCAGGCAAACCGGATTGAGGCCTATTACGACCTTGGTAAAATTGACAAGGCTGCAACAGAAGCCGACGCACTGGTCAAACTCTTTCCCAATGGTGGAGATGCCTACAACATTCGAAGCTGGATACGCAAAAAACGCGGCGACATTGATGGTGCTATCCTTGACGCTGAAAAGGCCGTTTCTCTCAGTCCCGAAGATGCAAGTTTTCGTGATACCCGTGGTGCCGCCTTTCTGGCGAAAGGTCGTTTCGCTGACGCTGTGACAGATTTCAGCAAAGCCATCGCGCTCTTTGCCGAAGACAGCAGCTACTATCGCCAGCGCGCCGAGGCCAAACTGGCCTTGGTTGACCTTGAAGGTGCAAAGGCAGACGCCGACAAAGCCTTGTCCATGAAACCCGATGATGCCGACAACCTGAAGACCATGAACACTGTTCAGGCCGCGATGCTGAACGCGAATGGCAGGCAAGTGTCACCTGAGGTTACAGTTGAAACGCCCAAAAAACCTGAAGCCACTGCACCCGCCAAATCTTTGCCTCCTGGCCGCCGTGTTGCCCTCGTCATTGGCAACAGTGCCTACCCTGATGGCATGGCCCTCCCCAATCCCGTCAATGATGCCAAAGCCGTGGCCGCAGCCCTGGCGCGGCTGGGTTTTGAAGTCGTGCTTGCAACCGACGCCACCAAGATCGCCATGTCAGATGCGATGTACCAATTCGCCGTGAAGGCCGAAGGGGCCGACGCAGCCATGGTGTTCTATGCTGGCCACGGCATGCAGGTAGACGGTGTGAATTATCTTATGCCAGTCGATGGCTCAGCCGAAAACCAGGCCGACCTCAAACACAAATTCATTGCCGCCGATGCTATTCTCGACGACCTCAAAACCGTCAAGGGCATGCGCATGCTGGTGCTGGACGCCTGCCGCAACAATCCCCTGAGCCGTTCCATCAAAGTGAAACTGGCCAAGGTCGCAAGCCGCGCGGTTGACAATCGGTCCGGTCTCGCCGACATGAAAGCCGAAGGCGTGCTCATCGCTTTTGCAACCCAACCCAATGAAGTTGCAGCCGACGGTGATGGCGTAAACTCACCCTTCACCATGGCACTGCTGCAACACATCGAAACCCCCAACATCGAAGTCGACACCATGTTCAAACGTGTGCGCACCACAGCGTCAGAAATGACAGAAGGCGTGCAACTTCCGCAGACGGTGAACAGCTCCACGGGTGAGTTTTATTTGAAGCAGGATTGAGGGAAGGGACCTCATCCGCCCTTCGGGCAGCTTCTCCAGGGGAGAAGCGACTGGGTGGTAGTCATCCCTCAATGTTGATAGTTTAGGGTGGTATTGCAACAAGTGCTTCCCCTCTGGGGAAGGTGGCCGAAGGCCGGATGAGGTCCCTTTAACCGCCAGCAATAAACGCCGGATTGTCGTAGCCCCGCTCGGCTTTGCCGTATCGTAGCGGCGTGCCATCTACATTGCACACCTTGCCGCCCGCCGCTTCCAGCACCGCTTGTCCCGCCGCCGTGTCCCATTCCATGGTGCGGCCGAAGCGGGGGTAGAGGTCGGCTTCGCCCATGGCGACGGAACAGAATTTCAGCGAGGAACCGGAGGAGCGGAGCGACTTTACTTTGCAGGACTCGAGATAGCCTGCAGTCTGCGCATCCATGTGGCTGCGGCTGGCCACTACGGTCAGGCCATCCTCGGGTGGTTTTCGCACCTGCAGCTTTTTCCACACCACATCGGTGAGACTGTCACCAACCGCGACGGGAGAAAATCCGGCACCTGTCACCATTTCTCCCCAAAACATTTGCTGGATCGCGGGGGCATAGACCACACCCATCACCGGGCGGCCCTGTTCAACAAGGGCGATATTGACGGTGAACTCGCCATTGCGAGAGAGGAACTCCTTGGTGCCGTCCAGCGGGTCCACAAGGAAGAACCGCTCTCCCAATGTGGGCACATGGCCAGCTGCGGCTGACTCTTCGGCCAGTACGGGAATATCTGGCCAGGCGTCTTTCAATCCCTTGAGAATGACCTTCTCGGCGAGCGCGTCCGCTTCGGTGACGGGCGACAGATCAGCCTTTGAGGCCACGGCAAAGTCAGACGCATAAACCGTCATGATCTCGCGGGCGGCAACTTGGGCCAGACGCAACAGCGACATGACATTGGCAGAAGGGGTAAGCTTGGACATGTGTGGCCTTGTGGGCAGCGACGGTGGCGGCTCTATGACTGACGGTGCCCCCTCGCGTCAATGCGGAAAAAATCCTCGGGATTTGTTATAGGTCAACACCGAATCAGTTCTGCACGATCCTTGGGGGAATAGTTGACGATGGATATGAAGCTTTCAGACCTTGATCTTGCGGCCTTGCTGTGTTCGCGAGTGTGCCACGATATCATCTCGCCCGTGGGGGCCATCGCCAATGGCCTCGAGCTGATGGACGACCCCGAGGTGGATGCCGACATGAAGGCAACCGCTCTTGATATGGTCCGTTCTTCCGCCAAGACCGCAACAGCGAAGCTGAAATTCTGCCGCATCGCCTTTGGGGCTTCAGGCTCCGCCGGCGCACAGATCGACATGGGTGAAGCCGGCGAAATCGCAATTGCCTTTGTCGGCGATGAAAAAATCCGGCTGGACTGGCAAGCTCCGCGCGAAAACCGCCCCAAGGCCGAAGTTAAACTCGTGCTCAACATGTTGATGCTGGCCAT
>JANPCL010000084.1:0-4142 GCA_031430915.1 Hyphomicrobiales bacterium
GTGACGGGCCGTCCTATGCTGCACCCGTAGCAGTTGGCGAGGTGATGGAAGGCGGCACGGTTTCGCGGGTGGAAATTTCAAATGTCGCTGGTTTTGAGGTGGGCGATCTGGTTCTGAGTTACTGCGGCTGGCAAGACTATTCCATCTCTGATGGCAAGGGACTGACCAAACTTGATAAGGCAATGAAACAGCCGTCAATGTCGCTCGGCGTTCTCGGAATGCCTGGCTTTACGGCCTATATGGGATTGCTCGACATCGGCCAACCAAAGACCGGTGAAACCGTTGTGGTCGCCGCAGCTAGCGGAGCAGTTGGGTCAGTTGTGGGGCAAATTGCCAAGATCAAAGGCTGCCGCAGTATTGGCATTGCAGGAGGACCTGAGAAATGTCGTTATGTTGTTAAAGAGTTGGGTTTTGACGCCTGCATCGACCATCGCGGTGATGATCTGCCCAAGCGGTTGGCAGCAGTATGTCCAAAAGGCATTGATGTTTATTTTGAAAGTGTCGGCGGTGCAGTATTTGATGCGGTTCTGCCACTGCTGAATGCAAAAGCCCGCATTCCACTTTGTGGTCTTATTGCAAACTATAACGACACGGGTTCAGCGAAAGGCCCAGACCGCCTCGGGGCGTTTGCACGCACGGTTCTCAGCAAACGTCTCAAAGTCCAAGGCTTTATCATTTTCAATGACTACGCCGAGCGCTTTGGCGAATTCAAAGGCCAAATGGAGTCGTGGATTTGGGAGAACAGAATTAAGTACCGTGAAGACGTTGTGGATGGATTGGAAAAAGCTCCAGAAGCATTTATCGGACTATTAACGGGAAAGAATTTCGGCAAGCTGGTCATCCGTGTGGCGAAGGACTAACCGGGTATGGCCACCGTGCACCCGCTCCCGATTGCGCCTGCTGCCAAGCCTGTTTTGGTGCCGGCAAATCCACCACAAGCTGAGCGCGTCGAAGTGAAAAAATTCAAATGGAGCCGCGTGTGGCCTTGGTTAACGGGTGCACTGGCGGCCGTCGGTATTGCGGTCTTAGCGTGGGTCTATGGCGCACCTTTGGTGCTTGGTCCTGTCGTAACGGTATCACCAGTCATTCGCACCAACCTCGTGCAAACACTGGTCGCCAGCGGACATATCGAGACACCTTTCCGTGTCGCGGTGAGCAGTCGCATTGCAGGCGTGGTTGTCCGCATCCCCGTTGCAGAGGGCGATACCGTGTTAAAAGACGATACACTTGTTGTGCTTGATGACAGTGAAGCTCGAACAAGCGTTGTGCTAGCCGAAGGACAAGTCGCGCAAACCGAAGCGCGCATTCGCCAGATCACCGAACTCGCCTTGCCGTTGGCTGAGCAAACGTTGGGTGGGGCAAAGGCGACGCTTCAGAATGCCCAACAAATTTATGATCGAGCAGCAAAATTAGCGAAAAGTGGCGTTGGTACCCGCGCAGCGCGGGAGGAAGCCGAGAAGGCGCTCACTGTTGCAAAAACTCAAAGCGGCGAAGCAGAACTGCAAGTTTTGACCAACCGTCCGGGTGGAAGCGATTACGTGCTGGCCGAAACCCAATTGGCGCAAGCGCAGGCGGGTTTGGCAGCTGCCAAGGTTAGGTTGGGATATTCAGAAATCAAGGCCGAGAGCGGCGGCATGCTGATCGCGCGCAGCGTAGAGGCTGGAAACGTCATACAGCCGGGCATGGAGCTTATGCAATTGTCTCCAGCGGGTGATGTTCAAATTGTGGTGCAAATCGACGAGAAAAATTTGGGGCTGGTGGAGCTTGGTCAGGATGCAATTGCATCAGCAGATGCCTATGGCAAGCAGACTTTTCCAGTCAAAGTAGCTTTCATCAATCCGGCGGTTGACCTGCAACGCGCTTCAGTGGAAGTGAAACTCAAAGTCACCGATCCGCCAAGTTACATCCGCCAAGACATGACGGTCTCTGTTGATATTGGCGTCGCCAGCCGCCAACAGGCGCTGGTCATGGAGTTTGCTGATGTACATGAACCCGCCAGCGACACACCATGGGTGTTGAAAGTGGATAATGGCCGCGCCCTGCGTCAGACCGTAAAAATTGGATTGATCAGCTCAGGTAAAGTTGAAATTCTAAGTGGTCTCGCTGAGGGTGACAAGATTATTCCCGCAACGCTGGCGACGGTCAACGAAGGTAGCAAAGTCAGAATTGCTGCTCCCAACAACACACCATGAACAGTTGGACCCCATTTGAGTGGACAGCCGCCATCCGCTTTCTGAAAGAAGGCCGGATGCAAACTGCGTTCATCATTATCGGCATTGCTATCGGTGTTGCTGTTATTGTTTTCATGTCGGCACTGCTGACGTCTTTGCAATCCAATTTTATTTCCCGCGTCCTCACATCTCAGCCACACATCCAGATTATTCCGCAAGATGAAGTCGCACGGCCGTTACGTTTGGCCCTGCCCGGATTTGTCGTGCTGCAGGTGGAACAACGGCCAGCGCAGCGGTTGCGGTCCATCGATCAGTGGCAGTCCATCAACAGGCAACTCCTGCAACGAAACGACATCACCGATGTGTCCGCAACCATATCGACGTCAGCGCTCGCTACTCGCGGAGACACAACTCAGTCCATCTCGCTGACGGGTATAGATGCAGACAGTTATTTCAGGATCGTCAAACTACAGGACTATCTGACACTCGGCATGGTCGTGCTAGGTAGCGAAAGCATAATCATCGGTACTGAACTTGCTAAAAACCTTGGTGTGACAATTGGCGATAAATTCAATGTGACAGGTGCCAACACTACAGCTCGCGTTTTAACAGTCAGTGGAATTTTTGACTTGGGCAACAAGGGTGCGAACGGGCGAACCACTTTTGTAGCCCTGCGAACAGCACAAACCCTTGCCAACCTTGCAGGTGGCGTAACCTCCATCAATGTCAATGTCCAAGATGCCTACGGAGCAGAAACCATCGCGCAGTCCATAGAGGCATCGACAGGCAACAAGGTTGAAAGCTGGATCAAAACCAATGCGGATTTTTTCGTCGCGGTGAATACACAGGAGACGTCGTTTGGCATCATTGAAGGCTTCGTTGGGTTGTCAGTCGCGTTTGGCATTGCCAGTGTCATGGTGGTGTCTGTCATTCAACGCTCGAAGGAGATTGGGATACTTCGCGCCATGGGGACATCGCAGAAACAGATACTTACCGTTTTTCTTTTACAGGGCGGCGTGTTGGGTTTTTTCGGATCCCTCGCGGGCTCAGCCCTCGGTGGTGCAGCCTTCGTGGTTTTTCATACTATTGTCAGGCAGGCAGACGGAAAAGAGATTTTCCCTTTTGTCTTGCAACCTTCGTTATTTGTCATCGCTATCCTTCTGGCCATAACAACAGGCGTTGCCGCCGCAGCCATGCCTGCTTTCCGGGCCGCGAAGCTTGATCCTGTGGTGGCTATGCGTGGTTGACGCTTCCCCAGTTCTGAAGCTTGAAGCTGTGAGCAAGACTTACAATCCGGGATCGCCTGCGGAAGTTGAAGTTCTGCATCAAATTGATCTCATCTTGCAGCACGGCGAATTCGTCGCTTTGATGGGACCATCGGGATCAGGAAAAAGCACATTGCTGAATATCATCGGTCTGCTGGATCGGCCAAGTGCAGGCCGACTGTTCATCAATGGCCAGAACACCGCTGACCTCAACGATAGTGAGCTGACCAAGCTGCGCGGCCACAGTATCGGCTTTGTCTTCCAAAGCCATTTCCTGATTTCCGCATTTACGGCACTTGAAAACGTGATGATGCCAATGCTGGTCGATCAGCGCTTTCCAAATGCGGCCATGCGCGAACGAGCGCACGCGCTGCTGGCCGAGATGGATCTTGATAAGTGGGAAGACAACCTCGCCAACAACATGTCGGGTGGACAGCAGCAGCGCGTGGCCATTGCACGAGGGTTGGCCATGAACCCTGCCCATATTTTGGCTGATGAACCAACAGGGAATCTGGATACAAAATCTACCGACACGGTCTTTGAAATGATGAGGCGCGTGAACGTGAAAGACAAAACCACTTTCCTGATCGTCACCCACAACCTCGATCTGGCGCAGCGCTGCGATCGCATCATCGAAGTTGTTGATGGTCGTATCGTGAAGGAAAATTAGCTACGGCTTGCGTGTGATCGCACGATCAATGGCTTC